>DUSX01000002.1 GCA_012842395.1 Bacillota bacterium
ACGGGTGACCGAACTGCCACGCCGACAGAACGACCCGGGGGAGGAATGTTGTGGTACGCGAGACTCGTATGCCTCGAAACCCAATGATGACGAGGCCTCACAGAAATGAGGTGTCAAACGCCAGTCCGAGAAATACCCCGCAACAAATGCGAAGAACCCATCCAGGTCGCACTCGTCGAAGTCGTTCACACTGAGCGAGTCTTTCCACGGCACCTCGCCGGTGAGGCCCTCGAGGGCGCCGTGATGGTCGTGAATGTCTTGCGCCAGCCGAAGGACCAGAAGTCGCTTTGTCGGCAGCTGGTCGCGCGGAACCTCCCACTGTTCCAGGAGCGTCGCGGCCATGTACGTGAAGAGTGCAGAACCCAGTGGAGCGTGGTTCACTCTCGGACCGCGCCCTAGGATGTGCGCCTGCCATTGCGACCTCGCTTTGCCTGCGTCGTGAGCGAGACCCGCCAGGAAGCCAAGCTTTGAGTCTATATCGCCCTCCGGGCTGCCACACCCCCGCGCGACCTCTAAAAGATGTGCCGACAGGAGGTGGCGTGTTCCCTGCTCGCTGTCGGGTCGGGCAAGACACTCCCGAAAAGCGATTACCTTCTGGTCCGGCATGGCGTTCCCCTCACTCTATCCTGCCTTAGCTCCTTATATCTCGCTAGAACGTCCTCGCTTTCACCATCTGCGATCCTCTTCTTGTGCCGGGCGCGTGGGAGCGCACCCATGCCGAATAAGGGCAAGGCAGACCTCTGGTTGCCGAGTTTCCTGTTGGCAAGTGTGCGACACAGGTATATCAGCGCTGCGGCAACGACGTGACAGCGGTGCGGCAACGCTGCGGGACGCCCCGGCTGTCCTCCTCGGGGCCGACATGATAGTCCCTATGGGAAGAACGATGTGACGCACGAGATAGGGAAAGGCTATCTGAGCACAGACTACCAAAGGCAGATCACCTCTCCCGTGCTGAGCCTCAGGAACCTATATGGTCTTGCCTGTTCCGCGACAGTCTGCGCGGGCTTAAGTCTGATGGGCCGCCCTGCCACTTCATAGACGATGTTTATCGTTCCTCGGAACCTCCGGTCGCCCACGTGCTCATACTGCATCCCGCCGACACGCCCGTACTCTGAGCCCTCACAAGGAATGAGCCGGGAGATCGCGTGACTCGGTAGGACGGTACGCGTCTCGAGCACTTCGTCGGACGAGAGGAGCATGTCTTCAGCATCAACAACCGCACGGAACCTCGGGAATGTGAGGCAGTAGGCGCTCCCTAGATACGTATGGTAACGTGACCTGTTTCCCTTGATCGACGCTGCGAGACTATCGAGACTATCCCCGGCATAGTACACACGGTAGTAAGGGTTCACGACTAGTTCTATGGCCGTTGGTCTGTTGAAGTTCTGGTCGCCGCCGAAAAGCCATCCCTTGCCGTGCATCGACATCTCCTGAGATACTGTCTGGACGCGAGAGAGCAACTGCAAGCCGAACCAGTTCTCTCCCTGAAGGCGCTCCAGCCCGAGTATGGACGCCAGTAGTCCGGACAGCACGGTGCGGGTTATGAACGGGTACGATGCGTGTGTCACCGTGGTGTCCGGCCTGCGGAAGTGGCCAATGCTGCCCCGGAGATCGAATATGAGAACCTGCAACGCGTGGTCACCCCCCTTCAACGACCTACGCGTGGGACTGTCCTACCATAACCTCGCCCGCTCTCCCGGCAGTTCTCCGGTCATGGACAGGCCGGGGTGCACCCAGTACCGGATACGCGCGATTTCTTCGCTAGAGCTCCTTAACACGTCCGCGAGCTCCGACACGTCAAGCGACACGTCGTCAAGCGAAGTGGGAGGCGTTCCGCCGAGCCATACGTCTCTTTCCGGCTTCAAGGCGATGTGATCCTCCAAGTACCCGATTCTGTAGAAAGGGTCCTTGTACTCTGTGTGTACCAGTAGGAGCGGCTGTTGGATGCCTCGGCCACGAGCCTGCCTATGCTGAGTGCCTTTCCAAAGGCCCTCGAGGAGCAATTCAACATCCTGATCCGTCATCCCTGTGTCCTTCGCGATGGTGGCGTTTATGACCCCAGGCATCGCAAACACAGCGAACGGCAGTATGTACGTCGTCCAGATCGTTCCCTGAGCTTTGCCGCTTTCTTCGCCTGCGTCCGTGGCCTTTGCGTCTTGGCTCGGCATCACGACCGTCCCTTGTACGTATTTCGTTTCAACCGGGTGCAACGAATGGGCCCAGCCAAACTGCACTGGTCCAGTTTTGTGGAAGCTTGCTCCCTCCACACTGTACACTGCGCCGAAGACGCGCACATCAAACGCTGCTTTCAGCAGTGCATCTCGGACATCGGCCTCGGCGCCAAGCCCGGCTCGCTCGACCAAGGTCTTGGCCAGGCTTTCGCGACCAAGGAGTTTCCCGTCTTCCTTGCGTTCTTCCCGACAGAACACGAACCACCGCTTATCGGGCCCACCGTCGGGGTGCTTTGCAAGCACGTAGTCCCTCACGTCCCGCTTGATGCTCACATCAGAGAGGGAGATTCGTCCGTCCTCCTCACCAAAGATCCGCCTCGCATCGCTGTCGTTCAACGGATCCCTGTTTGGAATGCCATCCTTCACGCACTTCACAAAGAGGATCTCTCCACTTCTAACACTTGACATGCCGTTCCCTCCTTGACATATCCCCTCTTTGCTTGTCACGCTCTTCTACTCTCACGCATTTCTACCGCTCTGCGCTGTCGTCATGATGCTCAGTAGCTACCTGGGAACCAGCAAGGTTATGGCCCGCCCAGAATGCCGCCATGAACGCGTGCCGGTTGCGAGCGATCTCGTCCTTCGTGCGGGCGAATTCGACCAACACGACGGCAAGACGCCGACGGAAATCCTCTGGTAGATGCATATCCAACCTGCGCGCGACCTCCTCCATGCGCGCCAAGCCTCGCTCGTACACAACCGTGGGCGTGAGGTCTGTGCCGAAGGTCATCACACGATGCTTGAGGAAGTCTTTGCCCTCGCGACCCACTTTCGTCGCGTGCCAATATTGGCGCGAGAAAAGCCCTGTGAGGTGTCCACATGCAAAGCCGAGCTCCTCCGCATCACGAAAGACCATGTCCTCCGGGCGACCCCCGGAAAGCATGGCGTGAATTTCCTTCCAGTCTCTCATTTGTTCACCTCCCTTTTCGCTACGGATTTCTCGGTTGTACTCCTGGAGAAACCGCCTGAACGTCAGGTAGAAGACTATCTCATCGTTCAAACGCGCGTAGCTATCAGGAAGCTGGTGGCCGAGCTCAGACATACGCGCGGCCGAGTTTGCAAGGAAGCGCTCAGAGGCTATGTTCCCTCTATGCATGGTAGTGTTGAGAGAGTCCCAAAGAAAGGGCGCACCAAACGCTGTGCCAAGAAGGTACGGGAGAGAAGTGTAGGTGTGCCGCACGAAAGCCTCTTGTTGCTCATCCATGTTCTTGCCACGCAGCCGACGCGCAATGTCCACTGCGTACTCTCCGAGGCCACTGACGAGCTTCGTGACCTGCCTCGCAGTTGACGGAAGGACGTCTTCGATCGTCGCCCTCAAATGAACGTCGCCGCGAGATGGGTTCCCCGTGAAATATGTCAGATAGAGCCGGTACTCTTCTCGGCTGAACTCTTCTGGCAACACCATCTCGAACCCGGTGATGGCCTTTAGATGCACATCGAGCCGGCGAGCATCGTGGTGCCTAGCGAGCATCCTAGTGATCCCTTCCACGAATTCGTCGCGTGCGTCTTCGTCGCTCAGGAACTCGTCAAGAATCGGCAAGGCCACTACTGACCCCTGTATTGGGTCTATCCGCGCTGCTCTCTTAGCCATGTCCTTGCCAGTGGCACTGGCGACAGGAGAGAAGATCTCCTTGGTGAGCCATGTGTCGAAAGAGGATGACAGCTTCATGAACACGTTGGCACCGTACGAGAGGGCCTTGTAGCATTCAGGGCACACTGCAATCCCCTTGACCATGTTGGCGTTGTTGAGACCGCTCTTACCTTCAGCCCATGAAATCGGGAACGGGCAGTTCCAAGTAGGAAGAAGCCAAGGCCAGGCCTTGCAGTATGCAGAAACCACGCGGCCAGACGCATCGCAGAAGAAGCACTTGCTATCGCTTCCACACTCTTCTCCACCTTCGGTGGCCTCGTCGATCTTTGCCTCCCAGAACCTCTCGAGGACCTTTTCGAGCCTGGCCACTATGTGTTTGCCAGCGGCTATCATGCTCGGCCCCACGTAGGACATTGACGGATCCCCGACCACTATGGCGTCGGCGAGCCCGAACGGGCCATCATCTGTCAACTCCGCTAGCACAACCACGCCGAGCGCCTTCTCCGAAGGGTCGAGCGATGCCGCCCTGATGGCACGGTGCAGCTCGAGGGCTACATTCTCCAACTCGTCCGAGGACAAGGCGAAACCTATTGTCCTTTCGAGGCGCCCAGCAAGAAAGGCTTTGACGCCTTCGCAAGTAGGGCTTTCGTTGAACGCTTTGATGTCTCCATCATATATCGGGTACACGGGGACGCCGTACTTGCCCTGTGGAGTTCTGGGATTCCCGCCCTTTGGCAGAACAAACGGTGCCCCCACGCCTCTCCCAATGTCCTGAACAAACACGTTTTTCTTCCCTTTTGCCCCGCGGCTTGCCCCATATGAACCCCATTGCTGCATGGCGAGCGCCCGTGCGATGCAGCAATGGCTCACTGGTGAAGAGGCTATTGGGCTGCCATCCCGCTTGATCTCCACCACGAATACGTGCGCAAAGAAGTTCCTGGCGTTCTCCGAAGCAACATCTGATATCTGCTTTAGCACCTCGGCTGGAGAGAGCCCGCCCTTCACAAGCGGCCTTCCGAGTCTAACGAGGCTCTCTATCAGCATCGCTTACACCCCCAGAATTCTTCGTTTCCAAGGTCAGCGGGCGCCTGCAGGGCAAAGCTCGACGCATCCAAATCCTTGCGAGTTCTTGGCTCCAAAACCCGCGTCGAGCCCGAGCTGGAGGAGAGCCTGCGGCCCCTCCAACTGGAGCGTGCATGAGTATCCCTTGATCACTGTCCCTAGATACTTGACGATATGCATGCGCGGTTGGCGAAATGGCCGCACGCGGACCGTTCCGTCGGGTGCCGGGCAACCGTGGACGGCCTCGTATTTCTTCCTCAGATTGTCACAGAGCTGTTCTTCGAACTCCGGTTCTCCTGGTTGAAAGTAGCACGTGTACTTTGCACCGTCGGCTTTCGAGAGCGTGCTGTACACAACGATCGGCGACAGCGTTCGCACGATTGCCCTTTCACCGGTTATGGTGGGAGACTGCACTTCCACCTTCTCGATGCCGACCTCTTCCTTGCCGAGTAGAATCGAACCGCGCGCAAGGAGACACGTTGCAAGGGACCCGCAGAAATCATCCGATGGAGATGAGACCACCAGCTTGAGCGAGCCATTGAAGCATATCACCCCTTCTCGGGCATTAATCTCGTAAGGCCCCATGAGCCGCGAGAAGGTAAACATCTTGAAAGACCGCGATCCATGGAGAAAGCCTCGGTCATGGAAAAACGCCGCGGTGATCTGGTCGAGGTTGGCGTAGAGAGATGCCTGGAGCAGCCTGTTGTAGTGTGTGGGTAACCTCAGACTTGAGCCCGCCGGAGAGAAAGTAATACTAAGGCGCATCCAGACGACCTCCTCCTGTCACTACTGAACGGCATTCGTGCGCATTCGCTTTCGCGCTTCTGGTCTTGCGGTACCTGGCTTTGCGTCCTCGATCGTGCGTATTCGGTTCCATGCTTGTTGGGATCACAACGCAGCGACGACGCGTCGGGCATCCGACCTAGCCCGCCACTGGTTCGGCACTTGGGGCCACCCGACGGGACTATCAAGCGGCAAAGAGGGAACTTCTCGTGGAGATCTGGGCTGAGTTGACTGATGCGGCTGCCGCTCAATTCTCGCGTGGCAACTGGCTGGACGGACCACGCTCTTCGGCTGAGCCGTGTGCGCCGAGCCCGACGAATCAGCCATCCCGAGCTAGTCTCTGATTTCGCCGCGAAACGACAAGTTCCTTCCAGAGAGCACGACAAGTCTCGAGCGACGACGCCCTGGCGGCTCCGGTCCATTTCCACTTCGAACAGCATGTCGGCGCGACGGGACCCGAAACGGCGGGGTACTTGTCGAAGACCTGCCTATCCAATAGCGAAAGGGAGGCCCGACGGCGGAGAGTGTGCTATCGGTGCAAGATCCAGCGTTGTCCATGCCAGCGTTGTCCACCCCAGCCACGCCGGATCTGACGATCGTGGCAGCGGTCGGCGGGAGGGCTGGCATACACTCGAGTTCGGCGAGATAGCGAGGTACAATGGACCAAGGCAGGGGCTCGCGGGAAAAGGGGTGCGCAAACGGTGCCATGTTTGAAACAGTGCCATGCTTGAAACGAGATGAGAGCCTGATCGCAGGAACCTTCATGTCCAGACCGAACCGCTTCCTTGCAACCGTGAGGCTCGACACGCACCTCGAAACCGGCGAGGTCGGCGGTGTCGTTGCTGTTCACGTGGCCGATCCCGGGCGCCTTGAGGAGCTACTGGTGCCCGGTCGCTTGGTCTATCTCGCGAGCGCGCGCACGAAGTCGCTCGGAGGTTTCGAAGCGCCAGCACCCGACCCTGTCGCGCCCCGGCCGACGGCGGCGGGGCGTCACGGCCCACGCGAACCTCACGGCTCTCGGCGCAAAACTTCGTACGACCTAGCGCTTGTCGACCATGAAGGGCTTCTCGTGTCAGTCGATTCGAGGGTTCCCAACGACCTCGTGTTTGCCGGCTTACAGGTGGGATTCTTCCCAGACCTCGCGCTCTACTCAGAAGTCCGGCGCGAATGCGCGTACGGAGAGAGTCGCATGGACTTCCGGCTTTCAGGATCGGCCGCAGGTGACTGCCTGCTCGAGGTGAAGTCTGTGACCCTCGTGAGGGGCGGGCGGGCCCTGTTTCCGGACGCCCCGACGGCGCGGGGGTTGCGCCATGTGCGCGAGCTTGCCCGGGCCGTTGCGCAGGGGCTCAGGGCCATTGTGGTGTTCGTCATCCAACGTGACGATGCTGAGTCCCTTTCTCCCAACGACGAGACCGACCCCGCCTTTGGGGCAGGGCTCCGCGAGGCGGTACGGTCAGGGGTTGAGGTGCGCGCATACACGTGCCGGGTGGCGCTGGATAGGATCTGTCTGCACCGGGAGGTGCCTGTGCTCCTCTAGTGAGAAGGGTGCAGGGTCGTAGTGAATGCGGCAGGTAACCAAGCCCGGGCTCGGACGTTCCTTGTACGCGACGCGGAGGCGACAGATAGCAGGCGAGCCAACTGCCCCTGGGGGCGTCGTGTCAGCCTTGGAGTTGCCTACGCATACTCACCGCGGATTTCGAAGAGGGGCGTCGCCAGCCTCCTTGCCACGCCGTTAGCCTTGGCTTCTTGGACGCGGTTGGGGCCTTTCGCTCAGGATTCGAACGAAGCCCGCCGCAAGCGCGCCATCCAAGCAGAGCTACACCGGCAACCCTGGGTGAAACCGACCTTTACATGCGCGCACAACCACATGGACCCGAGCATGAGTTGCAGGATTCTCGTCCCATCACGGCGAATAGAACAGGTGCTTAGCGCCGTGTTACCTCGTCGAACTCATCTGAGCACTGCGCAAGCGGGCAGTTCTGAGGACCGCGCAAGCGGGTGATGGAGTCCGCCGTAACCGCCCGACAGGGCTGATGACTCCTGCCATGAGCAAGCCATAGGGAGGGGTCATCAGCGTAATGGATATAGCGAGAGTGTTGCTGGTTGGGCTCGGCGGTTTTGTCGGGGCTGTCCTGCGATACAGCCTTGGGGGGTTCGTGCACAGATACCTCGATGCAGCGCGGTTTCCGTACGGTACCTTCACGGTGAACCTGCTAGGTTGCCTGGCCATAGGGTTTCTGGCCGGCATGGCTGACGCGCGCGGGGCGTTTACACCTGAGCTCCGCGTGTTCGTTTTTGTCGGCTTAATCGGGGCCTTCACCACGTTTTCCACCTTCACCTATGAGACAATGAGCTTCCTGCGCGACGGGCAGGCTCTAGCTGCCGTTGTCAATGTGGCGTTGCATGTCCTGCTGGGCCTCGCTGCCGTGTGGGCAGGCGATGCGCTATCCCGATGGATGTGAGGTGATTGCGATGGTGCTTCCAGAAGACGGATTGCTTCTCAGGGTCTTCATCGGCGAGAGCGACAAGCACGATGGCATCCCTCTATACGAGTGGATCGTTCGTAAAGCCCGGGAGCACGGGCTAGCCGGCGCGACGGTCCTGAGGGGCATCATGGGTTACGGCGGTCACAGCCGGATCCACTCCGCCAAGATCCTCAGGCTTTCCGAGGACTTGCCTGTGATTGTCGAGATCGTTGACGTGCGCGAGCGGCTTGAGGCATTCCTGTCCGTCATCGACGGCGCGATACCGGAGGGGCTGGCTACGACGGGGAGCGTCCGGGTTAGGTTCTACCGCGGCGGGACAGGGCGAGGGACGACGCAAGGAACTGGGCGGGGAGTGGGATGAGGTGCAGGGCAGGGCATTGGAGAGGTCAGGGAGGGGAGGGACGCACGCCATATCGCGGCACACGACTTACTACAAACTCCGGGACGCCATGACAAAGCCGGGCTGTCCCATATGCAGGCTTGTGAGCGACGCGGTTGCTCGCTACCTCGAGACGTTCCTCTATGAGAATGTCAACGATCCCGGCATGCGGGCGGACCTACGGCGGTCCAACGGCTTCTGCCCTGAGCACGCCGAGCTGCTTCGAGAGCACGGGGACCCGCTCGGCCACGCCATCATCTACGGGGACCTCGTCGACCACGTGCTCGAGTTGCTTGAGAGCCTCCTCCGGGTCTGCGGTAGCGGCAGTGTGCGGTTGCCCGCGACTGGGACGGTCGCCTCAGTGGTGGACGACTTGCTTCCCGGGCGCAGATGCCCGGCGTGCCTTGTGGCGCGTGAGGCAGAGCAAAGGTATATCGAGGTGCTAATCGCTGAGCTGGGATCGATGAGCGACATCGGACCAAGTTCCGACCCCGGGCGGGGCACGGGTGTTGGATCCAGCGTCGGCCTCGGGTCTAGCGCCCGGCTTGGGTCGGCCGCCTTCGAATCGGGCCCCGACCTCGAGAGGGCGCTTGCGTCATCTGACGGGCTGTGTCTTACCCACCTCGTTCAGGCATTGAAGGCGTCGCGATACGGGGCGGCTGCCACGAGGCTCCTGCAGGCGTCCATAGCGAAGCTGGAGGAGCTGAAGGCCCAGCTTGCTGAGATAAGGCGGAAGCACGACTACCGCTTCTCCGGCGAGCCGTGGGGGCCCGAGAAGGACGCTTGGGCGAGGGCCGCAGCGCTTTGGAGCGGGCATCCGGCACAGAAGGGGCATACCCCTTGACACGTGATCGGCTATATAGCACTCCTAGCCCTTGTGGGCGTCAGGGCGACCATAAGCGGCGTGATCTTCGGGGCTACCATTGCATCAACCGATGAGCGTGGAATGTGGAATACAGTGGAATAGAGATGTGGCGGCAGGCTTCGTCGAGATTTCTCTTGCACCATCTAGATGCATGGCCAGTCTGTGCCCACGCGTGACGCCGCGCGGGCATTTTCCGTCGCAAGGTGGGCAAGCTACTCCTAGACTGCATTGACCCGGGGTGGATGCTCATGGGTACCAAGGACGAACGAATCGAGGAGATCATGCGCTTCGTTACGAAGCACAAGGAGTCCCAGGCAACGCGGGCCGTCTTCGGGCGCATACTCGGCCGCTACGACATGGAGGTCGGCAGCGAGTCCCTGCGCCAACTACGCGACGGGCTTGACAAAGCCAGCGACGAAGAGGTCGAATCGCTGTACTACATCGTGCGCTGACGCGCTCGTCCGCCATCACCATATGCATATATGCATGCTCTGCCGCGGTGCCATGGTTCGTTACCACGCGCGGCTGTCCGCATCCTCACATCTTCCAGCCTTGGCATTCAAGTCCACCTGTGGAAAAGGGATAGTGCACAATTCGTGTGCACCTGCACACCGAACGGTCGCACAAGAAATGTGCGGCCTACGAGCGAGCCGCCTGCGTGATGCCTCCGAGCGCGGCGGCGCCGGCTCGACTTCGCTCCTGTCCTCCTAGAAATGCCAGTTCTGGCGGCGTTCCAGCGACGCCTTTAGCTTTTGGACGGTGTTCTGGCACGCGCCTTGCGAGGATCCTTGGCCGGAAAGACCGTTGCGCAACGGCTGCATGAAAGGAGGTCCATCACAGATGAAACGCTGGCTTTCGGTGGTTATCCTGGCGGTCATGGTTTTCGGGCTGATGGGCGTTCAGGAAGCCTTCGCTGCTACGAAGCTGATCGGGGTCACGCTGCTCACAAGGGAGCACCAGTTCTACAGGGATCTCGAGGCCGGGCTTCGCAGCGAGGCTGCGAAGTACGGGTTCGAGCTGCAGGTGGTGGCGGGCGAATTCGACTTCGGCAAGCAGGCGGCGCAGATCGATGACTTCATCTCCAAAAAGGTCGACGCGCTGATCATAGCCCCGTGCGACTCGCTCGCGGTGGGAGGCTCCATCGCCGAAGCTAACAAAGCCGGTATACCGGTCTTCACGGTCGACATCATGAACCTCTCTCCCCAGGGCAAGGTGGTTTGTGCGGTGCAGTCTGACAACGTCGAAGGCGGTCGCCAGGCGGGCAGGCTTATGGTCCAGGCGCTCAAGGACAAAGGCGGCAAGGTGGTCATAATCAACCACCCTGGCGTCACGTCGGTGTTGGACAGGGTGGAGGGTTTCCGCGAGATAATCGCTCAGCACCCCGAGATCAAGATAATCGCGGACGTCCCGGCGTGGGGTCAGCGCGACAGGGCCATGGCCGCGATGGAGGACATCCTTCTCAGAGTGCCCGACGTTGCCGGTGTGTTCGGTATCAATGACGACTCCGCGCTGGGCGCGGTCGCCGCCATCGAGGCCGCAGGCAAGCTGGGCAAGATCGTGGTCGTCGGCTACGACGCTACGCCTGAGGCGAAAGACGCGATCAAGGCCGGGAAGATCTACGGCGACGCGATCCAGTACCCGACGCTCATAGGCCAGAAAGCCATCCAGGCCATTGCGGACTACTTCGCCGGCAAGAAGGTGCCAGAGAAGATCAACGTCGAGGTCGGCGTGTGGACTAAGGACAGCAAGTAAACGCCGGGCGGTGATGCTGCCTGGCTAGCGTCCGGTCTTGCGCTGAAGGTGAGGTTAGTTAAGGAAACGGGCGCCCAGTGCCAGGTGTCCTCCGGTGTCCAATGCATGGCGTTGGGTGTCAGCGCCAAGGGGCAAATGGCAAGTGCGGGCAAGCGGGCACTCGGCACTCGGCACTCGGCGTTCGGCAGGCAGCAGAGGCGGCAAGCGGCAAGCGGCAGGCGGCGCGTGGCATGCCGGGCAGGGCGAGGGTTGGAGACGCGGCCATCACGGATGGCTGCCATAGCCGGTCCCACCTTCGACCCTGACCCGGCCGACCGCTGACCGCTGTGCGCGCGCATGAGTTGTGCACGCGAGCTGGAGCGTCTAGAGCGTAGGGAACGGGGGAGGAGGGCCTCCAATGCCGGTCAAAGCAGGGCAGGCAGGGCAGGGGGATGACCAAGCGGCTCCGGTGGGCGGTGGAGCGGACCAAGCACCGTATCTTCTCGAGATGCGCAATATCACAAAGGACTTCCCTGGGGTCAGGGCGCTGGACAACGTCAGCTTCACACTGGCCCCGGGAGAAGTGCATGCGCTCGCGGGCGAGAATGGCGCAGGCAAGTCCACGCTCATAAAGATACTCGCAGGCGCCGAGCGCATGACCTCGGGGGAGATATTCATCGGTGGCACGAAGGTGGACATAACGGGGCCCCTCCATGCGAAGAAGCTCGGCATAAGCGTGATCTATCAGGAGTTCGACCTCATACCCTTCCTGTCTGTCGCCGAGAACATCCTCCTCGGGCGGGAGCCGCGCAAAGGCGCATTCATCGACTGGCGTGCGCTTTACGCGCAAGCCGGCGGGGCCCTCCAGAGACTCGGCATAGACCTTGATCTGCGCGCCATGGTAAACGACCTCAGCGTCGCGCAGAAGCAGATGACGGAGATAGCGAAGGCGGTATCCACTGACGCCCGTATCATTGTGATGGACGAACCCTCCGCTACGCTCACCCTGCGGGAGCAGGCGCACCTCTTCGACCTCGTGCGGACGCTCAAAAAGCAGGGGGTGGCCATCATCTACATCTCCCACCGGCTCGAGGAGCTCTTCGAGATAGCCGACCGCGTGACGGTCCTCCGCGACGGCAAGCGGGTCATGACAGCCCCCGTCAGAGAAGTCACGAGGGAGCAACTCGTGAAGCACATGGTCGGGCGCGAGTTGACGGGCGACTATCCGAGGAGGACTCGCCAGCCGGGCAAAGAGATCCTCCGGGTGAAGGGGCTTTCGAGGCGGGGGATCATTCATGATGTGAGTTTTTCACTTCGCGAGGGCGAAGTCCTCGGCATCACGGGGCTCGTCGGGTCCGGCCGGACTGAGATCGCCCGCGCAGTCTTCGGTGCGGACCCGGCAGATGCGGGAGAGATATACCTTGCCGGGGAGCGTCTCCATATCAGGGAGCCGCGTGCGGCCATTCGCGCCGGGATCAGCCTTGCGACAGAAGACCGCAAGGAACAGGGATTGGTCCTCATCATGAGCGTCCGCGAGAACGTGACGCTTGCGAACTTGCGCGCGCTTGCGAGGCGCGGTTTCGTGGACAGGAAGCGGGAGAACGTGGAAGCATCGCGGCTTGTCCAGTCACTTGCCATCAAGACTGCGGGTCTGGAACAGAAAGTGCAGAACCTGAGTGGCGGCAACCAGCAAAAGGTCGTCCTGGCGAAGTGGCTCTTTACCAATTCGAAGGTAGTGATATTCGACGAGCCGACCCGGGGGATAGACGTCGGGGCGAAGCAGGAGATATACCGGCTGATGAACGACCTTGCCGAACAAGGCGTCGGGATAATCATGATCTCGTCGGAGCTTCCGGAGGTCCTCGGGATGAGCGACCGCATCCTCGTGATCCACGAGGGCAGAGTGCAGGCCGAGCTGACCCGGGAGGAGGCTACTCAGGAGAAGATCATGAGTTACGCCACGGGCGGGTCTGTGGCTCCGCCGCGGGCCGGCTGAGGGCGTGGCAACGGGCGGGGGCGGCACCGGCGGGCGTCGCGTCGCGTCGCGTCGGCCGGCGCACTGGGTCTAAGGAGGGGACTACGCGTGTCGAACTTGCGCAAGAACCTGGCTCAGGTGGTGCTGTTGGGGGTGGTTGCCCCGGGTGGTGCCGGCGCCGGTTGCGACGGGCGCGGCGGCGGCGCGACCGCAAGCGCGACCACAAGCACGGGAACGAACATGGCTACAGGCGCGGGCACGAGCACGGCCGCGGCGGTGACCACGACCACTGCTGGCCCGGCGAGCCCGGGCGCAACCGTCCTCCGACGCGGGACGGGCTTCGGCGCGAGGATGGGCCGCATGTTTGAGGATTACGGCATGGCGCTGGTCTTTGCCGGGATATGCATACTCTTCACCATCTGGACAAAGGGGCTTTTCATAAGGCCCGACAACATCGTGAACGTGCTGCGGCAGATCTCGATCAACGCTTGTATCGCGACTGGCATGACGTTCGTGATAATCACCGGCGGCGTGGACCTTTCGGTTGGGTCGGTCCTCGCGGTGGTCGGGATCGTCACGGCAAAGCTCCTCACGAGACTGCCCGGGGTGGTCGGGGTGCCGCTCGCGATCATCGCATCGTGCGTCGTCGGGCTCATGATCGGTGGAGCGATGGGCGCCGTGAACGGCTTCACCATAACGCGATTTCGGGTCCCGCCGTTCGTGTCCACCCTCGCGATGATGACAGCAGCCAGGGGAATTGCGTTCCTGCTCTCCGACGGCCGCCCCGTCTGGAACCTTCCGCTTCAGTTCAATTTCATCGGACGCGGGTACGTCCTAGACAAGCTTTTCGGACCGTGGATTCCGATGCCGGTGGTCATCATGGTCGTGGTGATGGCCATAGCCCACGTCATCCTCACACGCACCCAGATCGGCCGCTACGTGTACGCAGTTGGAGGCAACGAGGAGGCCGCAAGGCTGTCCGGGATAAACGTCGCGCGCGTCAAGATGTTCACGTACAGCCTGAGCGGCGTGACCGCGGCCCTCGGCGGCATCATCCTCATATCCCGCTTGGCCTCGGGGCAGCCGGGCGCAGGGGAGTCGTACGAGCTCTACGCGATCGCGGCCACGGTGCTGGGTGGCACGTCCATGTCGGGCGGCAAGGGGACCATGGTGGGCACAGCGATAGGCGCTCTCATAATGGGGGTTCTCAATAACGGCTTGAACCTGGCAGGGGTGGAGTCGTACAGCCAGAACGTCGTCCTTGGCGCGGTCATCCTGGGTGCCGTCCTGATTGATAGGCTGAGAAAGGGCGCCTGAGAGGCAGGGACGGGGGCCGCGCGACGGAAATCCGGGGTGCAGGAATGTTCGGCGTGGTGTCGAAGTCGAAAAACGATAAAGTTGAACCAGTCTGCCGTTATCCAAGGAAGGCAGGGGGCCTCGGTCGGCGTGGTTAAGCCACTCCGCACAAGAGCGTTGCCTGGCGCAACGAGCCTGCAGGCGAGGATCATCTTGTACCTCGTTCCGCTCCTTGCTGTGCTTGTTTCCACTCTTACAATGCTCGGCATGGGCATGATCAGGCGAGGCATCATCGGGCAGATGCAGCGCGATGGCGTGGCCCTCGCGCGTTCGTATGCCTTGAGCGCCGAGAACGCCATCATACTGGGATCGGGGCTCGGTCGCGTCACGGGCGAGGCATCGCGATCGAGCGGGGTTCGCTACCTCAAGATCGTGGACGGGAAAGGCGTGGTCATCGCCCACACTCACGTGTCGGACATCGGGAAGCGCGACGTGGACCCCTGGGTCGAGGAGGCCCTCTCAGGCCCCATCACCGCCGTGCAGGTGGGGAGCCAGCCCATATCCGGGATGAGCCCTGCCGAAGGCGACTCCGGTGGCGACCAGGTTTTCAGGGTGGTAGTCCCATTGGTCGTGCTTGATTCCGTGGTCGGCGCGCTCGACCTCGGCCTCGACACCGCAGGCGTGTTCGAGACCTTGAGGCAATCCGCGCGCCAGTCGTTGGTCGTTGCTGCGGTGGGCCTCGTGTTCGGAGCCTTCTACGCCTGGTCGTTCGCGCGTGCCTTCACGCGTCCCATAGGGAGGCTGGCTCATGCCGCGGACATGATCGCCCGCGGCGACCTCGACCAGGAGGTGGCGCTCGAGTCCAGGGACGAGATCGGGAGGCTCGCCGTCTCGTTCAACCGCATGGCGCGCAGTCTCAAGGAGTACATGGGAAACCTGCGTCGCGCGAACATTGAGATCGAGGCCCGCGCGGAGACCATCCAGAAGCTCATGAGCTACACTGAGGACATCCTCGCAAACATCCCGGCGGGCGTGATTACGGTGGACCTCGATGGGAAAGTGACCGTGGCGAACGCTGCGGCTCGGAGGCTTCTGGACGGTGCCAGGGAGAGCGCCAAGAGCGCTGCTTGTGCGGCCGGCTCCATATCCTGTGGGGGTGCGGCGGCTGGGTCCGATGCAGACGCATCGTGCGGGTGCGAGGCAGGCAGCGCGCGGGACGAGAATGCGGGAGGCCCCCAGGCGCAGGCGCCCTCGGGTCGCCCGTGCGAGGTCACCGATATCATCGGGATGAATTACCGCGAGGCCTTGGCGGCCGCCCCCGCCATCGTGGCGCTCATAGACGACGCGCTCGCACAGGGGCGCACGAAGCGCGGCTGCGAGACCACGATGCCCGTCAGGGGCGCCTCCGTGGCCCTTGTGGCGAGCAGCAGCGTGCTCTTGGACCGGAACGAGATGCCTATCGGCGTGGCGGTTACCTTCGAGGACGTGACGGAGTTGCGCGACCTCCAGCGGCAGGTCCACGAGGCGGCCAAGCTGGCGGCGGTCGGCGAGCTTTCGGCTGGCCTCGCGCACGAGGTGCGTAACCCGTTGGGAGCCATAAAGGCATGTTCGCAGTTCTTGGAAGACCGCGTGCCCGAGGACGAGTCCTTGAGGCGTTTCACAAGGATACTCGTGCGGGAAGTGGACAGGCTCGACCAACTCGTGGAGAGACTGCTGGGTTTCGCGCGGCCGAAGGAGAGCGACATGCAGTATGTCGACATCCACGAGGTGCTGGACCGCATGGTGTCGCTCGTGAGCCTGAAGGCGAAACAAGCCCGGGTGGAGATCGTGCGGCGCTACCAGCCCGACCTGCCGAGGGTGTTCGCGGACCCCGAGAAGCTCCAGCAAGCATTCCTCAACATCATGTTGAACGCCATCGACGCCATGCCCCATGGCGGGATCCTCGCGGTGGCCACGGCGGCCTGCGGAGGGCATGAAGGGACCGCAGGCAGCAAGGTGAGGATAGATTTCCGTGACACGGGTGTCGGGATACCAGCGGACCAACTCGACAAAGTCTTTACTCCATTCTTCACGACCAGGGAGGGAGGAACCGGGCTTGGCCTTGCCATCGCCCGGCGTGTCGTGTCCGAGCACGGCGGCGAGATAACTGTCGAAAGCCGGCCTGGCGTGGGAAGCGCGTTCTCGGTCTTCCTTCCCATCACCAGGGACACGCTGCCTGCGGGTCACCTGACATGAACCATGTCGTGATGTGAACCATGTCGTGACCGGCGCGGCGCCCGTCCCAGAGGCGTGAGAGTGTAAGCTGAGGAGACCACGAAAGAGGCCTGTCGGGCGGGCCTTGTCCGGATGGACGGAGGCCCGGCCAGCGAGCGGTTCGAGCGCATCGGTGCGGGGGAGGGAATACTGTCATGCGGAGATGGCACGGGTGGGCTCGCGTTCTGGTTCTCCTGACCGATCTTGCGGTCATGGCCATTCTCGTCGCAGGCACGGGTGCGTTAGCGGCAGGGCCCGTCCCTGCGAAGCGCCGGATAGCGGCGTCCCTTCTCACAAGCAAGCACGGGTTTTACCAGGAACTCGAGGAGGGCCTGGTCAGCGAAGGACGTAAATACGGGTTCGAACTGGACATCACCTATGCTGAGTTCGACGCGGTCAAGCAGGCCCGCCAGATCGAGGATCTCATCGCCAAGAAGCCGGACGCCTTGATCATCTCGCCGTGCGACTCCACCTCCATCGGCGAGAGCGTCGTGAAGGCGAACAAGGCCTCGATCCCCGTCTTCACGGTGGACATCGCGAATCGATCGGGCTACGGCAGCGTGGTCTCGCATATCGCGTCCGACAACTTCGAGGGGGGACGGCTTGCGGGGCAGCTCATGGCTAAGGCGCTCGGCGGATCAGGCAAGGTCATCATCATAAACCACCCAAGCATTACATCTGTGATGGACAGGGTGAGCGGGTTCCGCGAGTATCTCGAGCAGTATCCGGGGATACAGATCGTCGCGGACATCCCGGCGTGGGGCCAGAGAAGCCGTGCTACCGCCGTCATGGAAGACGTCTTGATGATGATGCCGTACATTGACGGGGTTTTCGCGATAAACGATGACTCCGCACTCGGGGCGCTTCAGGCTATCGAAGCCGCGCGCGTGAAGCGGCGCATCATCGTGGTGGGTTACGACGGCACGGCGGAGGCGGTCAAAGCCATCCGGGCATCGAAGATATACGGTGACGTGGTTCAATACCCGAGGCAGATAGGCGTGCTGGCGATCCAAGCCATACGCGACCATTTCAACGGGGTGCCGGTGAAGCCCTACATCGCCGTGGATGTGGGGACCATTACCGCTGATAACCTGTGAGGTTCGCGGGGCTCGTGGCATGGAGGCGAAGGGCTTGACAGGCGAGGGAGGCAAGGGAACCACGACCTCCATCCTCGTCGTGGACGACGACGAGGGCATCCGTGACACGCTTGAGGCTGTGCTCTCGGAAGAGGGCTACCAGGTGGCTGCGGCGAGCACGGGCAAGGCCGCGTTGGAGCTTGCTCGCGGTCGCGAGTTTCACTTGGTGCTTCTCGACTTGAGAATGCCTGACATGAGCGGTCTCGAGATCCTCCCGCGCCTGCGTAGCGAGCTCCCGCGCGCCCCGATCATCATCATGACCGCTTACGGGACGATCAAGACGGCGGTTGAGGCGGTGAAGCAGGGAGCGTACGACTTCGTCTCGAAGCCCTTCGACCTCGACGAGATGCGCATTACGATAGAAAAGGCCCTCGCCCACGAGCGGCTGAAGATGGAGAACGAGCGCCTGCGGACCATGCTCGAGGACGAGCTCGTATTTCAGGAGATCGTCGGGAGAAGCGCCAAGATGCGAGCGGTGTTCGAGCTCATCAGAAAGGTCGCGAATCACGACGTGACCGTTCTCATCGTGGGAGAGAGCGGCACCGGGAAGGAGCTGGTGGCAAGGGCGATCCATTACAACAGCTCGCGCCGGGCGGGCCCCTTTCTGAAGCTCAATTGCGCTGCGCTGCCGGACGCGCTGCTTGAAAGCGAGCTGTTTGGCTACGAGAAAGGCGCGTTCACCGGCGCGCAGATGAGGAAACCAGGGCGTTTCGAGTTGGCAGACGGTGGCACGCTCTTCCTGGACGAGATCGGGAACATGAGCCCGTCCATGCAGGTCAAGCTGTTGCGGGTCCTCCAAGAGAAGGAGTTCGAACGGGTTGGGGGCAAAAGCACCGTCAAGGTGGATGTTCGCATACTCGCTGCGACGAACTCCAACCTCAGGTCCGAGGTGGCGAAGGGAACTTTTCGGGAGGATCTGTACTACCGGCTCAACGTGGTGCAGATCTGCGTGCCGCCGCTTCGGGAGCGCAAGGAGGACATCCCCCTCTTGGCGCAGCATTTCATCAAGGAATTCAACGTGTCCCTCGGCAAGGAGTTTGCGGGTGTGTCGCCGCAGGCCATGAACCTTCTCACAAGGTACGACTGGCCCGGGAACGTGCGGGAGCTCAAGAACGCGATCGAGGCTGCCATGCTTTTGGGCGAGGGACCGTTCATCATGCCTGAGCACCTGCCGGAGGAGGTGACCGGCACCCAGACCAACGCCGCAGAAAGAGGGCAGGTCACGCCGGCAACAGCGCCGCCCATGGCGGGCTCCCCGGATTGCGCAGTCCCCATCCCTGTCTCCTCCCGAGCCTTCGACGATCCTAGCAGTTCTGCGTGTGGAGCGGTTCCCGCTTCCGTTTCCGCTTCCGCTTGCGCTTCCGTCCCGCAATCCACAGCCATACCGAGGCCGACGCCCACGCCGACTCCGACTTCGACTCCGACTCCGACTCCGGGTTCCGGCGTCTCTCCCGTTGACCCTGCCGCGAATGCATCTCTCGATGCTGTAGAGCGGGAGCACATCCTCCGCGTGCTGAGGCAGTGCTCGTGGAATCAGTCCAAGGCCGCCTGGGTGCTCGGTGTGCACCGCAACACGCTGCGCAAGAAGATAAAGCAGTACGGCCTGGAGAGAACGAGGGTCTGACGCGTGCTTCGGCGGGGAGGGAGAGGGGCGCCGTCCCGAGCGCAGCACCGGCAACCCGTAAGTGCTGGAAACAAAGCGAAGGCTAACCCACACTCACTCGGGCGGAGGGAAGTGGGCCGTCTGGGCTGTATTGCAGAAGGAAACCTTGCTGACATGACGAATAAACAAGGGACGCCGCGGCGGAGCCCAGAAAGGGGCGTTCAAGGGCAACGTGTGCCGCCGTGGTCAGTTCTTAGGGGGAGGGTAAACGGGTATGGCAGTGTCCAGAAGGCTAGGGAAGGCATGGAGCGTTGCGTTGCTGTGCGTGCTTGTACTCGCGCTTGGGGTGTCGGTGGGCGCCGCCGCTCCGAAGGCGAGGGTCGCAGTGGTGTTCGCCACCGGAGGTCTCGGAGACAAATCCTTCAACGATTCGGGCTTTGCAGGGCTCAAGCGGGCCGAGAAGGAGCTGGGGATAGAGTCCCAGTACGCCGAGCCGCAGCAGATAGCGGAATACGAGACTTTGCTCATGCAGTTTGCGCAGACAAAGAGGTATGATCTCATCGTGTCCATCGGTTTTGACCAGGCCGACGCGCTGAAGGTGGTGGCGGGCAGATTCCCCAACCAGAAGTTCGCCATTATCGACACGGCGGTCGATGCCCCGAACGTTGCTTCATACGTATACAAGGAGCAGGAACGCGGTTTCGTGCTCGGCGTAATCGCAGGCCTCATGACCACGAAGACGGGCGACCCGCGGATCAACCCTGAGAAAGTCATAGGTGTGGTGGGCGGAATGGACATCCCGCTCATCAACGCGAACATCGCGGGATACATGGCGGGCGCGAAGTACGTGGATCCTGAGATCAATGTGCTGTATTCATACGTAGGCGCTTGGGCCGACCCCGCCAAAGGAAAGGAACTCGCCCTCGTGCAGTTCAACCAGGGGGCGGACATCGTTTGGCAGGCTGCGGGCAGGTCTGGTCTGGGCGTCATCAAGGCGGCCGAGGAGACGAACAGGTATGCCTTGGGCGCTGATTCCGATCAGTGCTATCTCGCGCCCAAGAACGTGCTGACGAACGGCATGAAGTTCGTGGACAATACCATCTACACCGCGATCGAGCAGGTCATCTCCGGCAAGTTCAAAGGCGGGACTCACGTGCTCGGCCTTGCCGAGAAGGGCCTTGGCTACACCACGAGCCTGGTACCGCCGGACGTGGCAGCAAAGGCCGACGCGCTTGCCCAGAAGGTCATCTCGGGCGAGCTCAAGGTCCCCGAGACGATACAGGACGTGGACGCGTGGTTGAAAGCCCAGAAGAAGAAGTAGGGCAGAGCGCTCAGAGCTTGGGGCCGGCCTCGGAGAAGGCGGCTTGGTAGCAGATGAAAGATCCTGGTGCAGGGCAGGGAGGCGAGGGCTTCCCTGCCCTGCCACGGAAATCGGAGAGAGGTTCGTAAGGACATGTGGGCTGTGCGCATGGAGAAAATTACCAAACGCTTCGGCCCGGTGGTGGCCAACGACGCGGTGGATTTCGAGGTCGCGCCGGCCGAGATCCATTGCCTGCTCGGGGAAAACGGTGCGGGCAAGACTACGCTCATGAGGATCCTTTTCGGACTCTACCGCAGCGATGCCGGTGAGATCTACGTGGACGGGAAACTCGTGTCGTTTTCAGGCCCGCGGGACGCCATCGCGCACGGGATCGGCATGGTTCATCAGCATTTCATGCTGGCGGGGAAGCTCACCGTGACCGAGAACATCGTGGCGGGCACCGAACCCCGCAGGGGTGTGCTGCTGGATTATGCAAAGGCCAGAGAGATGGTGCAGGAGGTCTCCGAGCGATACGGGCTCAAAGTCGACCCGGACGCCCGCGTGGAGAACATCTCCGTGGGTCAGCAGCAGAGAGTCGAGATCTTGAAGGCCTTGCTCCGCGGGGCGAAGGTGCTCATACTTGACGAGCCGACCGCCGTGCTCACGCCACAGGAGGCCGGGGATCTGTTTGACATCATGCGCAAGCTCAGGGAGAGCGGGACGACCATCATTTTCATAACCCACAAGCTCAAGGAGACGCAGGCGGTATCCGACCGGGTGACGGTGCTGCGCGATGGCAAGCGCGTGGCCACCTTGAACACGGCGGACACGAGCCCGTCCGACCTCGCTGAGCTAATGGTCGGGAGACAGATCATCCCTCCGGTTCGAAAGAACCGTGTCCCCGGCAACAGGGTGGTGCTGGAACTGCAAAACGTCTCGGTGCGGGGCGGCGCCAGCTCAGGTGCGCGCTCGGGCTCCATAGGGGGCAAGGCCCGTTTGAACAACGTCAGCCTCCAGGTGAGGAGCGGCGAGATCCTGGGCATAGCAGGTGTCGAGGGCAACGGCCAGCTCGAGTTGGAGGAGGTCGTAGTCGGGCTGCGAAAACCGACCTCCGGACGGATCCTGCTCAACGGACGGGACGTCACGCGACTGGGGCCGAGGACCATTCGGGAAATGGGCGTGGCCTGCATCCCGTCCGACCGCCTGAGGCGCGGGATAGTGGACACGTTCACCGTGGCTCAGAACCTCATCTTTGGGGAGCAGAAGTCGGCGCCGTTCGCGATAAGGGGCATCCTGCAACCCCGTAAGATAGCGGAGCACGCTGCCGAGATCGTCGACAAGTACGATGTGAGGGCCGCTTCAATTGATCAACCCGTGGGATCGCTTTCCGGCGGAAACCAGCAGAAGCTCGTGGTGGGGCGGGAGCTCTCGCGGGGCCCGGACCTCATCGTGGCAGCCCAGCCCACGCGGGGGCTGGACGTCGGGGCTACCGACTACATACACCGGCAGCTCCTAGCCATGAGGGACGCTGGCAAGGCGGTGCTGCTCATAAGCGCGGAGCTGGATGAGGTGAGGGCCCTGTCGGACCGCATCGCAGTCATGTACGAGGGGCAGATCGTCGCATTGAGGCCCGCCGAGGAGTTTAGCGAGAGGGATCTAGGCCTCCTAATGGCGGGGCAAGGGGTCGGTGTGGCGTCATGAAGCATCGAGAGCGAGAGACGGGGCGCGGATTCGCACGTGGGCGGGTGGCCGGGTTCGTCACGAGGCCGGGGGTCGCGGACATGGCGTACTCGGCGGTGGCGGTGTTGCTCGCGCTCCTCATAGGTGCGGTGCTGATCGCGGCCTCGGGGTACAGCGTCGTCGAAGCCTACACCAATCTTTTCTATGGAGCCTTCGGGAACGTCTACAATCTGGCTAACACTCTGATGATGGCCACGCCGCTGCTCTTCACGGGGCTATCCGTTGCCGTCGCTTTCCAGTGCGGGTTGTTCAATGTAGGAGGCGAAGGGCAACTGTACGTGGGCGGGCTCGCATCCGCTGCGGTAGTGCTCTCCCTGGGACCGGGCGTCCCCGGGCTGGTGCGGGTGTTTTTGGCGCTTGTGGCGGGCGCGCTCGCAGGCGCGTTGCTCGCTGCCGGGCCCGGCTACATGAAGGCGAAGCTCGGAGCGCACGAGGTCATCACCACGATAATGCTTAATTACGTGGGGACTTTTCTGACTACGTTCCTTGTGAAGACCTACCTCAAGGAACCCGGGCCGGTGGACCAAACGCCGGTGCTGCCGGTAGGGGCGAGGCTGCCCGAGCTCATCCCCGGCACGCGGGTGTCGTGGGGCATCGTCTTGGGTTTGGTCGTGGTGATCGTGATCGACTACATTCTCAGGCGCACGTCGGTTGGGTACGAGATCCAGGCTGTGGGGAGGAACGCCACGGCGGCCGAATACGCTGGGGTGAACGTGCCGGGAAGGATCGTGCTCGCCATGGTCATCAGCGGAGCAGTGGCGGGACTTGCAGGGTCGTCGGTGGTGATGGGCACGCTCTACAGGTTCATCACGAACTTCTCGCCAGGTTACGGGTTCACCGGGATAGCGGTGGCGGTCCTTGCCCGGAACAAGCCGTGGGGCGTGGTGCCGGCGGCGCTCCTGTTTGGGATGTTGCAATCGGGCGGCATGTCCATGCAGCTCTTTGCGCGTATTCCTGCGGATCTGATGACCCTTGTGCAAGGCATCGTCATCTTGTTCGTCGCGGCACCGGCCCTCGCGAGCGTCTTCCTTGCGCGAGGGGCGCGTGGGGGCGGCAAGGGAAGGGCACGGGCTTGAGAGCAAAGCCAGCGCGGCGCGGGGCGCGGGGCGCGGGGCACGCGGTTCGTGGTGCGCGGTGCGCGGGCCTCGGGAGCCTTGCAGCTGCGATGACCGCAGGGTTTAGAAGGGCTTAGAGCAGGGTCAGGTCGCTGGGGAGGACGCATGCATGACGGGGGTTCTTGACGTAATCTTCGACATCAACAACCTCACCGCCACCATCAGAATGGCGACCCCCATTGCTCTCGCGGCGATGGGCGGCGCTTTCTCCGAGCGGTCCGGGATCATCAACATCGGGCTCGAGGGCATGATCCTGACCGGCGCCTTCTGTGGCGTGCTTGGGTCGTACGTCACGGGAAGCCCATGGGTGGGCGTGGCGTTTGCGGTCGTGGGCGGTGGCCTGATGGGTGCTATTCTCGCTTTGTTTGCCATACGTCTCAAGGCGGATCACGTGGTGAGCGGCGTTGGCCTCAACATCTTGGCGCTGGGTCTCACAACATGGCTGATGCAGGTCTTGTGGAAGAACAAGGGCACGTCGGTGTCGGTGAACGGCCTGCCTGTGGTGTCTATCCCAGGTCTGCGCGACGTGCCGATCATCGGGACCATCCTCGGGACTCACTCGCCTCTCGTGTACATGATGTTGATCCTCGTGTTCTTGGGATGGGTGGTCATGTTCAAGACTCCGCTCGGCCTGCGCATCAGGATGGCCGGCGAGCATCCGGAGGCCGCCGACACGGTTGGGATAGACGTCCACGCCGTGCAGTACTTCTCCGTCATCCTGAGCGGCTGCCTTGCGGGGCTCGGCGGAGCGTACCTGTCCCTTGCCCAGCTTAACTGGTTCAGTATGAACATGTCCGCGGGCAGGGGCTACATGGCCCTTGCTGCCAACATATTCGGCCAGTGGAATCCCCTCGGAGGGCTGGGTGCGAGCTTCCTGTTCGCGTTCACCGACGCGCTTCAGATGAGGATCCAGACGTCGCCGGTCAAGCTGCCGAGCGACATCATCCAAATGCTTCCCTACATCCTCACGATCCTCGTGTTGGCGGGAGCCGTCATTCGGTCGCGCCCGCCCGCTGCGCTAGGCAAGCACTACGAGTCTGGCCGGGCCAGCTGAGTGAGGGTGCGGGTGCGCGAGCGCGTTGAACTTTCCTACATTCTGAGCCAGGAGGACGGTGTCAACGGCGCTGCGCCCTTGTCACGGCGAACACGATCGGTGTGAGCACAACCGCAGCGAAGACGGCCTCGGGCACTCCCTGGAGGAGCGCGATGGCGAGAGCCCCGTCTTTGCCCGCGAGCGGGATGTACCCGAACGCCACCGCCAGCCCTAGCGTGCCCACGGTGTTTGTGGCGCTGCCGGCGGCAGCGGCGATGGGGATGCCCCACGTCTTCTTGCCGCAGGCCCGGTATACCAGAAAAGAGACTACGCCGATGAGTAGCCTGGCTGGGATGACGACACGCGGGTCACCCAGGAACCTGAGGGTGAAGAGGCCGAATATCAGCCCTACCAGCGATCCCACCAGAGGTCCTTCGAGAATCCCGGCAAGCTCAACAGGAAGGTGCATCAGAGTGGCTGCTCCAGCGGGAGTGGGCACCGGGATGAAGCCGATGCCTGTCATGCCGAGGACGAGAGTAAGGGCTACAAGGAGTCCGGATACAACGACCTGCCTGGTACTTAGTTTCATTTTTCGACACCTCCGTTCCAGCCCCTTTGCGGGTGCCGGACGATCTCATGCACTATGCACTGGGCGCCCTTGCGCCCTGGGCGCTCGGCCGAAGATGCCATCGCGGAGCGGACGCGAGTTCCAGGTCCGACGGGATCCTGGTCTCAGGCCCTTCGCCCTGCCACGTGCCCTTCGTTCCCTTCGCCTTGCCGCGGAGAGCGCTCGCGGCCGCCGGGCCCGTGCAGGCTTTGCCCCGCTGCCTTGCTTCGGACCGGGATTGTTTGGGTTAATCTTGACCAAGTCGATGGCGCGTTCCCCGTTCTAGCTCGTGTCTCACCTCCCTTCAGCCCCTTTTCGCCTTCCAGTTCGGCCTTCAGCTTTCTTCAGCTTTCGGTTCCGCCGCCCAGTTTCGATTCTGCGGGCCCACCGACGCCTTATCGTCCGCGCCATTCGCCATTATTACCGTATGCTTCGCCCGCCCGGCCTAGGCCCTTTGGCCGAGCCCCGCTTGGCCGAGCGGCCGCCCCGGCGTCAGCGTCGCGGCTGCTGTCGGCGCGACGGCACGTCGCGTGCCGCCGGGATGCCCGCCACCGAGACGGCGGCCGTAACAGCCCGAAGCACGGCCTTTGCGACCGCGTCGGCCGCCGCAGCACCAAGAAACGTTATATCCGCCGCCTTGTCGCCAGTGAAAGGCGCGTCGCCTGTGGAGAGCGCGAATACCACGTCGCCATCATACATGGTATGGACGGGCCGGATCACGCGAGCGAGCCCGTCGTGCGCCATCTGAGCCATCTTGTTCGCGCCCTCCTTGTCGAGGCTGGCGTTCGTGGCCACCACGGCGAGCGTGGTGTTGGTGCCAAACGGCGGTGCTGACTGTCCTGCAGATCCACCGAATCCCGGTCGCGCCGCAAAGCCGCTTGCGTCGCCATCACCGCCGCCGCAGGCCTCGTCGTCCGCCGGGCCAGTCGCCCGCGACGCGGCCCGCAGGAACCTCTTGGCGCCTCTGTCGTATGCGCCCGCCACAACCTCTCCGGAATCGGCGTCTACGACGTCGCCGAGGGCGTTCACCACGGCAATGGCCCCGACGACGAGAGGGCCGTCCTCGTCGCGGTCGCGCGTTGGGCGTTCAAGCCTCACTGCCCACGTGCCAACGCCGCCTTTCATGGCGTGTTGGGCGCCCCACGCCTTCCCGACAGTGGCGCCGAGCCCGGCGCCCGCGTTACCCTCGGCCGGGAGGGCGGGGGATGCCGCGGCGCACGCCTCGTACCCCATGTTCTTGTCAGGCCGCACCCTTGGGTCGCCGATATCGAGGTCGAAGATGACCGCAGCTCCCACTATGGGAACGACGCCAGCTCCTGTGGCGAAGCCCACGCCGCGTTCCTCGAGGAATTGCATGACGCCGCACGCTGCGTCGAGCCCGTATGCGCTTCCGCCGGCGAGCACCACAGCGTGAACCCGCTCAACCAGGTTACACGGTCGCATCAGGTCGGTCTCGCGCGTCCCAGGGGCTGAACCGCGGACGTCCACGCCAGCGACAGCGCCGCCCATCGTCAGCACCACTGTGCACCCGGTCAGGGCTAGATCGTCCTGTGCGTGCCCCACAAGGACTCCTGGTACGTCAGTAATGCCGGGCACTGCCCCATCCTCCTCCACGTCGTCTCACCGTTTCTTTGCTGTTGCCCCGTCCACCTCGGAGCAGCTTTGAGACAGTTGCTCTTCAAGGCAGCCGCTCTTCAAGCTATACGCCAGCGGCCTCTAGTTTCCTGCAACTTCGTTGACCCTTGATCTTTTTCACAGATCTTCGACCGGCAAAGAAGGAGTTGAGGCGGGAGCGTCGTAGTATAGCATTAGTTAGGTAGACTAACTAACCATATCGAGGAGCATCGACAAAGCTCGGCACGTGGGGATCGCACTCGGTTCGCACCGAGCGGAGAGCCCAGCGCTCCGGCGCAGGGCTCGGTCACCGGTGAAGGGTGAGCGGTCATCGATGAAGGGCGAAGGGAGATAGCGCGTTGATGGAACGAGGCCATAACCCGCAGGCTGCGAGGGACCATAACAGGGCACTTATACTCCGCCTCATCCGCGACGCTGGACCCACTTCCAGGGCGGAGCTTGCGCGGCTGAGCCGCCTCAGCAAGCCGGTGGTTACCGACATCGTGGACGGCCTGATTCGGTTCAAGCTCGTTAAGGAAACGACCAAGGGTGAAACTGTCCTCGGCCGCAAGCCTATCCTCCTCGACATCAACCGCGAGGCCCTCTGGGTCATGGGCATTGACCTTTCGCGGAACCACGTTGACCTCTTGATCACGGATCTCTTGGGCGAACCCCAGCGCAAAATGTCGAGGCGCGTGTCGTTCGAGGACGAGGACGCCGGTTATCCTGAGCGAGTCGTCAAGTACGTCACCGACATTATCCGGGATTCTGGGGTCGACCCGGCCCGCATCGCTGGGATCGGCATCGGCTATCCTCTCCCGCTCAGCCACGCGCAACGAATGATTGTGTCCGAAGGCCAGGTGGTTGGCTGGAAAACGGTGAGACTCAAGGAGCTTATCCAAAAGGAGTTCGACGTCCCTGTATATCTCGACAACGACGCCAACGTCGCCGCGCTCTATGAGAAGTGGTACGGTCAGGCTTCTGAGTTCAAAGACTTCCTTTTTGTGCTCGTCGGAAACGGTGTCGGCTGCGGCATAGTGATCGGCGGGAACATCTATCGCGGCACGCACGGGATCGCCGGTGAGATCGGGCACATGAGCATAGACCCCAACGGCCCCAGGTGTCTTTGCGGAAGCCGAGGGTGCTTGGAGACCCTGGTGTCGGTCCCGCGCCTTCTGTCACTGGTCCTCGAAGAGGACGTAAAGGCCGGCCGGGAGGGCGGCGTGCCCACCTTGGAACAGGTATGCGAGCGGGCAGCACGCGGCGACGCGGCCGTCGTGGACAAGATCCGCGAGATGTCTGAGTACCTCGCCATAGCCATAACGAATCTGGTGAACACGTTCAACCCCGAAGCGGTTGTGGTCGGCGGAGCCATGGCGAGGCTGGGCGAGTCCTTGAGAACGCCACTCCTGGGCGCTCTTGCGTCGCGAGCTCATCCGCTCTTTGCCGATAAGACAAAGGTCGTTCTATCGAATTACTCCGAAGAAGCCGTGGCAAGGGGAGCGGCCATGCTTGTTATCGAGAGCTTTTTCCAGAATCCCCAGAGATACGTGCCGGAGCTAGCTAACGGGGTACGCTCCCGCGCGTCGTCAGAGAGCTGACGGATGCGGGTGCAGCACTTCGGCGGTGCGGCACGAGGCACGCTATAGGGCACAGGGGCCCATCTCGTGAGGATCGTGCGAGGTGAAAGGAGGGGAGAAGGCGGGATCAACCGGCTCGTGTGGCGGTTCCGCTCGTGTTGGAAGGCATGATCGGGCATGGAAGGGCAACGCAGGCAGGGGAATCGTACGGTGTTAATGCGTGAAGGTGTGTAAGGTAAGGACTCGACCGGCTCCGTGTCCCACGTAGGGTATCGCATGATTCGGTGGACCTTTCAAGCGGAAGGAGGAAATCCAATGAAAACCTCGTGGATTCGTGGAGTTTCGCTGTCAGTCGTTTTACTGCTCCTCCTGGGCCTCTCGGTTGCCGAGGCTGCACCGATCACCCTGCAGATCATGGCCAACGCCGTGAAGGGGGGCAAGAACACCCAGGACGCTGAATGGATCGAGAAGATGATTCCCGAGTTCGAAAAGGACATGAAGGCCGAAGGCCAGGACGTGCGCGTGGAATTCGTGGCTTCGGGAATCAACGACGAAGATTACAAAGCCAGGCTGGCTCTAGACATCAAAGGTGGAGGCGGCCCTGACGTTATCGCGTTCGACCACTTCTGGGTGCCGGAGTTCGCCGAGGCCAATTTCCTTCTGCCCCTGGACTCGTATCTTAAGACGTGGCCGGATTGGAACCAGTACTACGATACCATGAAGGCCATGGGTTCATACAAAGGCAAGACCTACCTCGTCATGGCCGGGACCGACGTCCGAATGATCTACTATAACAAGGAGCTCTTCAAGAAGGCGGGCATCCCCGTCCCGTGGCAGCCGAAGAACTGGAACGAGCTTCTCCAAGCCTGCAGGACCATCAAGCAAAAACTCCCCGGCGTGACGCCCATCCAGCTCAATGCAGGAGTCGAGATGGGTGAAGCCACAAGCATGCAGGGCTTTTACATGGCGCTCTATGCCGCCGGCGGATGGATCTACAACTGGGATACCGGCAAGTGGATCGTCAAGAGCCCTGCTCTCCTGGATGCCCTCAACCTATACAAGACCATATATGTGGACGAGAAGCTCGGCGACGCCATGTTGCAAGTCTCCCCCAAGGCGCGTGAGAAATCGTTCGAGCTCTTCGCCGCCGAGAAGATCGCCATGTATGTCGAGGGCACGTGGATGTGGTCATCGGTGATCGCGCCGAACGGCGCGTGGGCGATCCCAGATCGCGACACCAGGATCGGCTGGGCAGCCTTCCCCGGCAGCGGAAAGCCCGGCGCCCCGCCCATCGCTTCCGTTTCGGGCGGCACAGGTTGGGTGGTGAACCCGAACACGAAGCACCCGGATCTCGCATTCAAGCTCCTTGCCAAGCTGAACTCGGCTCAGGCGCGGATTGACTACTGGAAGATGAAACCGGGCATTCCCGCGAGAAAAGACCTTGCCGACATGCCCGATGTGAAAGCGAATACCTTCATCTCCGAGACCACAAAGAAGCTGGTTCCGTACACCACCTATCGCCCGGGTCAGCCCGCCTATCCCGAAGTGTCGTATCAGGTGCAGCTCATGACCGAGCGGATCGTGACAGGTCAGATGACCCCAGAGCAGGCCCTCGATGCTTACGCAAAGGCGGTGACTGACCTCGTAGGCCAGGCGAACGTCGAGATCCAGAAGTAGTGCTGACATAGCACGCAAGGTTATGGTATCACCAAGTCTTCGTCTCGTTGCGTGAAGACGCTAAGTGGGGGTGCGAGAGTGCCCCCGACTCTTGGGAGGGGTTGCCGGTCGTTGCACGAGGGGTGTCAAAACCCGGCCACTGGCCCGACGGGCCGGATTTTGACGGAACGCGCGCCGCTCGGGGCGCCGTCCCCGGGTGCAACACCGGCAACCCTGGGCCGGAGCCCCATGTCCCCATGTCGAGGGGCGGCGTGAATGCTCTTCGCGTCCCGAGGTCAGCGTCGTTCTCTCGCGCCAGTGTGCGCCACTGAAAGGGGAGCCCTAGATGCAGTATGACAACCCCATCATCTCGCGGCGGACCGCGACGGTGTTCATGTTGCCGGCCCTGGTGTTTGTCGGAGTGTTCCTGGCATTTCCGGCCGTTTGGGCGATATATATCGGCCTTACTAACTTGACGCTCACGGGGCGGGCCGCCATAGAGCCCAAGGTCGTGTGGCTCGCGAACTTCGCGGCCATATTGAGAGACCCCTTCTTCCGCAACTCACTCTGGATCACGGTGCAGTTCGTGTTCGGGTCGGCCATCATCGGTCAGATGGGGCTCGGGCTCGCCCTAGCCCTTCTGCTGAACAACAGGAAGGGGATCCTTAAGGACGTCGTCTCTAGCGTGGTGATACTTGCGTGGATCATCCCAGAGGTGGTCGTGGCTTACCTCTGGGTCGCCTTCCTTGATACCGACTTCGGGCTGCTCAACTCGGTGGTTGGCGCCCTCGGGCTCAAGCCGGTGAATTGGTTCTTTGAGCATCCCGTGCTCTCGATAGTCATCTTCAACGTTTGGCGAGGGACGGCGTTCTCCATGCTGCTTTTCAGCGCGGCGCTCCAGACCATCCCGCCGTCGTACATCGAGACGGCGGACGTCATAGGCGCCTCGGGCTGGAGAAAGTTCCGTGACATCATTCTGCCGCTCATCCGTCCGCACATCGTTACGGGGGCAGTCCTGGTGACTATCTGGACCTTCAACGTTTTCACGCCGTTCCTGCTAACCGGGGGCGGGCCGGCATTCAAGACTGAGCTGCTCTCCATATACACGTATCGCAACGCATTCAAATACTTCAAGCTTGGCTACGGAAGCGCCATCTCTACCTTGATACTTCTCATCAACCTGGCCCTGGCCACGGTGTACATGAGGCTGGCGCGAGCAAGGAGGGGATAGCTGTGAGGAGAGCACTTTCCGCGTTAGCTCTGATGGTCTTGGCGGCGGCCTTCGCTCTGCCGATCTTGTGGCTGGTCACGGCACCCTTCAACGCCAAGCCGACCCTGGGGCTCTCGCTTTCCAAGCCCACGCTGCAGAATTTCTATGGGGTCTTCAAAAACCCCATGGCCGTGACGGGGCTCAAGAACAGCCTCGTGCTCTCCACCGCGACGATGCTCATCGCCACAGTCGCGGCGACGATGGCGGCGTACGCGTTTTCCCGGGCATCATTCCGGGGGCGCGAGACGATACTCTACGTTCTCATCCTCCTTTCGAGCGTGGTATCGGGCGTGTCGGCGATGGTGCCACTTTACGTGCTTATGCAGTCGCTCGGCCTTCTGGACTCCCATGTCGGACTCATACTCGTTTACGTTGGGGGCCTTCTGCCCACGAACATGTTCATCATGAAAGACTTCGTGGACTCGATCCCGCGCTCCTACGAGGAAGCCGCCCTGGTGGATGGAAGCACTCCGGCCCAGGTCCTCATGAACATAGCCTTTCCGCTGTGCCGACCGGGCATGGCGGTCATTGCTGTGCTCATCTTCGTGAACACGTGGAGCAACTTCCTGGTACCGTTCATTCTGCTGCGGTCGCCGTCGAAAGCGCCTGCGTCGGTGGCTATATACTCGTTCTTCAACGAGGTGGGCATACCCATCCTCGGGCTCATCGCGGCGTACTCGTTTATCTACACCATCCCCGTGGTGACTCTCTACATCATCGTCAACAGAAAGTTCGGGTTCAGGTTTTACGGGGGCATAAAGAGCTAGGGGGAGTCTCTATGGCCGGGGTTCGTCTCGTCAACGTATCCAAGAGCTTTGACAGGGTCAATGCCGTAAGCGATGTCAGCCTCACGATCGAGGACGGCGAGTTCTTCACGCTTCTCGGGCCTTCGGGGTGTGGGAAGACCACGACCCTCCGGATGATAGCCGGCCTGGAACGGCCTACATCGGGTAAGATCTTCATCGGGGACCGGGACGTGACGGACCTGCCTCCGAAAGCGCGTAACGTGGCCATGGTTTTCCAGAACTACGCGCTCTACCCACACATGACCGTGGCGGAGAACATCGGCTATCCGCTACGGATCCGAAACAAGCCCCCGAAAGAGGTCGAGAAGCGCACGCTGGATGTTGCACGCAGCCTGGCCATCGCCGACCTCCTGCGGCGGCGGCCGGCGGAGATAAGCGGGGGCCAGCAGCAGAGGGCCGCGCTCGCCAGGGCGATAGTGCACGAGCCGAACGTATTCCTGTTCGACGAGCCCCTCTCAAACCTTGACGCGAAGCTCCGGACCGACGCGAGGACTTTCCTCAAGCATCTTCAGCAAACCCTCGGGATCACGACAGTGTACGTGACCCATGACCAGTCGGAAGCCATGGCGATGTCCGACCGGATAGCCGTCATGAACAAGGGAAAGGTCGTGCAGATCGGGCCGCCCCTCGAGGTCTACAGGCATCCGGCCAACACTTTCGTAGCCGAGTTTCTCGGGAACCCGCCCATGAATCTCGTGTCCGGCAAGTACGAGGTGGTCGACGGAAAACCCGCTGTGCTCGTGGACGGGTCGCGGGTGCCCCTCCCGCAGGGTCAGCCGGGTCTTGATCGCGTTGTGCCAGGAACCGATGTCATCCTCGGCATTCGTCCGGAGGACCTGACCCTAGAGCTCGGCGAGGAGGGAGACAAAGCGGGGGAGGGCCATCGGAACGCTCCGGAAGGGACCGGCCTCGAGGGGATACTGGGGGAGGTCTTCGTGGTGGAGCCCCTCGGGTACGAGACCCTCATCAGCGTGAAGACGCGCGCGGGCACGGTTAAGGTCAAGACGTTCGAGGACCTTGATCTCACACCGGGGCGTCCGGTGCGTCTTGTGCCGAGCCCGAGGCGGCTCCGGCTGTTCGACGCTCAAGGAGAAAGGATCTTCTGCTAGTCGCCATGCGAACGTCCTGGCGACCTGCGTCTTTCCGCCCTATGGTCAGGGCCCGGTGCCGAGCGCTCTCTATTTGGCGATGAGATTTCGATGATGAGATGTGTCCCACGTGGACCGCGGCACTTGTCAGGATGGTGACTTCGCAAGATGGATGGCAGTACCGGATACTCCCGGCTCTTCTCGGGCACTTTGACGCGCACGGATTCACACACCTTCAAGCGGTTCGAGTTCTTCGTGCCGCCCGGCGCATCGGAGGTAATGCTGAGGCTCACCTACGCTCCACGGCGTGAGGAGCTACAAGTGCCACTGACGGCCCAGGAATTCCGTGGCCGCTGGTCGAGAGAGATCGCTCGTTACAGAGGGAAGGTCGAAATGGCAGGCGACCATGAGCTCGCCGCCTTCTTCGAACGATTCGTGGACGAGGCGTCTCGGCGCGTCCAGCCGCTCCAGAACCTCCTGAACGTTGCAGTTTTCGACTCGCGGGGCTCCTTCCGGGGCCGTTGGGACTCGCCCCAGCACTTCGGACAGTGGGTGACCGTGGGTGAGGCGCACGCCGCGCGGGGCTTTGTCGCAGGCGCCATTCCTCCGGGGAAGTGGATCGCTGTCTTGGAGTGCCATGCGGTGGTGACCGACATCTGTTCGTACGAGCTCGAGGTGCGATGCGCGACCTTCGCAGGGCTCTACTGGCGTGGCGAGCTCCACGCGCATACGAATCATAGCGACGGGATGCTTTCCCCGCGGGAGCTCGTGGACGCCGCGCACGAGGCGGGGCTTGATTTCATTGCGGTCACCGACCACAATACGGTGAGCGCGCTGTACGAACTCGGGGCGGTCTCTGCCGCAGACGCCCCGGACGCGGCCGGGGCGGGGGATTCATGCGGGCCGCTCGTGATCCCGGGCATGGAGCTCACGACTTTCTACGGCCATGCAGTCGCGCTTGACGTGTCGGAGTTCATACCATGGCACGATGCGTCCAAGGGCGATGGCCTGAACAAGCAAGCGCGGGAGGTGCGCCGGATTGGCGGGCTCTTTTCCATCGCACATCCTTTCAGCGTAGGGTACCCCGTTTGCGCAGGCTGCGAATGGGAGTACGACAACACGGACCCCGCTCTCGTGGACCTCATGGAAGTATGGTCAGGTCCGTGGACTGCCCGCATAATGTGGAACGTCCTCGCCATGCGCTGGTGGGACGAGCTTTTGTGTAAGGGCTACAGGATAACGGGCGTGGCCGCGCGGGACGTGCACAGGCGTGAGGACCTGTTCGGTAGGGAGACCGCGGACACGTACGTCTGGGCGTGCTCGCTTTCGAGGGGCGAACTGATGGACTCCCTCAGAACGGGACGCGTGTACGTGAGTTCCGGCCCACGCTTGGACTTCTCGCTTGCAGTGGGCGATTGTGACAGGCCTTACATGCCGGGGGACCGCGTACAGGTGACAAGGGGCGGAAGAGTCGGCCTGGCTGTGCGTGTCCTCTGGCCGGCGGATGCGGCGGATGACGACGACAGACACCCTCATGCCCGTGCCCGTACCAACGCCCATGCCGATGCCGGCCGCCTGGTGGCACGCGTCGTCCGGGGCGTCCGGGGCCAAGGAGCAAACGTGGCGTTTGAGTCGCCACTTCTGCGCGATGGCGACGGGCGCGTGGAGTTTGAGGACGCTCCTGTGACTGACGTATGGTACCGCTGCGAGATCGTTGCCGACAGCAGGTCGGGGCTTCCGGGGCCGCGTTTCGTCGCTCTAACGAACCCCATATACGCCGAGGTGATTTCGAGTGAAACCTGTTGAAGCCGTCGTCGTATCCCATACTCACTGGGACCGGGAATGGTACCTGCCGTTCCAGCAGTTCAGGGCGAGGCTCGTTGCCCTCGTCGATTACCTACTCGACCTGCTCGAGAGAGACGAGTCGTTCAGGTGCTTCACCCTCGACGGCCAGGCGGTTGTGCTCGAAGATTACCTCGAAGTGCGTCCCGAGAATGAGGACAGGCTGCGGCGCCTCATCCAGGGGAGGAGGCTCCTGGTAGGGCCATGGTACGTGCTTCCTGATGAATTCCTCTCAAGTGAGGAGGCCATGGTCAGAAACCTCCTGCTTGGTGCGAGGGTGGCGCGGCGCTTCGGTGCGGTGATGAGGGTGGGGTACGTTCCGGACCCCTTCGGCCACATCCGCCAGCTTCCGCAGATACTCCAGGGCTTCGGGATCGCATCCGCGATCTTCTCCCGCGGGATGGGCGACGAAGGCGAAAGCCTCGGCGCGGAGTTCATGTGGCGTTCCCCCGACGGGAGCGAGGTGCTTGCCCTATGGCTTCCGGCCCATTACGGGAGCTTTACGCCCGTTGGAAGCTTCAATCCCTGGGCGTCCGACGCGAGGTTCGCCGCAGGTGACAGAGAAAGTATGCCACTCGACGAAGCAGTGCGATTCACGCGTGACCTGGCGCGATTCCTGGCCGCGCGGTCGAGGACGGGAGTTGTGCTCCTCGACACGGGTTCAGACCACTTGGCCCCGCGGGCGGATCTACCCAAGATCATTTCCGGGCTGCAGGCCGCGCTGAACGAGGCCGCGCTCGGGGAGGCCGCGCTGGGCGAGGCCGCGCGCGCGCGATGCTCCGGACAGGAGCGGAGCGATGGTGTTCGCGACGAGGTCAGGGCCGATGAGGCTGGTGCGGTGCCGCGAGATGGCAAGGTCCTGGCAATCCGTCTCGCGCAGGGAAGCTTTGAGGATTATGTGGAAATGGTGCGCGCACGGGTCGCGCCTGGCGGGGATGGGGACGCCGGGTGCGAGAGCAGCACGGCCATCGGCTGGCCCGAGTGCGGGTGCAGGCGACCGGTGTTGCCGGTGTACGAGGGAGAGTTTAGGGGCAGCCGTTATCAGAACATGCTCTACAGCGTGCTTTCGTCCAGGATGCCGCTGAAACAGCTCAATCAGGAGGTCGACGCGTGGCTCACGTGTTATGCGGAGCCGCTGGCGTCTGCCGCATGGCTTCTGGCTGGAACGGGATACCCGTCGGCCATGCTCGGCCTCGCTTGGAAGTTGTACCTCCAGAACCAGGCTCACGACAGCATCTGCGGGTGCTCCACGGACGAGGTCGCGGCGGAGATGACGGCTCGATACACACAGGCCCGCGAGATTGCGGTGGCGGTATGCACCGAGAGCCTGGCGAGCATCTCCCGGCGCGCGAAGACGGTTCGCGCCTCCGGGGGCGCGGGGGCCTACGGAAGCAGCACCCAGCCGGTGTTGGTGTATAACCCCAATCCGTGGCCAGTTAGCGGTATCGTGACGGTACATGTTCCGTGCGACGAGATGGCGGGCGACACGGCGTCCGTGTGCGGCAGAGCCGACTGTTCCGCGACGCAGGGCTCAGCTGACGATACGGCGGATACGGCGGGTTGCTCACCCTTGCCCGGTGCTACGGCTTCCACCTCCACAGGCGGGTGCCAATACTTCGTCTCGGCAGGGGAAGGGGACGACGCCGTGCGCGTCCAAGTGCTGCGGTGTGGCGGAGCTGAGCCAGGCTTCGACCCATCGGCCTTGTTCCACGATGCGGTGCGGAGAGGCAAGCCCGCGATGCACTTGGCGTTTCCCGTACGGGACGTGCCGGCCGTCGGGTATCGAGTGTACCACCTCTCACGTGGACCACGCGGACACGTTCAGGGCGGATGGGGCTGCAGCGCGCCCTCCGCTCATGGTGTGGCAGACGCGGATGCAGCTGCCACATTCGTTGCGGTGGGCGAGCGGTCCCTTGAGAACGAGTTCCTGAAGGTGCAAGTCTCCTTGTGCGGGGCGCTTGACATCCTGGACAAACGTACCGGGCTCACGTACCACGGCCTGAACGTGTTCGAAGATTCGGGGGATGCCGGTGACGAATACGACTATTCCCCGGTTCCGGACGAGCCGCTAACAACAAGGAACGTCACTGCCAGCGTGGGAGTAGAAGAGCCTGGACCCTACCTCGGGAGGCTTCGGGTCGAGATACCGTGGGAGATCCCCGCGTCCCTCGACCCGGGCCGGAAGCGGCGCGCCAGTACGTGTGTGCCGCTCTCGATTGTAACCCACGTGACGCTGGCGGCGGGGGCACCTTACGTAGAGATACGTACGGAAGTGAGCAACGCAGCCCGGGATCACCGCCTGCGGGCGCTCTTCCCCGCAGGGGTGAGGGCGGATCGCGTCGTGGCGCGGGGGCAATTCGACGCGGTGGAACGGGCGCAGAGGCCGCGTCACACCGGAGACGATTGGTTCCAACCCGAGGCGGCGGTTGGCCCGCATCAAGGGTTCGTCGACGTGGGCGACGGGACGCGCGGCTTGGCCGTGGCGACGCGTGGGCTTCCGGAGTACGAATGCGTAGAGGAGCGCGATGGGACGTCGACCATCGCTGTAACGTTACTGCGCTGCGTTGAGTGGCTCTCCAGGGATGACCTTGCGACACGGAAAGGCCATGCTGGCCCGCCTGTCTTTACCCCTGGAGCGCAGTGTCTGGGGAGGCACGTGTTCGAGTACGCCATCGTGCCGCACTCGGGTGACTGGTCGAACGCAGCGACAGGCTCGATCATGTCGATCGTGCGCCGATTCATGTGCCCGTGCGTAGCCTACTTGGCCACGCCGCACGAAGGCGACCTCCCGAGCGAGCTTGGCCTTCTCAGACTTTGCGACGGCAAAGGCGGAGACGATGATGAGGCTGTGTTCGCGCTCGCGGTCAGCGCCGTCAAGAAGGCAGAGGACGGAAATGCCCTTGTCGTGAGGGTTCACAATCCGGGCGAACGAGACATCGGCGCACGCTTGAAGGCTGGGATCCGTCTCGAGGGAGCGTGTCTTGCGAGGCTCGACGAGACCCCGGTTGCACCTGTGCGACTCGAACCTGGCAGCGGCTGCGAGCTGGTGGTGGATGTCAAGCCCAAACAAATCGTTACTCTCGTTCTCGTTCCCGGCAGCGCCCTCAGCCCACTCGCCTGAGGACATCCAGGGCCAGACTCAGCACGCTGTTGCCGCAGGTGCGCGTTTTAAAGCGGACGCTGCGTGCGAGCATCCGAACAAGACGCGACCTAGTTCGCAGTATCGGCAGAGCGCGCAGGAACCGGGAGAGGCGCGATCTTGCCGCTGATGCGGCGACGACATAGGCTTGAGCAGCCTGAATGAGCTTCGCCGTATAGAGGCCTATCTCGGCCCACGCCGAAAACTCCTCGAGCCAGGGCTTCACTTCCTCGACGAACTTGCGGTTGGGGTTTCCGCTCAACATGGCTGCGGACGCCTTCATTTCAAGCATGTATGAGGACAGTATCCCGGCCGCCTCTCCTAGCTCCCCGCCTTCCGCTCGCTTGCGCGCCTTTTCGAGGACCGATGCGATCCCGGGCGGATCTTCCGGGTGAAGCGGGCTTATAGCACAAGCGTCAGTGAAGAGAACGCAAGCGCCCAGGGCGTCTTTACCTAGGACGTGCACGACCGCGTCTTCCCACGCAGACCTGGGGTCGTATTGGACAGGGCTTGTGAGATATCGCGCGGCCGCGGCGAGCGCGATCTTGGAGGCTTCGGCCTGGTTCATGGGGTTCAGGAAGATTCCCTTGGCCGCCTCAGGGAGGTACGGGCTCCGGCCTGTGTAGGGCCCGATGTGGAGCTCCGACTTCATGGGCCCGTCGTTCACCGGATAATTGTCCCAGTATGTGATCGGCCGATTCAGGGACCCGGCTACGGCCTTGGTGTGCTCGAGCGTAAGCTCCTTGGAACACACCGCCGGCCCCGTCCACATGACGTCGATGGCGGGGTCCAAGCCCGCCCCGAGCTCGCGGACATACTCCGTGGCCGGGTCACCGCAGTACTGCGTTGGACACACTATAAGCGAGGTTTGGTCCGAGAGTTCCTTGAGGCGGGCGAACACGGCGTTCGTGAACGAGATCTGCGCGGCTGCCAGTGAATTCCCGAAAGCCTTGCGATCTTCTTCATGGCGCAACTCAGCAGGGATATCGTCGTAGAGGAGGGCGAAGGCGTGTACCCCCGCGTCGTGCATGGCTTTCAGTTTCGCGAGGAGGGCGTCCTGGTCGCGCCTGTCCGAGTAACGCAGGGACAGCCCGGGGCTCACCGCGAAGACGAAAGTGATGCCGTGCCTCCTTGCGTGCGACGCGAGCTCAGAGAGGCGGGCAAGGAGATCCGCCGGGTACGGCGCTCGCCATCGCTGCCTGTGGTATAGGTCGTCCTTCGGCGCGTAGAGGTAGGCGTTCATCCCGACATCCGACATGAAAGCGAGCATGTCCATCCGCTCGCTGTGGGTCCACGGCTTGCCGTAGAACCCCTCCACAACCCCCCGCCAGACAAAGCCTTCGGCCATGATAACACCCCCGCCGTCCGGGCACTTTACTACACGCTGGGTGGCCACACAGCCAATCGGCCGACCGGATACTGCTTCAACCAACCTGCGCTCCTTGCGGGGTCTTTGATTCTGCATGGCACCATACAGAAGATTCAGCGAGGACCAGCGAATTCCTGCTCTGACCGTCCTGCCGGCTTGCGTCCTACCTGCCTGCCGGCCTGCCAGGCACCGGCCAGGCGCCGGCAGCTGGCCAGCGTGCCAGCGTGCCAGCGCGCCGGAGAGGCTAAGCGGCTGGTGGCCTGTCCGGCGTCTTCCCTTGTCACACGGTTCGCCGGGGCGACGCGGCGAGGGCTTGTGACGTGACGTGCCGAACGAATATGGGGCAAACGGTGATGCACATCATGCATCGTTTTGCATGCGTGACGGATGGAAGGGATCTAGGCTCGTCCGCGATTCGAGCAGCCGGGCAACCCCGGCTCGAAAGTGCGCCGCATATGGCGGCCTGATCGAAGGCACGGGGGCAAACACAGCGGAAAGGCAGGTGGACAAACACCTAGGCAAGCACCCAGACTAGCACATGCACAAGCACGTGGACAAGGACGCAGGAGGGGAGGGACGTGCTTGCTGCAGCTCAGGCCGCCACCGCGAAGTATCCTGGGCACCCGCACGACCGCGGAGCCCCTTCCCCTTGTCGTCACTCAGCCTACAAGATGAGCTTTCAGCTTTGGGCCGACGTGCCGAGGTTCACCGGCCAATACAGGTACTCAGCCCCAGTGCCCGAAGCGTCTCTCACGTCGACGAAAATGTCGTACCTCCCGGGTCGGAATGCCGGCCCGAGCTTAAGCCGTATAAGGAGAGGCGACGCTGTGCTGTCGGACTCGAACCCCACCGCAAGCTCGGCAAATTCCGGGTGCTCCGAGAGCGGGTAACCGTTGACGTTCACGCGCACCGAGTTTATGTCCAGGCACTTAAGATCTGCAAGCTCCCGGCGCCCGCGCGGGATGGCAGGCCATGCCTTGAACACGATCTCCCGATTGCGGAACACCATGTCAAGGAGCTCGGCCTGCGTCGGCATCTCGCGGCCTCCCGGGAGCTCGCTCCCGTTGCGGTTCACGACGGTGATGACCGGCTTCATCGCGGCCGCGAAGTCCTTGCGCGCCGCCTCGATAGACCGCCGCTTCAGGAGCACTGCGTTGGCGAATGCCAGGATGGCTTCCTGCACGGGCGCCCGGCCGTCCTTGGACGTGGCGCCGAGGCTGTCGAAGGTGTTTGTGATGAACGCGTCCACCGAGGGCTTCGCGACCTTGTTCCAGAGCACGTCCGCTACCAGATCCGACTTAAGAATGGGTCCTATCACGGGAGCGTGATCCAGCGTGCGCAGTGGATTTTCAATGATGTCCATGGCGCGTGCCACGGTTTTCGTCGTGATGGTGCCGTCCGGTGCGGACAAGGACGACGCTAGAGAGTACGCCACTTTGAATATCACGGTTCCTGGGTATTTGACCCCCGCGCTCTCCAGCGGTCCGATGGGGCTGTCAGAAGGCCGGGCCCGTCTCCCAAGGCGGGCAAGGTAAGCGATCTCGTCGAAGCTCTTGCAGAAGAGCCCGTCCAGCACCCGCTCCACGGACAGGTCGACGTAGTCCGAACGCACGACTTTCGCGGCCTCACGCCTGATGAGGGGCTGGCGCAGCCGCACGAGCTGCTGCATGACGTACATGCCGAGGAGTATGAGATTCATGTTTCGCCAGAGCACCGGGATGTGGTCTTCGGGGAGCCGAACGAACCCGTCGAAGTCCTCGGAGGCGAGGGTGATGATGTTCGTGTTTCCGTTCTTGAGCGTTGAAAGCCGGGGAAGGGAGAGGTTCTCGAACCTGTGGCCGTCCGGGCCGAAGATGAGGAGACTATCCACTAGAAACTCGGTGAGCCCGTGGTCGGCGAGGTTATAGCGCCTGAGAAAGGGGAGCGGGTAATCGTGGCCGAGGACCCGGTGTGAATCAGAATAGCCCGAGAACGTGGTGAGTTCATCAGCTATGGCATCGGGCGGATCGCATACATCGCCTTGACCGTCGATGCAGGCATAATGGGCGTACCAGTCGGCAAGCTGGTGCGACAACCACCCACACGCCACTGCGAGGTCACGCAGCCGGTCTGCGCTGTTATGCCATGCTGTCTCAGGAAGGCGTCGCCATGTCTCGATGAGGGTGTATCCGAAGCTCGGGAGACCTTGGGCGTGGTCGGGGATGGAGTTGTGGGTGTAGTCATACGCGGTGAAGTTGTTGAGCGTGTGGTAGCTCGAGATGGCGTCCGCGCTGTTGGCCGCTAGTATGTACGCGTTTTCGACCTCGGGTGACGAGGTCAAGAGCGCGAGGAGCTCCTTGTTGACGGGCCGCGCGCCTGTCCCGAGGCTGATCGGGGCATCCTTGTCGCTGGCGTTCTTGGCTGAGCCCGCGGTGCTGGCCGCGCCCATCACACCGGTCCCGGTCGTTGTGCCATCGAGACCATCGCGACTACCGGGGACGTCGCGCTGCGGGCTTCCCTCCGGTCCCGCCGCGGCGAGTTCCTTCGCCTTCTGGAGAGCCATTCGATTGATGTGCACGTGCGTGAAAGGTCCCCACATGAAAGCGGGGAATACCGGGCCGAGGAGGGCCCCGAGGGCCACACGCCGAAACCAAGACACTGTAATTCCCTCCCAGCTCGTTGTGGTGGTGCGCGAGAGCGTTGGACTCTCCCCAAGATGCCATCTCAGCCCGATTGAAGCCTACAAAGCCGTCGCTTGGCTCGTCCGAATCGTCAGCTACTGGGACTGGGGAAGTTCAACGTCCCGGTACACAATTACTGTATGCGGTGCCGCGCGAGGTGGCGCCTTGGCGCCCGCCCCGGTCTCCGGCCCCTGCCCCTGCCCTTGCCCCTGCTCCTACCCCCGCCCCTGCCCCTGGCCGTGACCCTGATGCTGACCCTGGCCTTGGCTCCTAGCCCGACTCGCCTAGCCCCTCGAGGCCGCTGAGGTCGAAGCGTGGGGTGAACGACGAGTCCTGGGACGAAGGGTCCTGCATGAACCCGTTCTGGAGCCCGATGTCGTCGAAGTAGTCCAGGACCTCCTCGTACTCGCGCGAAGTGAGTCTGCGGTTGATCTCAGGGTGCTTCGCCGCCAGGTGCATGGGGACGTACTGGGACATCACACTCACGTAGGTGTCGCTCGGGAGGTTGGCCCTGATCCAGTCGAGCACCCTCTTGCTGTCCGGGACGAGGCCCGGCAGGACTAGATGCCTTATCAGCACCCCCCGCGTCATAATGCCATCGGCAGAAAACCTTGCGGGGCCCACCTGTCTGTGCATCTCAAGAATCGCGCGCGTGGCGCGGGTGAAGTAGTCGCGAGCGGACGAGTAACGGCTCGCGGCCTCACTGCTGCAATACTTGATGTCTGGGAGGTACACGTCCACGAGGCCCTCGAGAAGCATGAGGGATTCGGGCAGCTCATAAGCGTTCGTGTTGTACACCACTGGAATCGTGAGCCCCTGATCGCGGGCGAGGTGGACCGCCCAAGCCACCTGCGGCAGGAAATGTGCCGGGCTCACGAGATTGATGTTGTGGGCCCCTTTGCGGGCGAGCCTCAGGAAGACCTGCGCGAGCTCTGGCACGGTGATGTCCTTGCCGAATCCGCCATGGCTTATGACGTGGTTTTGGCAGAAAACGCAGCGCAAGTTGCAGTGGGAGAAGAACACGGTGCCGGAGCCCCTGGTCCCGCTCACGCACGGCTCCTCCCAATAGTGAAGAGACGCCAGCGCGACCCTGGGCAGGGCGCCTGCTCCACAGAACCCGACCTCTCCGGCGAGCCGGTTCCTGCCACATCCTCGCGGGCAGAGGCGGCAGTTCCCGAGCGTTTCCAGCAGTGACGCCGGCATGCCGCCGAAGGCGTCCTCGGACAAGCCTCCTGCCCCGAGGGCGGCGTCGTTACCCGCGGGTCTGCACGCCGGGCCGTGGAGCGGACCGGAGGCCGGACCAGGGGGCGGACCTGCAAGCGGACATGGAGGCGAGCAGGTGGGCGGACCTGCGGTCGGGCACCGAGGCGGGCAAGGAGGCGGGCAGGGGGACGCCGCCGAAAACCCGCTTGGCGAGCTACTCACACGGCAACACCTGGACATAGACCTTTCTCGCCCGCGGGCCGTCGAACTCACAGAAGAACACGCCCTGCCAAGTGCCCAGCGCAAGGTCGCCGCCTTCCACCGGGATGGTGACCGAGGAGCCGACGAGCGTGGCCCTGATGTGGGAAGCGGCGTTACCCTCTGTGTGGTGATAGGCCGCGCGCCTCGGGACCATGTTCGTCAAGGCTTCAAGGATATCGCGGGCGACGTCTGGGTCCGCACTCTCGTTGATCGTCACTCCTGCCGTGGTGTGCGGCACGTACACCACACACGCGCCGCGCCGGACCCCGGATTCACGGACGAGCCTCCTGACGTCGGCGGTTATGTCAACCAGCTCATCTTGAGCTCTTGTCCTGATTCCCACGACGTTCACCTTTGATTCGTGACTCCTTTCCCGCGTGTCTACCGCGTGTCGGGGCCTGGCGAGGTTGCGGCGCAGCCCACCGGAGTTCCTTCCGGTCTCGGTTCAGCTGATAGCACTGTGCGCGCCCGCGCCCCCTCAACGGAGGGGCCAACTGAACGCCACCGCCGCGCCGAGCCCAACCCCAGCCAGCACCTCGAGCGGGGTATGGCCGAGAAGCTCGCGGAGGCGTTCCTCCCGGACGCGGTGCTTCCTATAGAGGTCGTCCACTATTCTGTTGATCACGCGCGCCTGCCGTCCGGCCGCGCGCCTGATGCCTGCTGCATCGTACAGCACGATGAGAGAGAGGACCGATGCCACGGCGAACACAGGCGAACTCCAACCCGAGATACGGCCCACCATCACGGACATGCTGGAGACAAGGCTGGAGTGCGAGCTCGGCATGCCGCCGGGGTTCACCAGCCTGGTGAAATCGGGCCTCCGGTGGACCGCGTAGTCCACGAGGAACTTCAAGATCTGCGACATTGCCCACGCCAGAAGCGGCGCGAGAAGAGCAGGGTTGCGCAAAACCAACGCCTTCACCTCGGATTCACACGACTGGGGTCAGACCGCTCGCCCCGGACGCTGTGAGAAGCCGGCGAGCCACTCCTTGAGCCGCACGTGCCAGCGTGGTGCGACGATGCGACGGACTTCCCGGCAGCAAAGACCTGCCGGCGGCCGGACGCGGTCCGCGCATCGTTCGCGGATCCCCGCCCACCAGGCTTGCTATGGCCGCCTCTCGGCGACGTCCGCGACGACGGCGCCGGTGATGCGGACGAGGTCGGCGGGAGCGATGGCAAACAAGCTTCTGGGTGTCCCTGCCGCGGCCCATATCTCGTTGTACCGCAGCAGGTCGCGATCGAGGAAGACCTGCAACGGCGACTTGAGACCCACAGGAGGGACGCCGCCTATGGAGAAACCCGTGACCTCGCGCACCGTTTCCGCGTCAGCCTTCACCACAGGAGCGCCAGTGAGAGCGGCGAGCTTTTGCACGTCCACGCGGTTCGCACCGGACGCGATGACCATGACCGGGCGCCCTCCGGCCATGAACACCAAACTCTTCGCTATCTGACCCACGGTGGCGCCGACAGCCTCGGCCGCCTGCGCCGAGGTGGCCGTGCTTTCCGAAAGCTCGCGGACGACCGACGCGCACCCGAGAGCCCTGAGGGCTTCCTGGACTCTCATCGACGACGGATGAAGCTGTCGTGCCATGCGCTCACCCCTTGGCTTCCTTGGTTTTCTCTTGGGCCCGCGGCCGGTAGCAGGTGGGGTAGCAGGCGGCATCAGGTGGCCGCGGGACCTGGACGCCGCGCCCGCAGGCAACCTGAAGGGCCCAGACCATCCGAGCGGACGCCCAGGGCCGCTCACGCGGTTATCCACTCCATTCCATCTTAGTTTGCGGGCGCGCGAGTGTCAACCTCGGCTCTGGATCCCCGCCGCTTCTGGACTTGACGAGCCTTGCCTTGCAGTCGCCGCGCGGCGCCGCATCTGCGCCGTGGAGCTAACCCCTTTCGGATCCCGCGGTGATTGCATGCGGCCGTGGTGGTATAATTGTCGCGGGCGGTCCGCGAAGGATGTTCGGTGGGGCGCGCATACTCTCGCACCCTCGCTTCACGTGCCTTTTGGCGCGCCCGCGTGCTCTTGCGGGACCCGTCACACGCAAACCGTGGAAGAAAGGCAGTGGTGTTGGTGGCTCGTTACGAGTCCGGAGACAAACTCCGCAAGGTGGCCCGGCGCATGGTTGACCTCATGAGGTCGGATGCTCGGGTCCTCAGCGCGACCCAGGGGCTCAGGCTCACGGTAGGATTCACCATCACGGACCTCGACGAGACTTTCCTTCTCACGTTCCGGGACGGGGAGATAGGCGGCGAGGTCGGCGCGGACATAACGTCCGCTCAGATCAGGCTTGCCATGGACGCCGAGACCCTCGACGGGGTTTTCGCGGGTGAAGTGGACCCGATGGGGGCAGCGATGTCCGGCCAGATCATGTTCTCCGGGGATCTGGGACTCGCGATGAGCCTGCTCGGAGTCGTGGACGACCTGCGCGAGATCTACAAAGCCGCCAGGGACCAGGCGGAGGCGGAGTGACCGGACGGGGAGCGCGCATGGAGCAAGGTAAGGCTTTCACCCTCCACGTCACTGACCTGAACCATTCGGGCGAGGGGGTTGGCAGGAAGGATGGGCGCGTGGTGTTCGTGCCGTACGCCGCTCCAGGCGACGTGGCTGTGGTCAGGATCACGGAGGAGCGGCGGGGCTTTTCCAGGGCGGAGCTCCTCTCGCTCGAAAGGGAGTCGCCGGATAGGGTGCCACCGCCGTGTCCGGTCTACTTGCGATGCGGAGGGTGCCAGCTCCAACACATTTCGTACGAGGCACAGCTCGCCTACAAGAGGCGCCGTGTGGAGCAGGCTTTGAGGCGTATCGGCAAGTTCGACGACGTTCCCGTCGGGGATTGTCTCCCGGCGCCCGCGGTGTTTCATTACCGCAACAAGGCGAGATTCTCGTACTGCACCTGCCGGGACGGCCCAGGCCTAGGCCTAGGCCTAGGCCTAGGCCCAGGCGACGGCAGCGGCGGTGCGGCTGGGGATGGGCACGCCCAAGGCGCCAAGTGCGGTGGCGAAAGGAGCGGATTTGCGTCCGGGTTCTATGGCCGTCGCACCCACGATGTGGTCGACTTCAGCGAGTGCCTGATCCAGCATCGGACCAACAACGAGGTTTTCCAGGCGCTGAACGCTCTCCTGGTCCGCTACGGCATACCGATATGGAATGGCGCTTCGGGGGGACCGGCGGCCGCGGGCGCCGGCGGGGTGTGTGGCGCAACCCGTGGTCTGCGCTGGGAACCTGGGCAGGCGCGGGCTCGCGTATCCCGAAAGGGCGCGCTCAAGCATCTCGTAGTGAGGTGCAACCGCGACGGCGAGCAGGCTCTTGCCGTGCTTATCCCGGCAGGCGGGCGTCTCGACGAGGCGGAGCGAATAGCGGATGAGCTCATGGCCGCCGTTCCCAAGCTGGTCGGCGTGATTGAAGCGGTCGAGGAGCCCGGGTCCACCGGCAGAGGCGGCGCGACGCTCGAGCCCGGGCAGCCTGGTCAAGTTTCGGGAGGGCTGAGCCAGCCGCGGTGCGCGGGCGCGAGGCTCGTGAAGGGCGAGAGTTTCTTCCGCGAGCGCATCCTCGGCCTTGAGTTCGTAGTGTCGGCCGACTCGTTCCTTCAGGTCAATCCCGAGGGGATGGAGGTGCTTTACCGCGAGGTGCTCCGGGCCGCGGGCTTATCTGGGGGCGAGGTAGCGCTTGACGCTTACTGCGGCGTCGGTTCCATTTCCCTGGTCCTCGCTCGGGAGTGCGGGCAGGTATTCGGCATCGAGGAGGTCGGCTCTGCCGTCGCGGACGCGAGAAGGAACGCCCGACTGAATCACCTCGAGAACTGTACCTTCATCGCGGGAAGAGTGGAGGACGTTCTTTCCGCGCGTTTCGGCTTCGGCATTGACGCCGGTGTTGTTGCTGAAGTTCCTGCAAGTCTGCCTTATAGAGAAGCGGGGGGCCGTGAAGATGCTCCGGGACGGGGAACGCGAGAGATTCGAGAAGCCAGTGTTCTGCCGCGTCACGTGGACGTGGCGGTGCTTGACCCCCCACGCGCCGGCTGCGACGCCAGAGCGCTTCAGGCGCTCGCGCTCCTCGAGCCTAGCCGGATCGTGTATGTTTCCTGCGACCCGGAAACCCTTGCGCGCGACTTGAGGATTCTGGCGGGAATCGGTTATCGGCCGACGCTGGTGCAGCCTGTGGACATGTTCCCGCAGACTTCGCATGTGGAATCCGTGGTGCGACTCAAGCAGTCTTGAGCCCGGTCAGATGGACAATAGCCGTTCCACGCTGCGCGGTCGAGTGGCGGTCTACTTTGGCAGTCTACTTGCCTTTCCGCTGCGTGCCTCCAATATGCATGTATGCATGTTGCCATCGTCCCAGACAGAGTAAACGGCAGGCTTTCCGCCTTTGGCGCAACACCAGCCGTACTCTATCGATGGTGCGTTGAGACAACGTTTCGTCAACTCGTTTGGTGGTACCTCCGGCGTGCAAAAGGGGAGAGTACTGCGCGGACTCAGGGCACCAAATGGCCTATAGGTGGCCAACCTCGAAACACAACGAGCGTAGTGCTGTTTCTCCGTATCTTCCTATACCGCCGTATACTGCGCCATCTTTCGCCGTGCACGGTCCCACTCCGGGCTAGGGCAGCTACAGACATCTCTCGACCAAGTCATGAAGGCAGCAACACCGTGATCGCACATTCCACGCTCCGACCGGGGGCAGTTCACTGCCACGGATGACGGCCACGGAAAGCTGCCAAGAGAAGACGCAGGCCGGGGTAGTTGGCGGGCACAGCGAGGCAAGTGCCTTGTGAGGGTATAGGCTGGTGAGTGGAAAAAAGCGATAACCGATGACGGTTTCAGGCAGGAGTCTACTCCATTACGTAGAATATTCCATCAAACGGTATAAGAGGAAAACAGGTACGCTATCGGGCGGCTTGTCTCGGTTTCGGCTCGGAGATGAGGAGAAGGCTGAACCAGAAGTCGGTTGCTTCTGGCTCTTCGCTTCTCTTTATTTTGTGCCCGTCTAGCCACGTATGCGGTCGCTTACCGTTTTGGCTCGACTTGGCTATTGTGAGGTGGATAGGTGCGCCTGGTGTTCGATTCAGTTACCGTTCACTACGTCATAGGCAGATTGGGGCGCAGGGTAGGTGAGGTTGCTTGGCCTGCGCACCGAGGAGGCGAAGACCATGAGAGAAGAGGGCAGCCGACAGACTCTCATGGGGACGGCACCCTTGCAGCACCTGGCGGAGCATCCCGTAATTCCGGCAATCAGGCAGGCGGCGGAGATAGATGAAGCCGCAAGCTGCGGCGCACGGTTAGTGTTTTTCTTGACCGGATCCATCTATGACGTGCGTGACGTCGTGCAGAGGGCTGCAGCGCACGGTCAGCAGGTCTTTTGTCACGTGGACTTGGTACAAGGCATCGGGAAAGACCCCGTCGGGATGAAGTGGCTTGCCAGGGAGATTGGCGTGAGAGGGATTCTGACGACAAGGAGTTCGCTCATCAGGGCCGCCAAAGATGAGGGGCTCATTGCAGTGCAGCGTCTTTTCGTCCTCGACTCGGAATCGCTTAGGACAGGTTTATCAGTCGTTGCGTCGTCCCAGCCGGATGCCGTAGAGATCCTACCTGCACTCGTCCTTCCGAACATCATTCATAGGTTGCCCGTGGACGAGATCTCACCGTTCATCGCGGGCGGCCTGGTGGAAAGCGTGTCGGAAGTGGAGGCAGTGCTCGCTACTGGGGCTCTTGGAGTCTCGACTAGCAAGAGGGAGTTGTGGCGCTATGCTCGCGCGTAGGTCCGCCGCGCTATCTTCACTGCCGAAAGTCCTAGGTCTGATTGTCAGCGTTGTGTGCTGTCTTGCAGTGTCGGTAGGCGTGGGCCCGGCCTCGCTTGGGCCGGACGGCTCTCGAGCTCTGGCTGTCGCGGCGACTGTCGTCTCCTTATGGGCGGCGGGCACTCTGTACCCTGCAGTGACGGCCCTGGGGGGGTTGTTCTTGCTTCTGGCGATGCTACCGCGTCTCGGCCCTTTGGCTCTTCTTGCAGGCTTCTCTGAGCCGGTGTTGTGGTTCCTTGTCGGCGTTCTCGCGCTCGGCTCGGCGGTTGCATCAAGCGGCCTAGCGCACCGTATGGCGAGGTTCATGGTAGCCCTCTGCAAAGGGAACAGCTTTCGTCTCATGCTACAGTCGGTCGCGTTTCTTCCGTTGATGACGCTCATTGTCCCTTCTGCTTTGACTAGGAATGCGATTCTGATAGCCCCCTACAAGAGTGTATTGGAACATCCTGCATTCCGAGGGTCGAAGAACCTCGCAAAGGCTGTGTCCCTCATTCTCGGAATGCTGAATCCCATGGCTTCGTCGATGATCCTCACGGGTGGGATTGCACCTGCCCTGGCAGCGAGTCTGCTCGGAGGCGGATTCACGTGGTTCCGCTGGCTTGTCTTGATGGCTGTCCCGTATGCTATGGTGATCCTATCGGGTTTTGTCCTCATTCTGTTTCTTTGCCAGTTCCACAAAGGTAGTGAAAGCGCCCTTGTGAATAAGCCGGTGTGGTTGGGACACGCCCCGGATGTCAAGATAGGCGAACTCCTTCCCTCCGACGAGCGGCCAGGAATGGTATCAGTTCAAGAGTGGAAGGTCATGGTTGCTCTCGGCCTAGCGTGCGTTCTCTGGCTTACTGACTACATACACCATTGGAATCCAGCAGCCCCAGCACTGCTGGGTGCGGTTCTCGTGCTGAGTCCCTGGTGCGGCACCATGTCATGGCAGGAGTTCGCCTCAAACGTGTCTTGGTCGCTGTTCGTGGTGACTGGTGCCGCTCTCTGCATAGCGCACGTCCTTGAGTCGACAGGGGCATGCGCCTGGCTGGGCGACGTGTTAACTATGGGTATCCTTCGCTGTCGCGTACCTTCTTACATGATGGTCTCGTCAACGGTGCTAGTGTCGGTTCTTGTTCATGCGGCAATCCCCAGCATCCCGGCATGTTTGGCATTGCTTTTACCTATAATAACGGGGTTTGCGCGACAGGCTGGTTTAAACCCACTTGTATACGGCCTGGTTGCTTTGATATCAGTGGATTCTGTGGCGCTATACCCTGAGCAGACTGCAACCGCACTCATGGTGTACGAGCAGCACGGGAATTTGACTCGCTCTGATGTCTTGAAGTTCGGCCTTGGGATGCTTTTCGCTACGTTGCTTGTAGTAAACTTCATTGCTGTCCCGTGGTGGGCGATCTTCGGACTCGTACCTTGAGTGGGGCCAGTGCTCCCTCGGGTCGAGGTGACCTATGTACTGGGGGTGGTTCTGGGAAGACGTGTACCAACGTGCGTGTACTTGGAGCGGATGATTGTGAGTTACTCGTGAACAATGGGGGCTCACCGGACTACGCAGGGAGGTGGTTGAGGTGAGAGGGTGTGGTGTTCTAAGTGTGTCGCCACAAGTCCGCGCTACTCTTCAGCGGGGCGGTCCCGCCCAGGGTTGCCGGTGTTGCCCTCCGGGGACGGCGCGGTTGCGGCGCGCCTCGTTCGAATTCGGCGCTTAAGACAGCCGAATTCTCCACGCCCCGTCGTGCAAGCACCGGCAACCCTAACGCCGTCAAGAAAGGAGACGACGACTTATGGCGCCATGCCTAGTGCTTCGCGAATCGTTGGAGAAGGCCGCGCGAAGCGTCGGTGCGCGAGGCGTCAGGCTATTCGCCGCCAACAGGCTGGGCGGAGCCAGAATGGGTGGATTCTATGCTTAGCCTGAACTCAAGACCAATGTATTCGAAAGCAGTTTCCAACTCAGACCCTGGCACGGGGCGCTCTTGCCCTTCCGTCGAGGACTTCGAGGGGTACATTCTCGACCTGGATGGCACCGTGTATCGCGGTGACAAACTGATTCCCGGCGCGCGAGAGGCGATAATGGGCCTCCGGGCGATGGGCAAGCGCGTAGTCTTTCTCTCCAACAAGCCCATTCAGAGCAGGCAAGAGTACGCCGCCAAGCTCACAAAACTCGGCATACCTACGCCAGCGGATGATGTCATAAATTCATCGCTGGTGATGGCACGCTATCTGGCGGACTGTGCACCAGGCTGTCGAGCGTACGTCATCGGGGAAATGGCGCTTGTTCACGAGCTTCGGGCGGCTGGCGTGGAGGTTGTGGAAGACCCGACAACACTGGGCGCCCATGTGGACTATGTCGTCATCGCGTTCGACCGGACGTTCACCTATGCGAAACTGAACCACGCTCTACAGGCCGTGAGGTATGGGGCTCGGCTGGTGGCTACGAATGCTGACAGAACCTGCCCGGTGGAAGGGGGGGAGATTCCTGACGCCGCAGGGATGATTGGGGCAATCGAAGGTACGACCGGACTCAAGGTTGAGTTGGTTGTAGGTAAACCGAACCCCATGATGCTTCAGACTGCACTCGGCCGCCTCGGCCTTGGGCGAGACCAGTGTCTCGTAGTGGGTGATCGCCTGGAGACCGATATATTGATGGGGAAAAAGGCGCAAATGGCCACGGCTCTAGTGCTGACTGGAGTAACTCGTCGGGAGGACCTGTCCAGGTCAGCGATTCAACCTGATTATGTACTGGACTCCATAGCAGCCTTGCCATGCCGGCGGCGCGAGTGGAAGGAAGGGTTTTGCTCCAGAGGCTGGGAGTCAGGCGGAGCGGACGGGAGACTTTGAGAGAGTCCTATCTGCCAAGCTCGTTGCTCGACAGCGCGCTAAGTTGCCCTTGCTTGCTGCATGCGCAACGGGGCTTGTTGCAGGCTGGACTTTTCTTTATGGCACGGGGGACGGAAGACGGAAAGACGCGCATCACGGGGGGATGTGGGTTGCACGGTACACGGTCTACGCAGTCGACGATAATGAAAGCTGACGTAGCAATCATCGGAGCTGGCGTGATCGGCGCCGCAATTGCGAGGGAGATGGCTCGATACGATCTGGCCGTGGTCCTCCTCGAGCGCGAGGTGGAGCCAGCCTTCGGCACGAGCAAGGCCAACAGCGGTGTTGTGCACGCGGGGTTCCACTCGGCTCCCGGGACGCTGGAAGCCTCGTTGTGCGTTGAGGGGAATGCCATGTTCGATGAGATCGCCGCGGAGCTGTCCGTGCCGTTCAGGCGCAACGGGTGCCTCATGGTCGCCATGTCTCCGGAGGAGGTCGACGTGTTGCGCGAACACCTCGACCGGGGGCGCCGCAACGGCGTGCCGGGCCTTCGCCTCCTTGATGCGGGTGAAGCCCGCGCGCTGGAGCCCGGGCTCGCCCCGGAGGTGGTGGGTGCGCTCCATGCTCCGACCAGTGGGATCGTGTGCCCGTACCAGCTCACCTTCGCCCTGGTTGAGAACGCCGTGGCCAACGGCGTCCGTTTCATGGCAGGCTCGCCGGTGACCTCGCTTCACGTGAGAGAAGGCCGGATCGCTGCTGTCGAGACGGCCGAAGCGATCATCGAGACCACATGGGTGGTGAATGCCGCGGGGCTATTTGCAGACCAAATCGCGGCCATGGCAGGGGACGAGTCCTTCGAGATACGCCCGAGGAAAGGCGAGGAGTACTTGCTGGACAAACGCGTCGGGAGCCTCGTGCGGTCGACGGTGTTTCCGGTGCCGACCCCGGTGTCCAAGGGGATCCTAGTGATCCCCACGGCGGACGGGAACATCATGGTCGGCCCCACCGCTGAAGATGTCAGCGACCGCCTAGACCTCGCTACGACGAGAGCGGGGTTTGAAGCAGTGTTCGCCGCCGCTCGTCGCATGGTGCCGGCCGTCTCCCCTCGCGACGTCATAGCGTCCTTCGCGGGCCTGCGCGCGGCGTCTTCCGAACGCGATTTCATCATAAGGCCGTCCGGGGTGACTAGGGGCATGGTGCACGTGGCTGGGATAGAGTCACCCGGTCTCACCGCAGCGCCCGCCATCGCGCGCATGGTGGTCGGGATCCTGCGCGATGAGGGGCTCGAGGCGCGTGCCCGCCGCGGGTTCAACCCCATCCGTCCCGCGCCTGTGCGGTTCTCGCAGCTTTCCCGCGCCGAGCAGGCCCGGCTTGTGGAATCAGACCCTTCGTTCGGTCGCATCGTGTGCAGGTGTGAGACGGTGACCGAGGCCGAGGTGCTGGACGCCATCCGCAGGGGCGCGAGGACGGTGGACGGGGTCAAGCTTCGAACGCGCGCAGGAATGGGAAGGTGCCAGGGCGGGTTCTGCATGCCAAGGGTGATGAAGATACTCAGCCGGGAGCTTGGGGTTCCCCTCGAGGCGATCACGAAGCGAGGCCCAAGCTCGCCCATCGCGCCGTATCCGGCGAAAGCCCTGCTGCGCGAAGCCCAGGAGGAAGCCGGCGATGGCCCGGGGCCGGCCGTGGCCCATGTGTCGCATCATATGTCACCAGCAACAGGGAGGTAGGTTCTTTGGAGGCGTTTCCAGGACCGAAGGGAAAGGATCTGCGCGCGGACGTGGCGGTGATCGGCGGTGGCCCCGCCGGGCTTGCCGCTGCCGTCGCCGCGAAGCGGGCTGGGGCGGAGCGGGTCGTGGTCATCGAACGCGACGTCCGCCTGGGCGGAATCCTTCCTCAGTGCATACACACGGGGTTCGGGCTGAAATGGTTCGGCGAGGAGCTGACAGGCCCCGAATACGCCGCTCGGTTCGTCGACGAGGCGGCCTCGGCGGGCGTCGAGTTCATGCTCGAGACCATGGTTCTCGAAGTCACGCAAGACCGTCGCGTGGCGGCCGTGTCGCCCCATCATGGCTTCGTCGTGCTCCAGTGCGGTGCCATAATCCTTGCCATGGGATGCCGGGAGCGCCCGCGCGGGGCGCTCGTGCTCCCCGGCACGAGGCCGGTGGGGATATTCACCGCAGGCACCGCCCAGAGGCTCGTGAACATCGAGGGCGTTCTGCCGGGGCGGCAGGCGGTCATTCTGGGATCGGGCGATGTCGGCCTCATCATGGCCCGGCGACTCACCCTTGAAGGGGTGAAAGTCCAGGCCGTCGTGGAGATCATGACGTATCCGGGCGGGCTTGCCCGGAACATACAGCAGTGCCTCCGCGACTTCGATATCCCGCTGTACCTGGGCCATACCATCTCCCGTATCCACGGCCGCGACAGGCTGGAAGGGGTGAGCGTCGCTCCTGTGGACGACGCGAAGGTGCCCATCGCGAGCGCGGAGTGGTTCATCCCCTGCGATACACTGCTCCTCTCGGTGGGCCTCATCCCTGAGAACGAGCTTTCAGCGGCGTGCGGCATCGAGCTCGATCCTGCCACGGGAGGGCCCGTCGTCACCGACGAGATGGAGACGAGCGTGCCTGGCATCTTCGCCTGCGGCAACGTCGTCCACGTGCACGACCTCGTGGACCACGTGACCGAGGACGGCATGGTGGCAGGCGCTGCTGCCGCGGCTAGAGCCAGGGTGGCAGCCCGGACCCCGGTCCTAGGCGAGGCGGGCAAAGACGCGGGACTTGAGTCACTCCAAGCGATCCGCACCACGGGGGAGATCCGACCCGGCCGAAACGTCCGGTACGTGGTCCCGCAACGATTCGTCCGGCACGGCGATGCTGTACCTGCAGCGGCGGCCGCCGCCGCGAGGACCCTCACCATATCCCTGCGTCCAAGCGAGCCCGCGGAGAACGTGGTGCTCGAGGTGTCGATCGCCGGAAGGGTGTTGCGGCGTCAGAGAAAGCAGAAGGTTCGTCCTGGCGAGATGATGCAGGTGAACGTGGACAGGCTTGCGATCCCGTCCGAGAAGGGTGACGCACTGACCGTGTCCATAGTCGAAAGATAGTCGAAAGGGAGGCGTGATTCTGCGTGCGCGAGGATTCGAACGAGTTCACGGTGACGTGCGTCGTCTGTCCTGTTGGGTGCGAAGTCACTGTCCTGGACGCGGTGGAGGTAAGGGGCAACAAGTGCGACCGGGGACGAGAGTACGCGCTGCTCGAGCGGTACGACCCGAGGCGGGTCTTGACATTCACTGTACGCACAACGTGTCCCGATCACCCGCTCCTTCCCGTGAAGACCGACCGGCCGATTCCCAAGCGCCTCCTTCTGAAAGCTGCGAGGCTGCTGGCTGAGGAGTGCGTCAGCCCGCCGGTGAAGGCCGGCGACGTGGTGGTACGCGACGTCTTCGGCACCGGTGCGGATGTCGTGGCCACGAGCGACCTCGGTGGCTCCTGCGGCGACATTGACCAAATGGTAAGCGAACCGTACAATGCCGGTGAGACCTGAAACTCGGAAGCATCTTCTCATTCCTCCTGAGCTCAAGCCTCTTGGCGAGGGAAGAGAACGAGAAAACTATAGAATTCCTCCTCACCAGGCCCGTGAGCAGGCAGCGAGTGCTGACGGAGAAGCTCGGGGCGTACGCCGCTTACGTCTTGCTCTTCAGCGCTGTGGTGTGGTTCGCCTCGTACGGGGCGATCCTCGCGTTTTACGAGGGCGACTTCAGCGCGGGGAGCTTTTGGAACCTGGCGCTCATGACCACGCTAGTCCTCCTGACATTCGCCAACCTTGGGTTTCTCGGGTCGGTGTTCGTCTCGAGGACCCGCACCGTGTTTTCAGGCGCGCTCGGACTCGTCCTGGTCGCGTACGCTCTGCAGATAGCGGCCGACACCAGCAACAAGCTGGGGTTCCTGCGGTACGTAACCCCGATGAAGTGGGCCAGCGCTGCGGACGTTCTCACCCAGGGAATCGACGGCGTGTACGTGGCGCTCGTGCTTGCAGTCAACGCGGCCGCGCTTGTGGCGACCTACATTGTCTACAGAAGAAAAGACATCCTTGCCTAGAGACGATGCCGAGCGCCGCGAACGAAAGATGCGACAGCCGTCTTGGCTGCATCCGCTGGGCTCTCCGCGGACTGGAAACGACTGTAGGGGGCTATTGACATTCCTTTCCCCCCAAGGTAAGCTGGTTGCAAATCACATTGGGGGCATCGGCAATGGTCAGGGCGACGATTGAACTCTCAGGTCACATTATCGATTCCCGGATTCTCCCCAGAGTGATGGACGCCATCATGGACATGGGTGGAGACTTCCATATCGAGGAGATCAGGGTCGGTCGAACGAAGCAGGACACGAGCTACGCCAGGATCGAGATCAAGGCATTGACGCCGGACGAGCTCGAGGCCATAGTGGAGGAAGTGCGGGGCCTCGGCGCGACCGTCGTGGATCAGGACGAAGTGGCGTTGGAGGCGGCGACGCAGGACGGCGTCTTCCCAGAGGGTTTCTACTCCACTACAAACCTGGACACCTTCGTGCGGGTGGCAGGGTCCTGGATCCCTGTAAGCGACATCGAGATGGATTGCGGCATTGTGGTCGATCTCTCTGGCACGCCCCCGACCGCCCGCTGCGTGCCGCTGCACCGCGTCAAGAAGGGAGACCTTTTGGTCGTCGGGTCAAGGGGCGTCAAGGTGGTCCCGCTGGAGAGGGCGAGGCATCGAGAGATATTCAGCTTCATGGGGAGCCCCGTATCGAGCGAAAGGCCCAAGGCGCTCGTTGTTGAGGAGATCGCCAGGACCATGAGGGATATCAGGGCCCGCGGCAAGAAGATACTTGCGGTCGCTGGCCCTGCGGTCATCCACACCGGCGCGGGCAAGCATCTCTCAGCCCTCATCCAGGCAGGTTACGTGAACGTGCTTTTCGCAGGGAACGCTGTGGCGACCCACGACGTAGAGTCGGCGCTGTACGGCACGTCCCTAGGCTTGTACCTCGAGAACGGCGCGGCGGCCGCGGAGGGCCACGCGCATCACCTCCGGGCCATCAACACCATCCGCAGGCTGGGCGGCCTGCGCGCCGCCGTGGAGGCGGGGGTGCTCAAGAAGGGCGTCATGCACGCCTGCATCACGCACGGCGTGGACTACGTGCTGGCGGGGTCCATCCGCGATGACGGACCGCTGCCTGACGTCATCACCGACACGGTCAAGGCGCAGGACGAGATGCGCTCGAAAATAAAGGACGTTGAACTCGCGTTGATGTTGGCCACCATGCTTCATTCGATCGCCACCGGGAACCTGCTCCCCAGCCGCGTGAAGACTGTGTGCGTGGACATCAACCCCGCCACCGTGACCAAGCTCGCGGACAGGGGAAGCCTGCAGGCCGTGGGCATCGTGAGCGACGTGGAGTGGTTCCTGAAAGAACTCGTCGCACGGCTCTCCGCTTGAAGCCCGAAGCCAAGACCGCTTGTGTTTCGTGAGCCGGGAGGAACTCAAGCGCCATTATCGAAACATACGGCTGTAATCGCGCGAATATGGTGAGAAAGGGCGCACCGCTGGCAGCCCGCCGGCCTCCTGCGTGATACGGGGCGGGGGCCGATAGGGCTCGGCGGACGGCAGGGGGTGGAGACGCGGTGAGGAAGAGGAGAGTCCTAGTCTTCGGCGTGATCGGTCTGGCGCTCCTCTCCGTGGTCGTGCTCATCCAGATGGGGCCGTCCTCTCCTTCGAACCAACCACTGGCGACGCGCGGTCGCTTGGGGGCGTCAGGCAACAAGATCGCCGTGGCATACCTGGATGGTGCGATCGCCGAGGGGCGATCGTCAGTGGCGACGACGGGGGGCATAACCCCGAGGTTGGTCGCCAGGTACCTCAAGAAGCTGGAGGCTGATTCCTCGGTCAGAGCGGTCGTCTTCAGGATAGATAGCCCAGGAGGGTCGGTTGCCGCTTCCCAGGCCATAGCCGGAATGATCGAGGAGTTCTCAAAGCCGGTCGTGGTCTCCATGGGGGACATCGTTGCCTCGGGAGGCTATTACATAGCAGCACCTGCGGACCGCATCTTCGCGATGCCGGGCACGATGACTGGCTCAATAGGGGTCATCACAAGCATCATGGACCTACACGGGCTGTACGACAAGCTCGGCATCAAGGATCAGGTCATAAAATCCGGCCAGCACAAAGACATGTACCAGCGCACCCTCACCCAAGAAGAACGTGAGCTCGTTCAGAAACTATCCGACGCAGCCTATGAGCAGTTTGTGGCGTACGTCGCGACTCATCGGGGCCTGCCCGTCGAGAGGGTGCGCGAGCTCGCCACGGGCGAGTTGTTCTTGGGAAGCCAAGCAGTGGAGCTCGGGCTCGTCGACTCTCTCGGCGACCTCGACGACGCTGTGGCGGCTGCTGCGGAGCTTGCGGGCGTGGAGTCTCCGGTCGTGTACGAGGTGCCGGCACCCGTGTTCCTGGTCGACTTGTGGGGCCTCCTGGGAGAGGTGCAGGCATTTGCGAAGACCGTCGTGCTCAGCCCTGAGGAACGCCTCCTGTGGCGGCTGCGCGAACAGCCGATGTTGGAGATGCGTTATTGAGGGGATGCCGCGAGGAACGGGTGGGGCGCGAAGGGGAGGATGGATGTGTCCGGCCGAGTTCTCGATTGGCTGTACGGGGTGATGGCGAGCCCCGTTGAGGCGCTCCGGGCCGTGGCCGAGGAGAAGCCTGTGTGGTGGGCGTTCGCGGTCGTCGTCGGAGCCGTGACGCTTCTGTCTTTCGGCATGCTCTCCCAAGCGAACCTGGACGCTTTGCCGGGGGTGACGTTCGAGGACCTGCTGGGGTCGGTTCTCATCGTTGCCATCGTTGCGTCGACCGTGGGCTACTTCATCGGAGTGGGCATCCTTCACCTTGCAGCGTTGCTTTTCGGTGGCGAGGGGAGTTTCGCCGGGCTTGTCTCGGCGATGGGGTTTGCCCAGTTCCCAGCGTTGCTTCTCCTTCCTCTCATGGTGCTCGCGCGAGTGGGTGGTCCCGTGGTGGCAGGCTTGTCCACCGTTGCATCGATCGGGGTCGTGGTCTGGGTGGCCGCTCTGAGCGTGATCTCACTGCGCGAGGCACACGGGATGTCCACGAGGGCAGCCATCGGCACGTGTGTCTTCAGCATAGTGATTCCAGTGGCGGCCCTGGTTGGCCTCGCGCTTTTGGTCGTCGTGATCGCAGGGATCATAGGCGCCGGGTCGTCCATCGCCCTTTGAGCCATCGGAGGTTGAAGCGACAACGCGGGAAGCTCAGGTTGGGCGGGCCGGGCCGCCGGTGCGCGCACTACAGGTGCCGGGGTTTGGCGGGCTCACGTGCGGAATTCGCGAACGAGGCGCGCCGCAGGCGGCCGTCCCAAGAGGGCAAGGCCGGCAGCCCTTGGCGCGCATCCTCAGTGATCCTGCGTGATCCCTTGGTGATCCCTCAGTCTTTCGGCATGAGAGCATCCATGTCGAGCTTCGCTTTCTCGGCCTTGTAGTAGTCGTAGGAGGCCGGGAAGTTGAGCGCCCCGCCCACGAAGCTTTGCGGCCATTGCGACCTATACGTGTTATAGTCCCTTATAGCCACCTGCCAGTCATCGAGCGCTGTGCGGATCTCGTTCACTGCCTCCTCAAGCCCTCTCATGGTTTGCTGAACTATGGCTGGCGAGAAGAGCTGCGGATACGCTTCACGCAGGGCATTCACGTTGACCGAGAGCGCAAGGCCCTCGGCAGCCTCACGAAACCGCGTCGCGGCCTCAATGGTCTTCTGTGGGTCTCCTTCGGCCGCCGCAGCCGCAAATTCCTGCCCGGCGCTGTCCAATGCCTGGGCGCGGGCCTTTATAACGTCGGTCAGCGTATCCTTCTCATGTTCCAGGAAGTCTTTCTCCATGGCCCATATGCCTTTGATCTTCTCGCTTAGAGTCTCGAGCGCGGCGCCGTATCGTCCTTCCTGGGCGAGCACGCTTTGTTGGAGATTGACCATGTTGCGCTGAATCCCCATGACCCACGAGAATCCAGCAGCTGCCACCAAGAGCACGATGACCAGGCCCGCGATTCCGAAGAGGCATCCCCTTCTCATTGCTCTCCCTCCCCATAAACCTTGCGCAGAATGTCGTCGATATTCCTCGCGATAGACACAACAGCTCCGTCGAGGTCTCCAGCGTTGGCGTAAGATGCGGCCTCCTCTATGAGCGGTCCCAGGTCAGACGACGTGAGACGCGGCAACCCTCGGCCGACGCTGTACCAGACCCGCCCTTCCTCGGGACGGGCATCGGGGATGATCAGGAACACCAGGCCGTTGTTACGTTGGGAGCCCTCTCGTTCCCCCAGCATCAGCCAGCGACCGTAGTGCGTGGACCAGTCGGCGGGGTGCTTCACGCCAGGCTGCACGACTATGACCGTCTCCGCCAGCCCGGCCGCACGCAAGGCTTCGAGGGTCTGGTCCGCGGCTCTGGCCGCCCGCTCCCCCACGAGCCCCTGCGGGTCGACGACCCAGTAACGACCAAGGCGTGGAAACGCCGGGTCGCCGGTAGGCACCTCAACGTTCTCGTCGTATGGGCCTCTCTCGTGCTGCGGCGCGGAAGACGCGCCGCCTCGGACGCAGCCTGCAGCGTTTGAGGCCACGAAGAGCGAAAGCCCGGCCGCGACGACCACCATCAGCAGCAGAGAGAGCGTGTGGGCGCCCCTCGGGTGTTTGCCCGGATCCTCAGCTCCGGGCTGACCGGGCTGACTACGGTCTCTCGGGCGAGCTTCCGGGCGAGCTCCAGATGGCCCAGATGCCTCGCATGCTCCGGGCGCTCCAGATGCCCCAGGCGACTTAGCCGTTTCGGGCGCTCCGGATGCCCCGGGTGTCGCGGACGCATCGGTGGAGACTGCGGTGGCGACTGCATCCCCTGGCGAAGGGGATGCTGCGATGGAGGCTGAGGCGCCCGCATGGGCCGGACGTGCGCCTCCGCCGTCGAACTTGCGGGCACAACCGGCTCCGCCGCCGCCCGCGCACGCGCAGGCGCAGGCGCACGATACGCACGCGCAAGCGCATGAGACGCAAGCACAGCCGATGGCTCTGCCGCCGAAGCCGCCTCCTCCGCCTGACTTGCGAGACCCGCCTGACTTGTCGCCGGAGTCGCCCGCGTGCGGGGAACGGCCAGGCCTTGAGCCCCACGAAGGATGCCCGACCGGGGGGATGGGGAAATAGGTGCCGTAGTAGACACCGCGTCTGCCTGTGTACCCGCCCCGTGTGGCGGCCGCAAGAGCGACGATGATGGTGACCAGGATCACGACTGCAATGACTACCATCAGCGCGAACACGGCGACCACCGCGGGGGCCGCGCGCCTCGCGGCTGATTGCTGGCCCACCGCCCCGGTCCCCCGAAGCCCATCGCCTCCCGCGCCGGCTCCCGACTTGGTCGGGGCTTTCAGGTCGGGAAAGAGGCCTGACGAGAACGCGAAACTTACCCTGAAACGCTCCCCCCGGTCGAGGCTGGTTCGCCAGACGAGCTCTTCACCGGTCCTCTGTGAGGGCTCCGGCGACGCGTACAAAACGTCCTCGGGACCGCCCGGGTTCTTCACGCGGATCTCTAGCTGCTCGACCCTTGCCCGGTCGTACCACCCGGGGACGAACTCGAATCCGACAGCGTCCGCTCCGCTGGGGTGCCCCATGCTCTCCTGACGGACCCGGAAGCTGAGGTCGAAGACATCGCCCGTGCCGTAGTCTGCGTCGAGATCGACCCGCACGCCGCTCCAAGAGCCGTAGTCAGCGCGGCTAACCTCTGCGGCCGCGCCTCCGCGGGAGAGAATGACGTAGTCGTGGTCCGGGAGACCCACGGTGACCCAAGGAATGTGGCCGCCCGTCACCTCCCACTCCTGGTGGTAATCGGCTATCCAGCTGCCATCCGGCTCAGGGGCGATGCTCACGACGTAACTGCGTATGCGGTACGTGCCGGTATCCTGGGCAGCGCATGCCACGCTCGCGCCAGGACCGGTGACCCGCCACCCGGCGGCGAGGAGACACGCGAGGCACATCGCCAGAGCCCATACGAGTCTGCGCAAGTCTCGGGTGGGGCGCGACCCGGTTACTTGCCTTGACACTGCCGCGCCTGGTGTCTCCGATAACGCTGTCGGGGGGTGAAGCCTTCTGGGCACGTTCGTCATCGTGCTTTCCTCCCTGTCAGGCTCGTGCTGGGCTGCTCCTCCAGGCCGCCTTCGCTGCGGCTACGCGGGGCGCCGCAAGCGACGTCGCTCTCCGCACCGGCTTTCCCGCGCTCCCCGTGCCCGCCCCGCGCGTTCAACATCTCGAGGGGACACGCGCCCCCGCACAAGACGAAGTGACGGCATCGAGCACACTCCGGCGGAGCGAAGCCGTGGGCCCTGACCTTGCGTGCGAGCGGATGGTTGAATATGCGTTCCCACGGGGTCGTAAGGATGTTTCCGAGACCTTCGCCGTGCAGCCAGGACTGGCAGGGCACGACCACCCCGTCCGGCCGCACCGCCATGTTCGTGTGGCACGCCGAACACGATTTGGCCCCGAACCCCATTGCCACCGGGTCGAGGTCCTTGTAACACGTGGGCGAAAACCAGCTGAACTCCAGGTCCAGTTCGCGCGCCACGGCCGCGGCCTCGGCAAGCACGCCCTTGAGGGCCTGGGGTTCTATGGCGTCGGGATGTCTCGCACCACGTCCTGTCTGGATGAGAGTGTTGCAGCCCACATACCTTACCCCGATGCCCGCCAAGAAACGCAGGAGCTTGGGGAACCCGTCGGCGTTCGCCTTTGTGAGCGTGGTATTGGTGGAGACATACATGCCCGCGCCGAGAGCCGCCTTGAGGCCCGCGCACGTCTCCTCCCAAGCGCCCGCCGAGCCCACGATGGCATCGTGCACCGTCGGGTCGGCCGACTCGATGCTCACCTGAACGTAATCGAGGCTCGCGGCCTTCAACTTGCCCACGAGGTCCGCAAGTGCTCTGCCATTGGTGATGAGCCCCGTCACGAACTTCTCGGCGTGGCGTACAAGCTCCACCAAGTCGCGCCGCATGGTGGGCTCGCCACCCGTGAAATTCACCATAGGTATCCCAGCGCGCCACAAGCGGTCGAGCACCTGTTTCCATGACTCGGTGTCGAGCTCTCGCACGTTGGGCATATCCGAGGCATAGCACCAGGCGCACGCGTTCTGACAACCTGAGCGCCCCATGGAGGCGATCATGAGGTCCATGCGGGCGGGAGCTCGCCACTCGACCCGAGACATGACGCGCCCGGGAACGCCACGCTCGGCCGGGCACGCGCCGCGCGAAAGCTCCGCGATGAGCCCATACATGTAGTCGATGTCCGCTTCTATCTCGGCTGTCGGCACGCGCGGGTAAAGCTCATGCACGCGGCGGGCGGTCTCGCGCTTCACCTCTGACCAGGTCTCCTCCGAGACCTCACTGCCCGGCCGCGTGAGCTCGTGAACCACTTCTATGAGCGCCTGCACCACGTCGGCGGCGCTTTCGTCCAGGAGCAGGAGCTGGCTGCCGTTTATCCATAGGAGGTTCCTGGGGCGCCTCGCGATAGCAGCGAGCACCGTTCCTCCAGACCGCCTGAGGTGGAGGCGGATCACGCCTGGTCCCTCAGGGTCTATGGTCGCGTGGAACATCCCTGGGTCCCTCGAGAACCGTCGACGTCGCGCTCTCAACTTGCCTCGCTCCTCCTTCTGCCCGTCTCCGCGGGCGGGGCGTGCCACCACGTGTGTGCGCCTGCGCCGGCTCGCACCCGCTTCCTTGCCCGTCCGTCGGGGGCGGAAACGCACGAGGCCGGCGGCGCCGCGTCCATATAACCAGAATGACGTAACGAGCGCCGTTCGTCAAGGCTTAATCGACAAGGCTAATCGACCGGGCGACGGGGCTTGACGGTCGCCAGGGAGGTGCAGGATTTCCAGGCGCGGCAAGGAAAACATAATAAGATACGGCACTCCCGGTCATCTCTTCCGGAAGCGGGGTGCGCTTGTGGGAGTCAGGTTTGTTCTCGGTCGCGCGGGAACGGGAAAGACCACGCTGTGCTTGAACGAGGTCCGCGAGGCCCTTCGCAAGGATCCGTGTGGCCCACCCATGATAATCCTCGTCCCCGAGCAGGCGACGTTTCAGGTGGAACGCGCGCTCGTCAACACCCCGGATCTGCCCGGCTTCATGAGGGCGCAGGTCCTGAGCTTCAAACGGCTTGCCGGCCGCGTGCTCCAGGAGCTTGGCGGCGGCGCCCGCCGGGACATAGGGGATCTGGGAAAGCTCATGGTGCTGCGGTCTCTCATCCGGCAAAAGGCGGGCGAGCTTTCGCTCTTCGTGAAAGGGTCGGAGAGGTACGGGTTCGCGCAGTGCCTTGCGGAAACTCTCCGGGAGCTCGCGATGTACCGGGTAACCCCCGAGGATCTCGAAGCCAGGGCCGCCGAGTTGGACAAGGCAGGCCTCGGCATGACGCCAGTCGCCCTCAAGCTGCATGACCTTGCGGTGGTGGTGCGGGCATATCGCGAGTACCTGGGCGACAAGTTCCAAGACCCCGACGACCATCTCTCGCTAGCCGCCTCGAGGATCGCCCACTCCACGCTGACGAGAGGCGCTTTGGTCTGGGTGGACGGCTTCCGAGGGTTCACGCCTCAGGAGTACTCGGTGCTCGAAGCGCTTCTCTGCGCGGCTCGTCGGGTTAGCGTGGCGCTGTGTTTGGACCCCGATGCGATCGACCACCCTTTTCGTGACACGGATGTGTTCCGCCCCACGAGGGAGACATACGAGAGACTGGTCGCGCTTGCGCGAGAGCTCGGCGTGGGGGTCGAGCCCCCCGTGATCCTGCGGGCGCCTGCGGCGTCCGGCGCCGGGCCGGGAATGGGCGGGAGCACGTCGACGGGCGTGCGGTCCGCTCCCCTTCGCCACCTCGAGCGGGAGTTCGGGCCACGGCGTCCCGCACCTTTCAAGGGGGAGCCGCACGGAATACGGCTTGTGGCTGCGACGAACCCCCGCGCCGAGGTGGAAGCCGCCGCGCGTGAGATCCTGAGGTTGGCACGCGAGGACGGGATGAGATTCCGGGACATCGGCGTGATAGTGGGGGACCTCGAAGCCTACCACGACCTCATCGAGCCCATCTTCAAGGACCACGGCATTCCGTTTTTCATTGATCGTCGGCGTTCCGTGGGCCATCATCCCCTCGTGGAGCTCGTGAGGTCCGCCCTCGATGTGGTGTGTGAGGATTGGGCTTACGACCCAGTCTTCCGCTATCTCAAGACAGACCTCGTTCCGCTATCCCGTCGCGAGGTGGACCTCCTCGAGAATTTCGTGCTGGCCCGCGGCATAAGGGGCACGCGCTGGTTTGATGACAAGGTGTGGACGTGCACGCGCGCCTCGGACTCGGCCTCGGGCTTGGGCTCCGACTCAGCCTCGGAATCGGGCTCGGACCCAGGCTCGAGCCGCGTGCGCTCCGAAGACGAGGACATGACGCGCACGCTCGGTGAGGCGCGCGCCAAAGCCACGGCGGCGCTCGCCGAGTTCCATCACAAGGTGGCGGCGTGCGACGCAAAGCCTGTACACGACATGGCGAGGGCCCTCTTCGAGCTTCTTGCCGCGCTCGGCGTGCGCGAGCGCCTGCAGGAATGGGCGCGCGAGGCTGCGGATGCCGGTGACGTCGAAGGTGCCCGCGAGCATCAGCAGGTGTGGAAGGCTGTGCTCGACCTCCTGGACGAGGTGGTCCAGGCCCTGGGCGACCAAGTCACGGACGTTTCGAGCTTCAGGGAGCTCGTCGAGGCGGGCCTCCAGGGAATGACCCTTGGCCTCATCCCCCCTGCTCTCGACCAGGTTATCGTGGGGTCCGTGGAAAGGTCGAGGCACCCGGCCCTTCGCGCTGCATTCGTGCTCGGAGCCACGTATGACGCCTTCCCCAGGCGGGTGTCGGAGGGAACCGTGCTCTCCGACCGGGAGCGAGAGATACTGCAGGAGAGAGGGTTGACGCTCGCGCCCACAAGCCGTGTGGAGCAGTTCTACGAGCAGTACCATGTGTACGTCGCACTCACGAGGGCTTGGGATCGCCTTTGGGTGAGCTATCCTATGGCGGACGGCGAAGGGCGCGCAATCCGCCCCTCGCCGGTCACGGCGCAGCTCAAGGCCATGTTTCCCACGCTCTCCGAGGAGTTCGCGTGCGAGGACGTGCCGTCGTCATCTGAGAAAGCCCTCGACGCAATCACATCTGAGGCGAAAGCCGCGGCCTTGGTCGTCCGCCACTTCCGGGGAAGCCTGGGGCCGGCCAAACCGGGCCCGCATGGCGCCGCCGGCGAGTGGGACCCCTTCTGGCTGGACCTCTACGAGTGGCTCGTGGAGGATCCCGAACGTCGGCAGCGTGCGCTGCGAGTGCTGAAGAGCCTCGCGTTCACGAACTACGTGGGGAAGCTGGGAGACGACACGGCCCGCGCTCTCTACCCAGACCCCGTGACGGCCAGCGTCTCGCGACTCGAGGCGTTCGCGCGTTGCCCGTTCGCTCACTTCGCCGGGTGGGCCCTCCGCCTCGCCGAGCGAGAGCTCTTCCGGCTCGAGCCACCTGGCATGGGGACGTTCATTCACGAGACCCTTCGCAAGCTCGTGGACGACCTTGGGGACGAACGCGCTCTTGCGGGCCTGTCTGACGCCGAGATAGACGCGAAGGTAGCCAGGATCGTCGAGGAGCTCGCCCCTCGGTTGCAGAACGAGATACTAAGGTCATCAGCAAGGTATGAGTACATCGAGCGGGTCCTCACTCGAATTCTCAGGCGGTCTGCCAAAGTGCTGAAGGACCATGCCTGTCGCAGCGAGTTTAGGTCTGTTGGCCGAGAGGTGGCCTTCGGGCACGGTCGCCTCGAGGGCAGCAGCATTCCCGGCCTCAAACTCGAGATCGACGACGGGCGACGGCTAGTGCTCGTGGGGCGCATAGACAGGGTGGATGTGGCGGAGGCCGGGGGCGTTTCGTACTTGCGCGTGATAGATTACAAGAGCAGCCAGCGGTCGCTGGACCTCCGGGACGTCTACGACGGGATCGCCCTTCAACTCCTCGTGTACCTTGCCGTCGCGGAGGACCATTCGGAGGCGCTCACGCGCGGGCGGGCCGAGCCCGCCGGGGCGTTGTACTTTCCCGCGGCGGACCCGCTGGTAAGCGCGTCAGGTCCGGTCGACGACGATGACCTTGAAAGCAGGAGGAAACGAATGCTCAAGATGACCGGGGTGATCGTGGGCGGTCCGGACGTGGTGCGGCTCATGGACAAGAAGATCCAGGGAGCGTCCGACATCGTGCCGGCTCGTCTCACGAAAGACGGGGAGGTCGCGAAGAGTAGCGGGAGCAACGTGATCGCCCGCGAGAGATACAGGGCGCTTCGGAGGTTCCTGTTGGCGAAGGTGAGGGAGCTGTCGTCGCGGATCGTCGCGGGCGAGGTCGCCGCGAGGCCGTACAGGCGCGGGAAGTTCAGGGCCTGTCAATGGTGCGAGTTCAAGCCCGTCTGTGGTTTCGATATCCTTTTGCCCGGCAACGAGTACCGCGACGCCGTGTGTCTGGAGAATGACGAGTTCTGGGCCGCGGTTGAGCGCAATGTTTCCTCTGAGGGGGACGTGTCATGACCGCCACAGCTCGCGGGAACGTCAATGCGAACAAGGCTCGCTGGACGCCCGAGCAGTGGGAAGCCATAAGCACGAGGGGACGGAATCTCCTCGTATCGGCTGCTGCAGGGGCCGGCAAGACCTCCGTGCTGGTGGAGCGGGTGATCGGCCTTGTCACCGATCCCGAACACCCTGTGGACATCGACAGGCTTCTGGTCGTGACGTTCACTGACGCTGCAGCGGCGGAGATGCGGGAGCGGATATGCGCGGCGCTGGACACGCTGTTGTCGAAGGGCGATGCGAGCAGGGGGCCCGACCCCGCCAGGCTCGCGAGGCAGCTCGTCCTCGTGAAGAAGGCTGACATATCCACGATCCACTCGTTCTGCCACAAGGTCGTGCGCCAGCATTTCTACCGGCTCGATATCGATCCCGCGTTCCGCGTCATGGACGAGGTGGAGGCCGCTCTCCTGCGGCTAGAGACAGCGGACGACCTGTTCGAGGAATGCTACGGAGGGTCGCAGGGCGGCGCGTTCATCGACCTCGTGGAAGCGTACGGGGGCGAGCGGGGGGACGAGGCGCTACGGGAACTCGTGGTTCGCATCTACGAGCGTTCCCGTGGCCAGTCGAGGCCTGGCGCGTGGTTCGACAAGATGGCGGACGCGTTCCACATCGAGCCCACGGCTTCGATAGACGCTCTGCCGTGGACTCGAACGGTGGTCCAGGCGGTGAGCCGCGATCTCGTCCGGGCCAGAGGTCTTCTCGAGCAGGCTCTCTACCTTGCAGGCTCGCCCGACGGACCACGCGAGTACGCTGCCGTGCTACAAAACGACATCGCGGCCTGCTCCCGGATGCTCGAGGCAGCGAAGGCCAGCGGGTTCGCGGGGCTCTATGAGAGCATGTCGGGGCTCTCCTTCGAGAGGCTTCCGAGGATCAAGGGCGGGGCCTGCAACGACACGCTCAAGAAGAGGGCAAAGGACATGCGTGACGCTGCGAGGCGACTCGTGCTGCGCGCGCAACAGACGTACTTCTCCCGTCCCCCTGAGGACTACATCGCGGATGTCCGCAAGGTGGCCCCACTCATGGAGGAACTCGTCAGGGTGGTGAGAGAGTTCGCGCGTCGGTATGGCGAGGCCAAGCGGGCACGGGGGCTCGTTGATTTCTCTGACCTAGAGCACCTCTCGCTGCAAGCGCTCGGAACGTGGGACGAGGAAAGCTGCCGATTCCAGCCCACGGATATCGCACGCGAGCTGGCCGAGAGATACGAGGAGGTGCTCGTGGACGAGTACCAAGACATCAACCCGGTCCAGGACGCCATCCTCACCCTCGTGTCACGCGGCGCCAACACCTTCGTCGTGGGGGACGTGAAGCAGAGCATATATGGGTTCCGCCTGGCCGAGCCGCGGCTTTTCACAGAGAGATACCGCTCGTATTCCACGGCGGTCTCCGGCATGGAGCGCACGATCGACCTCTCCAAGAACTTCCGCAGCCGGCGGGCGGTGATAGATGCCGTGAACTTCGTGTTTCGCCAGGTGTTCTCTGACAGCGTCGCGGGGATCGTGTACGACCGCCCTGCCGAGCTCGTGTACGGGGCAGACTACCCCGACGAATCGGGCGCGGGGTCCATTCCCGATGCAGGTCCAGGCGCGGGCGTCGGCTCCGACGTGAGAACGGCGGGCGCTTTCCCTGTTGAAGTCCATATCATCGAAAGGAAGCCCGCCATCGTTCACGAAGGGGTGAACGAAGACGGCGACGACTCGGCTGAGGAAGCAGGCGAAGGCGCGGGCGGGATGGGCGGTGACGAAGGAGAGCGGCCGGAGACGGCCACGGAAGCCTCGGGAGGAGAGGACGAGCCCACACCCGAGGAGGTAGAGGCCCTCGAGCTCGAAGGCCGGTTCATAGCGGACCGAATCTTGAGGATGGTGACGGGTACTCCCGAGAAGCCCGGACCGGAGTTCCTGGTGTGGGACCGCAACGCCGGGGCGTATCGGCCTGTATCCTACCGTGACATCGTGGTGCTTCTCCGGTCCACACGGCAACGTGCGAACGTCTTCCTGGAGGTGTTCAGGCAAGCGGGCCTGCCCGCCTACGCCGAGCTCGGCACCGGCTATTTCGAGGCCACCGAGGTGGAGGTCATGCTCTCTCTCCTCCGCGTGATCGACAATCCCATGCAGGATATCCCGCTTGCCGCTGTGCTGCGATCGCCGATATTCGGCTTCAGCGCCGACGACCTCGCGCGCGTGCGCGTTTGCCACGAACACGGGGACTTCTATGCCGCTCTCCAGGCGGTCGCGGCCGGGGGGGAGGGCGCGACGGACGCCGCCCAGTCAGGGGGCGATGGTGGCACGGTGCCCGGCGCCGGACGCGTGAACCTTTGCTCGGAGGACCTCCGCACGAGGGTCCAGAGGTTCCTTTGCGACATCGAGCGATGGCGGACGCTCGCGAGGAAGGTGCCGCTCTCCACCCTCATCTGGAGCCTTTACCGCGAGACTGGTTTCCTCGACTACGTCGGCGGGATGCCCGGTGGTGTCCAGCGACAAGCCAATCTCCGGGCGCTCCACGAGCGGGCGCGCCAGTTCGACAGATTCGCCCGGCAGGGCCTGTTCAGGTTCCTAAGGTTTGTGGAGCAGCTCCAGGACGCCGAGGGCGACCTTGGCACGGCGCGGGCTCTCGGCGAGGCAGAGGACGTCGTGAGGATCATGAGCGTCCACAAGAGCAAAGGCCTGGAATTCCCCGTGGTCTTCCTCGCCGACCTCGGAAAAGAGTTCAATCTGAGGGATCTTGCGGGTGACGTCCTCCTCCATCCCGATGCCGGCCTTGGGCCCATGCTGTGCGATGTCCATCGCAGGGTGAAGTACCCCACGCTCGCCCACCGCGCTGTCAAAGAAAGGGCCAGGGTGGACGCGCTTGCAGAGGAGATGCGCATCCTTTACGTGGGCATGACGCGTGCGAAGGAACGCTTGATCTTGGTGGGCTCCGCAACCGACCTCGGAAAACAGGCCGAGCGGTGGTGCGCGGTCGTGTCCCGCCAGGGCTGGGAGTTAGGTGACGACATCCTCCTTTCCGCACGCGGCTTTCTCGACTGGGTCGGCAGCGCGCTGGCGCGCCACCGATGCGGTGCCTGCATCCGCGCTCTCGCAGGGATCAGCGGGGACCCGCTGGACGCAGCGGTGCGCGAGGACCCATCCTGTTTCGAGGTCAAGATATGGAACGCTTCGGACGTGCCTCGAGCCGGCCGGGCATGGGGCCATCCGGAACCCGGGGCGGCGGACGGCGCCGTCTTGGAAGCGATGGCTCTTGGCAAGTCGCTCGGCCGCACCCTCGCGCCCGAGTTCAGGCAAGCGGTCGAAGCGCACATCCGGTGGCGCTACCCGTATGGCGCGCTGGCGGGGCGTGCGGCAAAAACGACTTGGTCCGAGATAAAGCGCAAGTTCGAGCCTGGGCGCGACGATGCAGAGCCGAGAGGGGAGGAGGTGGGCGATGTCAGTCGGGGACTCGCGACCTTCCCGGAGCAGCCAAGGTTCATGCGAGAGTTCAAGATCACCCCGGCCGAGCGCGGACAGGCTATACATCTCGTGCTCCAGCACGTCGACCTCGCCGGCAGGCTGGACGTGCCAGGCATCCAGGCCCGCGTGGACGAGATGGTGGCGTGCGACCTCCTCACGAGAGACCTCGCAAGGACCGTTGACGTCGAGGCTGTTGCGCGGTTCTTCGCGAGCCCGCTCGGGAAACGCGTGGTGGAAGCGCGGGACCGCGTGAGAAGAGAGGTCCCCTTCTACCTAGGTATGGATGTACACACGGTTTATCCGGACATCCCCGAGCAGGCCGCGTGCGACGCCGAACGGGTCGTGGTGCAAGGCATCATAGACTGTCTGGTCGATGAGGGAGACGGCTTCGTCCTCATCGATTTCAAGACTGGGCCGCTTGGCGAGCGAGACCCGCGCGCGGCGGCCGCGGCATACGAAGGACAGATAAGGGTGTACGCCGCAGCCGTGACGGCCGTTTACGGCCGCCCCGTCAAGGAAGCCTACGTTTACTTCCTCGACGCCGGGGCAGCCGTTCGGGTTCAGGCGGACTCTTCCCACGTGGCGGTGGACTCCACCGCGCCGTAAGCATAGGCGTAGGCGCGGGCACGGCATTCGGTCGATGGGCCGCGAAATGGCCTCGGGCGACGCGTCACGGGACGACCACAGGCCGTCTCCTGATGACGTTGCCGAACCGGTCGATGACCGTCTCGACCTTCACGGTGAAATCGCCGAGGACTTTCAGCTTATCTATGGACGACAAGTTCATGAACTGGTGTAGGGTCATCTCGAGCTGACTGTAGAGGTCGTTGAGTTCCTCCTCGCGCTCGTTTATGCGCTGGATCTTCTTTTGCATCTCCTCTTTCATACGCTGGATCTCGCGTTCCTTCTGGGCGAGCTCCTCGAGGAGCTGTTGTTCACGATCGAGCTGTCTGTTGATGTCGATCAAACGGTCTATGAAGCCCTTGAGATCGAGCATTCCCGAAAGCCTTTTCTCGATCCGCTCCACCCTGCCCGGGAGAGTCAGGAGCTCCTCCATGGGGTCAAGCGCAGGGCGCGCCAGGCCTTCTCCGGCGTCCTGTGTCTGCTGAGATGGTCGGGCGGTCACGGCTTCCTCCGCACGCTCCACCACCTCGGTGACAGCCGTCGGGCCCGCCGGTCCTTCCGAGACCTTCCGTTTGATGACGGTGTAGAACCTGTGGCGCAAAGTAAGGTACGGCACCCCGAAGAGGCTGGCGAGGCGCTCTAGCTCTTGCTTGCGCTCGCCCGGCCTTCTTTCGAGCACCTTCATCAGGAGCTTGTCTTCATACTCGGTGAAGATGTGCCTCTTCCTTCTCTGTCTTCTACCCTGGCTTCCGCCCCGGGCACCCTCCGGAGCCCGTGGTCCCGTCGCCGCGTTCTCCTCCGCTTCGACCGCGGTCCCCGCTATAGGTTCCATCCCGGCGTTCAAGCCCGGGTCGGGCGATGCCGCGACGGGCGACGCAGCGAGAGCTTCCTGGGCCCGAGATTCTCTGCTACGGGCCTCGAGCCTGGTTTCCACCTCCGCCATGTCGCTCTGTACCGTTGTGACCTCTCTCACGCTTTCCATCCCGTCATACCTCCTATTTGTATTGCGAGTCTACGCTTTGTTCCGAATGCCTTAACCCGAGTTAACCCGAGTCTACATCGGTCGTCATCCGCCACAATGTTGCGTCATCCTCCAGCACGTGAGTTTCGTCCGGTATTGCCGCTCTTTGTCTCGGGGAATGCCGTGCTCTTGCGAGCCTCGTTCGAACTCGGCGCTTAAGACACTTAAGACAGCCGAATTCCCCACGCCGCGTCGTGCAAGCACGGCAACCCTGACTCCGTCAAGAAAGGAGACGACAACTCACGGCGCCATACTTAGGTCTCTTTCTCTAAACCCTTCAGACAGCCCGGTACCCCACCTGACCCGGCTCGCGAGGGGCGCACGGCGCGGCGCCGCCCGGGCCACATCGGATCGGTCGATAACAGTATGCCTTTTCATACGGGTCATTATGCCCTCCATTTACACAGTATGCATACGCGCCCGCGCCGCGATCGGCTGGTCCGGCCCGGGCTGCTGCTACACATGATCACGATCGACTCGGAGGTTGCACAGACTGCATGCTCAGTCACGGAGATGGCAAGTGGAGCACGTGCGCTGCGCACGTGGCGGTCGCTTCAACTTCGGAGTGGCTTGTGCATAACTGAGGCCTGCAAGAGGTCACGAGCCTGCGCAGGTGCTGTGTCCGGGAGCGCCCCCGCTGCGAGTCGGGTCTGGCTTCCGACGTCTACGGCCGGTGCCGCTTAACACCGGAGCGCAGCTCAAGGCGTTGCTCAATGGGCGTCACCCAAGATCCCAAGAGAACTTGGGAATGGGTGACGCCCACAGCTAAGGAGCGGAAAGAAGGAGTGGAGCGTAGGTATGGGGATGAGATCAAGAGCGCGATCAAGAGCGCCCCATGTCAGACGCTTTCCGCACTTAGTTCATCGTCAGCGCCCCTCGCACGATACGCACAACACACATGGACAGACAACACCGCAACGCTCGCCGTTGCGAAGCTTACACCCTTACACCCTGCGCGCATGAGCAGCGCGGCGGCCGCGCCCGCGGCCCAGCCCGACCCCGAGAAACACCATGATTATCATGGCGATTATGACCTCGGGGACCATGTAGGTCGCGTTGTAAGTGAGCGAGTACACCCACACATTTGAGCCTTCGGGCGCGTAGCTGGCGAAGTACACAACGCCTGAGATAACGTGCATGAGGAGCCTCAGCGCGCCGCCCACCAGCACGCCCACCAGCGGTATGCCGGGGAACAGCCCAGCTAAGCCCAGCACTCCGAACGCAAGCGGGTAGTCAATGAGGAATTGAAGCGGGTGCACCACGTACGGGTCCAGCACGAGTTTCACCATGCCGAGCACGAGCCCGGCCAACACGCCCGTGCCGGCCCCCCTCCGCAGGGCAACGTAGAAGATGGGCACCATCTCAAGGGAGATCGACCCACCCTGAGGCATCCTGAACACCCTGATGAGGCTGAGCACCGCCGAGAGCGCGACGGCCACGCCCACCTCCGTCACCACCTGAGCGGGCCCGCGTCCCTGGCCCTCCTGCAGGGGCCTCGTGAGCCTGATAAGGCCGATGAGTAACGCCAGGGCCGCTACTACTTCCGCCACGATCCGCCAGTCGACGCTGTTCATGTGAGAGCCCTCCTCGGTTTCATGTTGGTGTTGCATCGGTGTCCGTCAGGAAGCAAACGCGACGCAGGACAGCCGACGGCCACGGGAGACGGCCACGGGTGAGAGAGACGATACGGGGAGGCGCGAGACGGCGAGACGCGAGACGGCCGCGGAACCCGCCCGGTGTCGTCCGGAGTCCACGGCCGTCGAGATGTGGTCTTGCGAGCCGCTTCCCTACGCTGGTATTACCCAGACGGAGTCTTCCGAATCAGGTTCGAAGGGTAGACGCCAAGACGCGCCTTCTCAGCCGCTTTCGCAGCACCCCTAGCGAGCTCCCGTGTGAACTTTTCCAGGTACATTATGCCACGGGGCCACGAATGAGCGCAAGTGGGTGTGGGAAAATAAGCGCATGAAGGTCGCCTTCTTTGAGGTGGAGAAATGGGAGAGAGAGCGGTTCCGCGCGCGGCTCCGCGATGTCCAGCCGCTATTCTTCGCAGACACCGTGCAGGAAGTCGAGCGGGGAGAGTTCAAAGACGCGGAGGGGCTTTGCGTCTTCATATACTCGCGCTTGACGAGAGATGTCATTATGTCCCTCCCGAGGCTCCGCCTGATTGCAACAAGGTCGACCGGTTTCGACCACATCGACCTCGATGCGTGCAGGGAGCGCCATATCACGGTCACCAACGTCCCTTACTACGGGGAGAACACTGTGGCGGAGCACACATTCGGGCTCATCCTGTCGCTTGCCCGCAACATCCACAAGGCGTACCTGCGAACGATCCGGCAGGACTTCTCCCTGGAGGATCTGCAGGGATTCGACCTAAAGGGCAAGACCATCGGGGTGATCGGCGCGGGAAGGATAGGGCTCCACGTCATTCGCATCGCGAGAGGGTTCGGAATGGAGGCGCTGGCGTACGACATCAGGCGAGACCGGTTTATCGCAGAGATACTGGGTTTCAAGTACGTCCCCCTGGACGAGCTGCTTGCATCGTCCGACGTGATCTCTCTGCACACCCCGTATAGCGAATCAACTCATCACATCATCAACCGGGATACCCTTGCGAAAGTCAAGCGTGGCGCGCTGCTCATAAACACGGCGCGCGGGGCGCTCGTGGACACGGAAGCTCTCCTGTGGGCGTTAGACCAGGGGATACTTCGCGGGGCCGGTCTGGACGTGCTGGAAGGCGAGGAACTCATGATGGAGGAAGGGTATGTTCTACGCAAGGAGTACTCAGCTGACGTGCTGCGGACCTTCGTCCGCAACCAGATGCTCCTGCGCCGGGAGGACGTGGTGGTGACGCCGCACAACGCCTTCAATAGCAGGGAGGCCGCTATAAGGATCCTCGAGACGACCATCGAGAACATTGAGAGGTTCATGGAGGGGCAGCCGCAGAACGTGATTGTGTAGCATTCATATCACATCGTTTCGTCTCGCGTGGCGCGGTGACGGGCTATGATCCCGGCGATCTCGGCGACCGCCTGGTCAACCGACCGGTTCACCACGATGTGGTCGTAAGTCGGCGCGAACGCCAGCTCCTCGTCGATGCGGGAGATGCGCGCTCTGAGCTCGTCCGCTGGGCAATCGCCGCGCGATGCAAGCCTCTCGAGGAGGTCATGTACTTCGGCGGGCATTATGAATATCGACACGCACGACGGCCATCTTCTCACGAATTCCTCCTTTCCATACACATCGAGAACGATCACAAAGTCGAGCGTACGGGACTGAAGCGCTTCTTCCACCGCGTGCTTAGGCACACCATAGTAGTTGCCGTAGGTCTCTTTCCACTCCGCCAGGTCGCCGTGCTCGATCATCCGGAGGAACTCCTCCCTCGAAACGAAACGATAGTCCCTGCCATCCACTTCGCCCTCCCGTGGGGCCCTGGTCGTGGCTGTTGTCAGGCGGGCGAGGTTCGGGACGCGCCCCACGAGCTCCTTCACTATAGTGGTCTTCCCCGCTGCAGACGGTGCCGAGATGATGAAGAGCATTCGCGTCCTCCTTCCGTCTTTACAGGAAGGAGTTTCCCCTAACCCGCCGAATTTCCTTCAAGACTCGCGGCGGCTTGGAAAGGAGCGAGGACGGATGTTGCATTCCGGCGCGCGCAGGCCTTTGTACGATGTAGGTCGGGAGTTAGTTGCGACTGCTATGGGGCGTGAACCCGCGGACGTCGTTATCCGTGGGGGGAAGCTGGTCAACGTGCACACCGCGGAGATCCAGGATGGTGTGGACGTGGCAGTGCGCTCCGGCCGAGTGGCCCTGGTCGGAGACGCCTCGCGGTGTATCGGGCCAGGCACGCGGGTCATGGACGCGGGCGGGTATTACCTGGTTCCGGGCTTCTTGGACGGGCACGTCCATGTGGAAAGCAGCATGATGACTGTGCGGGAGTTCGCCAAGGCCGTCCTCCCGTGCGGCACCACCGCCATATTCATGGACCCTCACGAGATCGCGAACGTCCTCGGCGTCGAGGGCGTGCGCCTCATGCTTGAGGAGGCGCGCGGCCTGCCGCTGAAGGTCTTCGCCACGATGCCGTCATGCGTGCCGGCGGCGCCGGGCTTCGAGGACGGAGGCGCGGTCATCGGCCCTGACGCCATTCGCGAGGCCATGGCCTGGGACGAGGTGGCAGGCCTGGGAGAGATGATGAACTACCCTGGGGTTCTTGCGGGCGACGAGAAGGTCCATGAGGAGATCCGGCAGACTTTGAAAGCGGGCAAAGTGGTCACCGGGCACTACTCGATTCCGGACACAGGGCCTGACCTCGCGGCATACGTGGCCGCGGGGATCATCTCGGACCACGAATCCACACGGGCTGAGGACGCCCTCGCCAAGCTGCGCCTTGGGATGTACGCGAAACTGCGAGAAGGGTCCGCGTGGCGCGACATCAAGGCCACGATCAAGAGCTACACCGAAACGGGGATAGACCCTCGACATATCGTCCTCGTGACCGACGACGCACATCCTGATACGCTCGTCACCCTCGGACACGTGAACCACGTGGTGAGGCGCGCCATCGAGGAGGGAGTCCCTCCGGTAAGGGCGATCCAGATGGCCACCATCAACACCGCCGAGTGCTTCAGAATGAGCCAAGACCTCGGAAGCATCGCGCCGGGCAAGGTGGCGGATATCCTCTTCATCGGCGACCTCGCGGATCCTCGTCCTGACAGAGTCATGGCTGACGGAGAGATCGTGGCCGAGGGCGGGCGCACGGCGGTGGACATGCCCTCGTTCGCTTACCCGGATTTCGCGACGCGGTCGGTCCGCCTCGCGAAGCGCCTGGAGCCCGGGGACTTCCGGATCACCATCGATCCCGGGTTTTGGGCTGGGGTGCGGCCAGGGCAGGCTCCGAGCCGGAGCGTACGGGCGCGCGTGATCGAGGTTATCGAGGCGAGCGCTCTCACGAGGCACGTGGAGATCGACATCCCCGTGGACGAGAACCGCGAGGTGCGGGCATGTCCCGAAAAGGATGTGGCGAAGGTCGCGGTTGTGGAGCGTCACAGGGCATCTGGAACCATGGCGGTGGGACTGGTCCGTGGTTTTGGCCTCTCGGACGGCGCTGCTGCGTCCACCGTCGCACACGACAGCCACAACTTGCTCGTGGTGGGCATGAACGACCAGGACATGGCCGTGGCGGGCAACATCCTCGCAGAGGCGGGCGGCGGGATGGTCGTGGTGAAAGGCGGGGAGCCCCTTGCGTTCCTGCCGCTCCCTATCGCGGGCCTGATGTCAGCGGAGCCTGTGGAGAGGGTCCGCGCTGGCGTGGAGGAGCTCGCGCGGGCGTGGAGGGCGCTGGGCTGCACCATGACGTCGCCGTTCATGACCATGGCTCTCTTGGCCCTGCCCGTGATCCCGGAGCTCCGGATCACGAACAGGGGCCTCGTGGACACGCGGGAGTTCAAGTTTGTAGGCTTGCTTGTGTAGCCTTGTGTGACACGGCTTGGCACGCGGCGCGGTTCGCACGGAACAAGTCCTGCAGCCGAGAGGCGAGGAGGCTCCGGCGAGGAGGAGGGAGGTCTGGCATCGTGGCTCAGATCGTGGCCTTTCAGGGCGAGAGAGGCGCGTACAGCGAGGAAGCGGTGGTGAAGTTCTTCGGCGAAATCGTCCCAGGAAAGCTGGACGTGTTGCCTTGCCGAAGCCTGCCCGATGTGTTCAAGGCGATCAACGAGGGGGTGGCCACGGACGGGCTCATACCTATTGAGAACTCCGTGGCTGGTGCCTCGGCGTGATAGCGTACAGGCAAATCAACATGACCAGGCTCGAATCCCGGCCTACCCGTGGCAAGCCATGGCAATATACATTCTACCTTGATCTGGAGACTCACATCTCGGAGCCCGCGTGTCAGGACGCCATCTATGAGCTCAGACGGAAAACCGTCTTCACGAGAGTCCTCGGCTCCTTTCCAACCGATGCGGCAGCTACGGGCTAGCAACGGCCAAGTGGAGACCCGAGAGTGCTTCTGATCATTCGGATGGGGTGCCGGTTATTGCACGAGGACGCATGGAGAATCTGGCTATCTCACGCGCCAAATCCGGATTGGTGTACGCAACAGAGAGGGCCCATCACCCGAGGAGGGCGGGGCCCGCAACCCTGGACAGGATATATCTGCCGGAGAGCAGCGTGAGATGTGGCGATCTAACCCACTGGGTGACCTACCGCCACACCTCTATTGTGGCACCTGGAGCATCTCGGTGAACTGACGCCCGAGGTGCGCGCTCGCCACGGACAGGCCGACCACGATGAGCCAGAGCACGATGGTCGCAGCCGCGGACTTCGAGGTGCTGACCTTCCAGAGCTTGGCGAGGGCTACTGTGCTCAACGCGATGTAGATGAGCCCGAACACGTTGACCGCGTTCAACACAACGCCGAGAGGCGTCGCGGCCTGCTCTGCGGAAAGCATCATGCCGAGACCCAACGTGACCGAGCGCCCCGTGGTCGCGAACGCGATGGCGGAGACGAGCGCGGAAAGCACCTGCGTCACGTTGAGATAACCGGACACCGCCAAGCTCTGTGAGAACGTGGACTTTGCCCCGAGAAGCGAGCCGACGCCCATGAAGATCAAGGCACGTATGGGCCACCACACGAGAAGGCCGAGGATGAGCCCGAGTATGCCGCTTACCGCGGTCAAAGCAGGCGGCGGCATGGGGACGCCGGTTGGCGTCGTCTCGGGAAGGGTGTTCAGGGTTGAGATTATCGATACAACCGAGAGCGCTCCGGTGATGATGATGAAGAGCACCGGCCCAGCTGCGTCGGGCCTCGCCACTATGTCATCGAACGTCGCGCCTGGGTCGATCAGCACGCCCGGCATGCGGGCGAGGAGTCCTTTTCGGGGCTTTACGGTCGTGTCTGTCATTGCAGCCGTCCCCTTTCTGGCTTTCTTCGGGCCTGTTCGTCGTCTGCCACGGCATGTTAATTCGCGTGCGGCGCCCTGTTTCCTTCATCATGATGAGACCACACGTTGAAATTAAGATCCGCGTCCCACCGGAGGTGACGTCGTTCCTCAGGCGAATAAGTGTGATGGGGGCGACGTCAAAACAAGTTGAACATATGCGGCTTCACGCGGCTATACGCGAAGGGAGTGTGCTCGATTGTCGCGCAGGCGGAGAACGATCCTCGTCGTTGCAGGTCTCGTGGGCATCGTGGTCCTCACCATACTGGGCAGCAAGCTGTCGGGCGAGAGGAGACCCACGTACACAGTGGATACCCTCGTGGTCGAGCCCAAGGAGTTCGCGGTGACCGTCTCGGCGCAAGGCACGGTGGAGCCCATATCCACGGTTGAGGTAAGGGCGCAAGTGGCCGGACGTGTCGCGGAGGTCCTCGTCGAAGAGGGTGATGTGGTTGGAGCCGGCCAGGAGATCGTCCGGCTCGACCAGTCCGATCTGTTGGCCCAGTTGGAGCAGGCAAAAGCGGCCATCGCCTCCGCGGAGGCGGACCTCGCCCACTTCGGACCGCCGTCTACCGTCGAGACGGGGAAATCTCTCGAGGTACAGCAGGCGGAGGCGCAGCTCGCTGCGGCGCGCGCCAGGCTTGCTGAGACAGAACGAGGCCCCTCGGAGGCGCAGATCGCCCAGGCCCGCGCACAGCTGACCCAGGCGGAAACGGCTCTCAAAGACGCAGAGAGGAATCTCCAGGCCATGGAGACGCTGTATGAAGAGGGCGCGGTCGCCAAATCCGCGCTTGACGAGGCGAAAACCCGGGCGGTAAATGCCCGGGCTGCATACGATTCGGCAAAGAGGCAGTACGACGCCCTTATCGCGTCACCGACCTCTGAGGAATTGGAGATAGCTCGCGCGCAATTGAAGGAAGCCGAGATAGCTCTGGCCATGGCGAGAGAGCGTGAGTTATCCAACGAGAAGAGCAGGCAGGCCGCCATGGCCCGTCTGGAGCAGGCCAAGGCGAACCTAGCGTTGACTCAGGTCCAGCTCGCGAGGGCACGCATCGTGGCGCCCACCGACGGCACGGTCATCAGCGTACCGGTCAAGAAATGGGCTGTGGTCACCGACGGGATGCCCGTGGCGACGTTGGCACGGCCGGGCGGCGTAAGAGTCAGGGCACGCGTGGACGAGACGGATATCGCCGCTGTTGCTCCGGGGCAGCGAGCCACCTTTACGACGGACGCGTTGGCCGGGGTTGAGTTCAGCGGCAGGGTGTGCGAGATCGCGCCCGCGGCCGTCGCGGATGGCACCGTGCCCCGATTCCCCGTGCTCATTCAACTGGATGACGGGCCGTCGGGGCTGCTGCCGGGGATGAGCGCGGACGTGGAGATCGTCACCTATTCGAGGCCAGATGCCCTTGTTGTGCCGCTTCAAGCCGTTCTCGAGAAGAACGGGGACAGAACGCTGTTCCTGGTGGACCCGGAGACCTCCACGGTGAAAGAAGTCAAGGTGACCGTGGGCCGGGAGAGCCTTATGGACGCGGAGATCCTCGGCGGAATAGACCGCGGCGACGAAGTCGTGGTCGGAGACGCGACGGTCTTGAAGAAGCTTAAGGACGGCGACCGCGTGAAACGCAGGGCTGAGAAGAAGGACGATGCACAGACCTCAGGCCTCGAGGTGCGCGTGCAGACCGGGCCGTAAGGCCACGAGCACCGGCAGCGGGAGGAAAGGTGAAAGCAAGTGATCGTCGTACGAGACCTCGAGAAGGTATACACAACCGGGGCGATCCAGGTGGCCGCGCTGCGCGGAGTGTCTCTCGAGATCCGGGCGGGAGAGTTTGTGTCCATCATGGGCCCGTCCGGCTCGGGCAAGTCGACCCTTATGAACATCCTTGGCTGTCTCGACAAGCCCACCCGAGGCATCTACCGCCTCGATGGGAGGCTCGTGAGCGACCTTTCCGATGACGAGCTCGCGGAGGTAAGAAACAAAAAGATCGGCTTCGTCTTTCAAACGTTCAACCTGCTGCCAAGGGCTACCGCGCTGGAAAACGTGGAACTGCCGCTCACGTACGGCGGGGTTCCCGCTGCCGAGCGCAGGCGCAGGGCGGTGGAGGCGCTCGAGGCCGTCGGTCTCGGACAGCGCATCAAACACAAGCCCAACGAGCTTTCGGGTGGCCAGGCGCAGAGGGTGGCCATCGCGCGAGCACTCGTCACCGCTCCGTCCATTATCCTTGCGGACGAGCCCACGGGAAACCTGGACAGTAAAGCGGGAGAGGAGATCATCCGCATACTCGAGACCTTGAACGAACAGGGGATGACAATCGTGATGGTTACGCACGATCCCGACGTCGCGTCCCATACAGACCGCGTCATTCGACTGAAAGACGGCATGGTTGTTGGTGACGAGGCTGCTGGAGAGGGCGGGGTGGACGAGGGATGAGCCTCTATGAGTGCGTCAAGCTTGCTCTCCGCAGCCTCCATGCGAACAAGATGCGGTCAGTCCTTACGCTGCTAGGCATCATCATAGGTATAGCCTCTGTCATCACCATGATCTCCATGGGCGAGGGCGCCAAGAGGTTGGTGACCGGGGAATTCGTGGGCATGGGCGCCAACCTCATCTTCGTTCAGCAAGACTACACCCGCCAAGAGGTGATCTGGGGACACGTCAAGCCGCTTACCGTGGATGATGCGGACCTCATACGAAAGGCGTGCTCCGCTGTGTCCGACGTGAGCGTCACCAAGGTCGCGCCGGCGGTTGTGAAGTATGGCGCGAAACGTCAGAACGTCAACGCGACTTTCACGGACGATGGCCTTTCTTCGACACAGGGTGGGATGCTTGCCGAGGGAAGGCTCCTCACGGAGCTTGATGTCACAGCCCGCCGTCCTGTTGTCGTCTTGGGAGGAGGCCTGGCTCGAAAGTTGTTCGACGCCAAGAATCCTCTCGGGGAAAAGGTCAAGGTGAACGGGCTTTCGTTCGTCGTGGTCGGGTGCCAGAAAGAGCAAGGCAGGAGCATCTTTGGAGACAGCACGGCGGACATGTCCGTCTACCTGCCCATAAGCTATGCCCGCCGCATGACGGGCACGGATGACGTGGCGGCGATCACGGTCGAGGCCGTGGACGTCGCTCACGTTAAACAAGCCACAGATCAAATCAACGCGGTCCTCGCCCGCAAGTATGGTGAAAATCCCCCGTTCATGGTGATCAGCAGCTCCACGATACTCAAGTCGGCTGAGACTGTGATGAGCATATTCACGGTTATCCTCGCGGGCATAGGGAGCATATCATTGCTGGTCGGCGGCATTGGCGTCATGAACATCATGCTCGTTTCGGTGACCGAGAGGACGCGCGAGATCGGCATAAGGAAGGCGCTCGGGGCCAAGAGGCGCGACATACTGAGGCAGTTCATAGTGGAAGCCGTCGCGCTCTGTCTCGCCGGCGGTGTGGTGGGAACCTTGCTCGGTAGCGGCGGTGCGGCCCTCCTGTCTAAGCTGGCGAAATGGCCGACCTACGTATCTCCGCTCGCGATCTTCGTGGCGTTTTTCTCGGCGACCGCGGTTGGGCTCGTTTTCGGGGTATACCCTGCATACAAGGCAGCGAACCTCGACCCTATCGAGGCTCTTCGTTACGAATAGAGAGCGGGGCAGATTCCCGCCCTTCCCCGCAAGTCCTGGCGATTCGTCGCCGTGTGTGTCGGTCGATTCCTCCGGGGCGGGTACAATTTCCGTCAGGTTCCCCCCGTGGCCCTATGGTATCATCCTCGCGGATGCGGAATTGCCGCAAGGTATCAGACTCGAGAAGGGGGAACCATGCATGGCAGGACGCACTGTACACCGGTTTTCCAACGCTTCCACGCGACCGGAGGTGCCAGGATGCAAGGCAGCTGAGGCTCTGGGTTCGGGCGAGACCGGGGCTGGCGGCGGCGCGGTTCGGAAGGTGTACATTCCCAAGGGAAAAACTCGCGTGTGGGGGGTGCCGGCCGAGCTCCCGAGCGACCTCGACCCGGATGGAACAGGGGGCGGCGGGCGAGGCGGGCCTCGACCCGGAAGTGGCGGCCGGGCCCTTGCGTTCTTGTCGGGGACGTTCTCTCCTGAGTCGGTGACGTCCAGCATTGTCGGCTTCCTCCTCGGGAGGGCGATGCTCCTGGGCACAGCGTCTCCTTTCGGGCTCGCCTATCTTGCCCACGTGGCCGCAACACGCGACGATGCGCTTGTGCTGACCGCCATGGGAGTCTTTCTCGGCATGGCGGGGCCGGTTCTGAACGCGCGTACCATCTGGCCCGCCCTTCCGGTGGCTCTTGTGGCTCTCGCAGGGCGTCTTGCGTCGCGAAGGGTGAAACAGAACGTGTTTGTCCTGCCTGCCGTGGTCCTTTCCCTCGGATTCGCGCTTCCCTGGACCGTGAAGACTCTCATAGGTTTCCCTGCGTCCTCGTTTCCTGTAGCTGCACTCGAGGCGATCATCGGCGCAGTGGCGGCGGGCGTGTTCTCGTGGGGCAGAAACGGCTGGCTTGCCGGCTCGGACGCAGACCGGCGAGACGCGGCAGACCTCGAGGATATCGCTTCACTGAGCCTCCTGTGCGCTGGGATCACCATGGGCCTCGCGGGTCTTGAGTGGCGCGGCGTCGGTGCCGGTGCGGTCGTGGCCGGTTTGGCGACCATCGTGATAGCCTACGCAGGAGGTGGAGCGCTCGGGGCAGTTTCAGGTGCCCTCATGGGCCTTGCGTGTGCTATGTCCGGGCAAGGGGGAGCACCCGTGGTGGGAGCCTATGCGGTGGGCGGGTTCGTGGCCGGAGTATTCCGCCATCACGGCAAGATCGCTTCGGCGGGTGGATTCTTCGCCGGCGCGTCGCTTCTCGTGTTCCAGGTGGCTTCCGGCGCCGCCGTCCCCGCGTTCATGGCGCAGCTTGCTGCGTCGGGAATCGGGTTCATGTGCGTGCCACACAGGTACCTCTACAAGGCTAGGGCCCTCGTTCCCTCGGTCACCCGCACGTCGGCAAGCGGAGACGCGCACGCCCGCCGAGTTCAGGAGGTTCTGTCCAGGAAACTCCAAGACTTTTCCAAGGTCTTCGATGACCTCTCATCCATGCTGAAGCAGACGCCGTACGATCCTGATCTCGCGGAGCGCGCGGACGTCGCATGTGTCCTCCACAGAGTAGCCCAGCTGGCTTGCAGCCGCTGCAGGTCATACCTCTTTTGCTGGCAGGACGTCTTTCACAGGACCTTCCGCGACGTGCTCGACCTGGTTGCCCTCGCTGAGCTCAAGGGCAGGGTGGACCCGTCGGAAGTGAAGGGCCAGCTGAGGCGACGATGCATCGACATCCCTGGCCTTGTGGCCGCCGTGAACAGCACGACCGGGACTTTCCGGCAGAATCTCACATCCGCGAGACGCCTTGCAGAAGGCCGCCAGATGCTGTCAGGGCAGCTGCAGGGGGTGGCCACGATCCTGCGCGGCCTTGGAGAGGATGTGTGGCAGCGTGTGGAGTTCGAAACCTGGTCGGAGGAGCGGATCGCGAAGGAGCTCGCGCGGTTTGGCTTTGGGATATCTGAGGTGAGCGTGGTAGCGCGGAACAGGGGACGGCTGGACGTGACAATCAAGAAAAACGCTTGCTGCGGCGAGGAGGAATGCAAGAAAGCCATAGCGCCTCTCGTTTCGCGCCTGATGGGGCGGCATATGGAGGCATCGAAGATCCGGTGCGGAGCGAGGGGCGGCCTTCCCACGTGTGAGGTGCTTTTGTCACAGGCACGTGTGTTCGGGCTGGCCACGGCCGCGAGCGTGCTTGCCAGAGGCGGAAGCGCTGTGTCAGGAGACACCCACTCCGTGTTGGAACTCGCCGACGGCAGGATGGTGTTCGTGCTGAGCGATGGCATGGGCGCGGGCGAGGCCGCGGCGGTCGAAAGCTCCACCGCGGTCAGCATGTTGGAGCGGCTGCTCGAGGCTGGGTTCGATGATGAGTTCGCCGTGAAGACCGTGAACCTCATCCTGCTCCTGCGGTCCTCGGGGGAGACCTTCGCCACGCTGGACGTAGTCACCGTCGACCTCGGCACGGGCGATGCACAGTTCATAAAGGTTGGATCGCCTCCAAGCTTTATCAAGGGCGCGCGCGGGGTGACCGTGATCGAATCCGCGACGCTGCCCGCAGGCGTCTTCGACGCGATAGATGTGGAGAAGACCCACGCGAAGCTGTCCGATGGTGACCTCCTCGTTATGGTGAGCGATGGTGTGCTGAACGCCGCGGAGCGCTCGCAGGAAAGAGGCGAGTGGGTCACGGCTGCCCTTTCGCGGCTCTCGTCCGATGAGCCTGAGGAGGTGGCCCGTTTCATCCTTGACAAGGCTCGCCAGTACTACAAAGGGAGGACGCCGGACGACATGACGGTCGTGGTGGGCCGTGTGTACCGCCGCCTATCTGACAAGAAGCTTGCGTACGGTCCCGGGATGCCTGACCTCGCTCCCGCGCGAGCCCGAGGACCGGTGGCGCAGCGTGGCCTGGCTGCAATGCCCATGACCGCTGTCGGCGACCGGTAACACGCGCGCATGGCGCATAGCGCGGCTCCCGTCCGAAAATGGTATAATCATCGCGGAAAGGATTCTTCCGGTAAGGAGCCGGTTGGCACATTGCGAGGAGGCTCGATGGAACATCCGCGCGGCGTGAGATCTGGCGTAGCGCGCACAGGCGTGACAGGTCTCATCGACAAGGTGAGGGCGACTATTCAAAAGTATGAGATGACGAGGCCGGGTGACCGGGTGTTGGTCGGAGTATCGGGCGGCCCCGATTCGGTGGCGCTCTTGCACGTCCTCTGGATGCTCTCGGAGGAGCTCGGCATCGTCCTGCATGTCGCGCACTTGAATCACATGCTTCGCGGCGAGGCGGCCGACGAGGATGCTGGTTACGTGAGTGACCTCGCGGGCCGCCTCGGCCTGCCTGTGACTGTGGAATCCCGGGATGTGGCGGCGATCGCGCGCGAGGAGCGGGTCTCGCTGGAGCTTGCCGCGCGGGAAGCCCGCTACGAATTCTATCGCGAAGTGGCACGATCGACCGGCGCAACCAGGGTGGCGCTGGGCCATCACGCAGGTGACCAGGCTGAGACGGTTCTTCTGAGGCTTCTACGAGGCACGGGCACCACGGGGCTCGGCGGGATCCCTCCGGTGCGCCCCCTCGGGACAGGCGAGGGCGGCGCTGGCAACAGCAAGGACAAGGAGGGCCCGGTCATCATCCGTCCCCTCATCGGCGTGCCGCGTCGGGAGATCGAGGCGTATTGTGTGGACAACCATCTCTCTCCCAGGGTTGACGCGTCAAACCTCGCCCCGGTGTACGCGCGGAACAGGGTGAGGCACGAGCTCATTCCTCTCCTCGAGCGTCGCTTCAACCCGCGCATCGTGGAGAGCATCGCGAGGACGGCCGAACTCGTCAGGGAGGACGATGCGTTCATATCCGGTGAGGTCCGGCGGAGGATGGGACATATCATCCTCGGGAAGTCCCCGGGGGGACCACTGCTCAGCGTCACCCGGCTTCTCGCCGAACCCGTCGCCGTCCAGCGGCGGGTCGTGCGCGAGGCCATAGCGCTCTTGGGGCTAGGGGTGGAGGATGTGGGATTCGAGCATGTAGAAACCGTGCTCGAGCTCGCCCGGGAAGGTTCCCCAGGAGCGGCCGTGAGCCTGCCCAGGGGGATCTGGGCGAGGAAGGCCTACCGTCCAGCGAACCCTCTTGATGGCTGCGATAGGCAAGGGGCGAGCCTCGCCATCGGGTCTCCGGTTGAGCTTATCCTCGAGTTCGGCAGCGGGCCCGCGCCGGAGCCCCAGCCTGAACGCTGGCCGTGCGGGGAGACGGAGGCGTGGGCGGCGTCCGAGTCGGCCGCGCGGTCACACCCTGGAGGCCCGCTTGCCACCCGGGGGTTCGAGCACACCTTGAACGTGCCGGGAACGACGTTCGTCCCCGAGCTTGGGCTGATCATAGATGCCGAGGTCTTCGAGACGAAGAGATGCGGGTGCGGCGAGGACACCCGCGTAGGCCGTGTAGGCCATGTCGGCCGTGTAGGAGCCGATCCGTGTCCAGAACCCGACCCGTATGAGGCGTTCTTCGACCTCGACGCGCTCGGGCCTAGTCTTGCTGTGAGGACGAGGCGCGAAGGGGATCGGATTCGCCCGTTCGGGATGGAAGGCCACAAGAAACTCAAGGATCTGTTCATCGATGAGAAGATCCCACGGAACATTCGGGACCGGGTGCCCGTTATAGTAGCTGGGAAGGATATCCTCTGGGTCGTCGGCGTCAAGAGGAGCGACCTCGCCAGGGTGAGCCCGTCGACTCGCAGGGTCTTGCGTCTGGCAGTGCGGGCTGCGGAGCATGGCGGGCCCGGGTGAGCAAGACGGCCGTTCTTCTCCCCGCCGAAAAGCAACGCGAACTTCTGGCGACACATTTAGAGGTGCCTAGTCCCGCGCGCGGATTCGCACGGAGGCGACGAGGGCGCAGGGGTACGTTCGGTTGTGATTGATAGGACCGTGTGCTATAATGTGCTTGCATATCATGGGATTTCTGAATCCTAGGTCTTCATGGCGGAGATGAACTGGTCCGGTCGGTGGCCTCTCATCAAGGCCCAGCCGGGCGCGTGGTGATGACCAGTGGGAGGAGATCAATTGAACAAAGCGCTACGCACGCTTGGCTTGTGGCTGCTCCTGGGGCTCATGACGGTGTCCATTGCCAGCAGCTTTTACAGCCAGAGGGAGCAACCCAAGAAAGTCAGCTTGAGTACGTTCATGGAGAAGCTCGACGCAGGCAGTGTGTCGGAGCTTCACATTATTGGTTACGACAAAGTGGAAGGGAAATTCACCGACGGCACCGAGTTTGAGACGTACGTGCCCGACATAAGCCTCGTCACTGACAGGCTGAAAGATGCGCAGGGGCCGCTCGCCGGGGTCGAGGTCACGGCGGATCCGAAGCCCTCGGCTCCGTGGTGGTACACGATCCTGCCCCAGATAATCTCGATCCTGTTCTTCGTGGGGTTGTGGCTGTTCATACTCAACCAAATGCAGGGAGGCGGCAACAAGGCGCTCTCGTTTGGAAAGAGCAGGGCCAGGCTCCACGTTGAGGATCGGGGCAAGACCACGTTCGCCGACGTTGCAGGTGTGGACGAGGCTAAGGAGGAGCTCGCCGAGATAGTGGAGTTCCTCAAGCACCCGAAGAAGTTCGTGGAGCTCGGGGCCAAGATACCAAAAGGCGTGCTGCTCGTGGGGCCTCCGGGAACCGGCAAGACGCTGCTCGGGCGGGCCATCGCAGGCGAGGCGGGTGTGCCGTTCTTCATCATAAGCGGCTCCGACTTTGTTGAGATGTTCGTTGGTGTCGGCGCAGCGAGGGTGAGAGACCTCTTCGATCAGGCCAAGAAGAACGCGCCGTGCATCGTGTTCATCGATGAGATAGACGCGGTGGGCAGGCAACGAGGCGCGGGCTTGGGCGGCGGACACGACGAGAGGGAGCAGACGCTCAACCAACTTCTCGTGGAAATGGACGGATTCGAGCCGAACACCGGCATAATCCTTCTTGCCGCAACCAACAGGCCTGACGTGCTTGACCCGGCCCTTCTGCGGCCGGGGAGGTTTGACAGGCAGGTGGTCGTGGATATGCCCGACCTTCCGGGCAGGGAGGCCATCCTGAAGGTGCATGCGAGGAACAAGCCCCTCGCGCCTGATGTCGACCTCAGGGTTCTCGCTCAGAGGACTCCTGGCTTCACCGGTGCGGACCTGGAGAACCTGCTGAACGAGGCCGCCATACTGGCAGCGCGACGTGGTAAGCGGAAGATCACCATGGCAGAGTGCGACGAGGCCATCGATCGCGTGGTGGCCGGCCCGCAGAAGAAAGGGCGGGTCATGAGCGAGCGCGAAAAGAACCTCGTGGCTTTCCACGAGGCTGGTCACGCGCTCGCAGCGAAGCTGCTGCCGCACGCGAATCCCGTTCAGAAGGTCTCGATAATACCTCGAGGGAGGATGGGCGGTTACACTCTCATGCTTCCCGAGGAAGATCGGCACTTCCTGACGAAGTCGGAGATCCTTGATGAGGTCGTCGTAGGGCTCGCGGGCCGTGTGGCCGAGGAGATCATCCTGGGTGAGATCTCAACCGGTGCCGAGAACGACCTCAACGGGGTCACGAAAGCGGTGCGCAGGATGGTGACGGAGTACGGGATGAGCGAGAAGCTCGGTCCGCTCACGTTCGGTAGAAAGCGGGAGGACACCGTATTCCTCGGCAGAGACCTCGCCCACGACCGCGATTACAGCGAGGAGGTTGCCGCGGCGATCGACCGCGAGGTTCGGCGGATAGTCGACGAGTGCTACACGAAGGCGAAGGAGCTCATCGGCGGCAACAAAGACAAGCTGGAAAGGCTGGCCAACGCACTCAAGGAAAGAGAGACCATCGAAGGGGCGGAGCTTGACGCGCTTCTGTCTGAGGCGGCGCCGTCCAGGGAGGCGGACGCCGGCCAGACGATACCTGCCGCCGCGGCGGCAGCGACCCTTGGCGAGGCTCAGTGCGGTGCCTCGGATGAGGAAGGCGGTGCCAAGGGGCGGGTTCCGTCCAGGCCTCCGAAGCTTGCGGAGAGCCCGGGCAGAGCGTGATGGAATGAGCGGGCCGGGTGCTCGTGCGCGATAATGAGAAAGCGCGGGCACCGGGCCCGTTTTCGTTAGAGGAGGGAGAACCGGTGGCAGAGGTGGTTCGTGCACCGAGGGGACGGGAGCTTTCGTGTAAGGGCTGGCAGCAAGAGGCTGCCATGCGTATGCTCATGAACAACCTTGACCCAGAGGTGGCGGAGAAGCCTGAGGAACTCGTGGTTTACGGCGGTCGAGGCAAGGCGGCGCGCAGCTGGGAAGCATTCCATGCCATTGTGGATTCCCTCAAGATCCTGGAAAACGATGAGACCTTGCTGGTCCAATCAGGGAAACCAGTGGGTGTCTTCAAGACGCACCGACTTGCGCCGAGGGTCCTCATCTCCAATTCCATGCTCGTTCCGGCGTGGGCGACGTGGGAGAAGTTCTGGGAGCTCGAGGCGAAGGGCCTCACCATGTACGGCCAGATGACCGCGGGAAGCTGGATCTACATAGGCACCCAGGGTATCTTGCAGGGGACGTACGAAACCTTTGCGGAGGCCGCGCGCCAGCATTTCAACGGCACTCTCGCGGGCAAGTTGGCCCTCACGGCCGGGCTCGGGGGTATGGGCGGCGCTCAGCCGCTTGCAGTGACCATGAACGGCGGTGTCGTCATAGCCGTGGAGGTTGACGAGGAGCGCATCAAGCGCCGCCTCGCGACCAGGTACTGTGATGTCATGGCCCGCAGCATCGACGAAGCGGTGTCGCTCGCGCGCAGGGCTTTGGAGAAGCGCGAGGCTCTCTCCATCGCCCTCCTGGGGAACGCCGCCGAGACCCACCCTGAGTTGGTGCGCCGTGGGGTTATCCCCGACATCGTGACCGACCAGACATCTGCGCACGACCCATTAGGAGGGTACATCCCGGCGGGCCTTTCTGTGGACGAGGCCGCTGAGCTGCGCAGGCGCGATCCCAAGCTATACATTGAGCGCGCTATGAAGTCCATGGCCACGCAAGTGGAAGCGATGCTCGAGATGAAGCGCCGCGGCGCGGTGGTGTTTGATTACGGGAACAACCTGAGACAGCAGGCGTTCAACGCCGGGGTGAAAGAGGCTTTCAGTTACCCAGGCTTCGTGCCCGCTTACATACGCCCTCTCTTTTGCGAAGGCAAGGGGCCCTTCCGATGGGTGGCGCTCTCAGGTGATCCCGAGGACATTTACAAGACCGACGAGGTCGTGTTGCGTGAGTTTCCAGAGAACGAGCGTCTTACCCGCTGGATTAAGATGGCCCGCGAAAAGGTGCAGTTCCAAGGGCTGCCTGCCAGGATATGCTGGCTGGGATACGGCGAGAGGGCGAGGTTCGGGAAGGCCATAAACGAGCTCGTTCGCCGGGGCGAGATCTCGGCGCCCATTGTGATCGGTCGCGACCATCTGGACACAGGATCAGTGGCGTCGCCCAACCGCGAGACCGAGGGGATGCGCGACGGCAGCGACGCCATCGCAGACTGGCCCATATTGAACGCCCTCCTTAATGCCGTTTCTGGAGCGTCGTGGGTTTCAGTTCATCATGGGGGCGGCGTGGGGATCGGCTACTCCATCCATGCCGGAATGGTAGTGGTGGCTGACGGCACGGACGATGCCGATTGGCGCCTCGAGCACGTGCTTACCACGGACCCGGGTTCGGGCGTGATCCGTCATGCGGACGCCGGCTACGAAAAGGCCATCGAGACCGCACGTAAGCACGGAATCAACATACCGATGCTACGGGAACGGTGCTCGTGACGGCAGCAAGCCGGGGGAAGGCGCGCTAGCCGAAGGGCGGGGGAAGATCGCGGGTGGCAAAGACCAAGGGCCAGATCGAAGCCGAGATAAGCAACGCCGTTCTCAGGTTTGAGAAGGAGCACATGGGCAGAGGTCCGGACGACGAGGTAGCCCAGGATGTCAAGATCCTGGCCACTGTGCATAACCCCCGGCGACCTCGCGCGCTGACGGCCGGAGCAACGGCGACCTTCAGCTCCGACCAGGTATTCCGCCTCTTTTCTTGAAGGTGTTAGGGTTGCCGGTGCTTGCACGACGGGGCGTTGAGAATTTGGCTAGCCCGCGCGCCAAATTCGAACGAGGCGCGCGGCAAGCGCGCCGTCCCCGGAGAGCAACACCGGCAACCCTGGATGCAACACCAGCAACCTTGGACGGGACTTCCGTGGTAAAAAGTAGCGCGAACCTGCGGTAATCTGCTTAGGGGACCTGCACGCACTACCTCTCTAGGCGCCGGAGCCCCCGTCCGCGCACGGCCGTCCCCGGTTTGTCGGGCCCGGCCGTTCGGACCGTCAGGTCAGGGCCGCTCGCCGGGCGGCGCCCCACGGCGCGGGAGACATGCCGTTTGAGGCGCCTTGACGCTCACACCTCACACCGCGAATGAGCTTACGAGCTTGCTCAGGTCGGCAGCGAGCTCCGCCAAGCGACGTGCCGAGCTTGTTACCTCTGCAATGGTTGCAGCCATCTCCTCGGTCGAGGCGGAAGCCTGCTCCACTGAGGCGGCTGTCTGGGTCGAGACCGACGCTACCGCCTCGACGGCTTTTCGCACCTCCTCGCTGGCGGCCGCCATTTCCTCAGTGGCCGCCGTATTTTCCTCGGTTATGCTCGCAGCGCTCTCGATGGCTTTGATTGCCCGCGTGCTATGGGCCGCCATCTTTCGAACGAGGTCGGCGATGGCGTCCACTTCCGCGGCCATGTGTTCCACCGCACCCATTATGTCCGAAAGCGCCTTGCCGGCTTCGCCTGCGAGCGCGTTGCTGCCTTGTGCTTCCGTTGCCGTCACGTTCATAAACTTGTCGGCTGTCCCGACGCTATTCTGCATCTTCTCGACGATAGCAGAGATCTCTTTAGTGGCTTCGCTTGACCTCGTGGCGAGCTTTCCGACCTCGTCAGCCACCACGGCGAATCCCCTGCCGTGCTCGCCCGCCCTGGCAGCCTCTATGGCAGCGTTCAGGGCGAGGAGGTTGGTCTGCTCGGCTATCTCGTCGATGACCTCGATTATGTCGCCGATCCTTATGGAATCCTCCCCGAGCTGCTTGGTGGCTCCGGCTGTCTCAGCGATGAGGTCCGCGATCCTCCTCATGCTGTTTATCGCCTTGCCGACAGCCTCCTTGCCCGAGAGGGCCGTGGCCCGCATTCCGTCAAATGCGTGAACAAGGGAGTCCGCGCTCTTGGCCACCATGTCAATGGCGCTCACCATCTGCGAGACGGTATCGCTTGCCTCCGTCACCGACGCGACCTGGTTTTCGGCGCCCCTCGCTATCTGGTCTATGGCCTCGCCCAGTTGATTCATGGTTTTGTGAGTCTCATGGGCTCGGCGGGTTTGCTCTGACGCCCCCGCGGCCACGGTCTTCATGACCTCAGCGATCTGGGTGGTTGCTTGGTTTGCCCCTGCGGCGCTCTCGGAAAGACTCTCCCCGGTGGAGGCGAGTTCGCGCGAAGACTCGCCGATGTGTGAAACAAGCGTCCTGAGGCTTGACAACATATCTGCGAAGGCTCGGGAGAGCGTGGCTATCTCGTCGCTGCGTTTCAAGGTCGGGATATCCTGCGAGAGGTTGCCGCTGGCGACCTCGCGTGCCGCTCGCGTGAGCCGTGAGACCGGCTTGGTGATGTTCCACGTGAGGGTAATTCCTATCAAGAGACCCACGAGGGCGGCCGCGGCCATTCCCCCCACTAGGATCAATCTTACCCGTCTGCTTTGAGCTGTCGCAGCCGCCACCTGATTCGCATGCTCCTTGTTGGTCGAAGCGATCCACTCATCAGCGACCGAGCTGAGCTCGGTGATGATGGGCAGCCCGTCCGTGCGGATGAATTCGAGGGCCTTTTGCGAATCGCCCGACTGGACCAGCATCTTTGCGACGTTCGCGCGCGACGCGAACCTGCTGTTGGCGTCGCCGAGCTGCTGAAGGTACTGCGCACTTGCGCTGTCGTCAGGCATCACGGTCAGTATGTTGCTGAGCTCTGTCTTCGAGGCTTCATCGGTAGCTTCGAATTCCTTCAGGACTCCTTCGTCTTGCGTCAAAGCATACGACAGGATTGTCGCGGCCTTCTTCCACGTAGCGATCCGCAAGCTGTCGATATGCCTCTGCAGCGGCACGCCAGCGTTGAGGATCCTTGAGTACACGCCTTCCTGCACCTGCATGCCGTACATGCCTAGGTATGCCACGCCACCCATCAGCAGTAACAGCAACACGACCATGCCCATGATCTTCGATCCTATGCCCGGCTTTGGCCTGATCTTCGCGAGCCTCGCTCGCCAGGATCTGGTGGGACGCTCGCCGGAAGAAAGCCTGCTTCTCATGGGACCGCCTCCATGCGCGAGGCTCTTGCGACAGACCTCGCAGCTTGTTCAGATAGGTGGGATCTGTTGCATGTCATACCATTTTCCGACATTCGCCTTGGGGATTCGCCGTGGTTTGCCCATTTCCTCCTAACCAGGACTTTGTCATAGATGTGTCAGCTATCCATCATTACTTCTGCTCAGGTAACATGAAGTTCACTTGCCATTGCTTTCCTTCAGGTGCTATGGTAAAATCAAGGACACGGGGGAGTTAGGGAAGCCCTGGCGTCGTCTGTCACGGGCACATAGTAACGTTGTAAGAGGCCTGTGCCTGTGTTCGACTCGTTCCCTTATAGAAATATCGGCTTGACCGGGCGTAGACATTAGTGCTGCCGCAAGATTCGACTGGCCCACATGTTTTGCGATCGCCAGCAAGCTCCCCGCAGTTGCGGTAAGGCGAGGCCGGAGAAGTGACCCGCGAAAGACCTGATCGAGAAGGCATTCTTACAGGCCGCGATGCGCTGGTCATCGACAGGCTCTGGATGTCGGCTGCCGTTGTATCCGTGATGGTGGGCGTGGCGTTCCTCGATGAGATCCGGTGGCAGCCAGGGCTCTTTCCGTTTTCGCTTGCGGTTATAGGTCCTGCGTACGTGTTGGTCAGGCGGCGCCTCGCCTCGACCGAGCTCGGGAACAGCCTTTGGCTAAAGCTCCTGCTTACCAGCGCAGATATAGCCATCGTGGAGGCCGTCATATATGTCTCCGGCGGGCCTTCGAGCCCTTTCTGGCCGTTAGCCGCGCTGCCAATACTCGCCGCCACCCTCAGATTCGGTCTTAAAGCCGGGCTCGCGACCGCCATCGCCGCTTGCGCCCTTTCCGTTGCAGTCCTGGCCGCAGGAGAAGCCCCGGAAGGGTTATCCGGGCTCAACCTATGCAGGCTTGTGTTTACGGGCGCAATGTTGCTTCTCATCAGCTTTTTCTTAGGCATGCTGCTTGAAGAAGAAAGGAGACTGAGACAGGAGGTTCTTGCGCTCTCACGAACCGACCCTCTCACCGGTATCTACAACCACCGTTATCTCCTTGACGTCCTCGGCATAGAGCTCAAGCGGGCGGCCCGGTATGGGGAGCCGCTGGCGGTGAGCATGATAGATCTTGACCTCTTCAAGAGCGTTAACGATGCCTTTGGGCATCTCGCAGGCGATAAGATCCTCACTCAACTAGCGGACACTCTGAAGAAAACGTTCCGCACCACGGACTATCTGGCTCGATACGGCGGTGATGAGATCGCCGTCGTCATGCCGAATACCGGGTGTCAAGACGCTTTCGCGGCTCTGGAAAGGGCCAGGGACGCGGTTTCCGAGACGGGCTTCGTGGGGCCCAACGGACGCATCCTGAAGATCACCATAAGTGCCGGGATCGCCGTCTTCCCCGATGATGGCGAGGATGCCCTCGTGCTCCTTGATAAGGCGGACCGGGCGATGTACGCGGCGAAGGGATCAGGGGGGAACCGCGTACAACTGTACCGTCCATCCCTCGACGAGATGGCCTTTGAAACGGCGTCAGCCCTCGATTCACGCCTTCCGTGAGTTTCGATGCGGTAGAAGGAATCCAACGCGACTTCACGAATTGTATATTAAAATGCGAAGAAAGGGGGACGGTGCCTTGGAGAAGGTCCTGCTAGTGGAGCATGAGAAGTGCACGGCGTGCCGTATCTGTGAGCTGGTGTGTTCCGCGAAACAGGCGGGGTCGTTCAGCCCTGCGAAGGCGAGGATCACCGTCGCGACGTTTCTCGAAGACAACTTCTTCTTTCCCGTTACGTGCCAGCACTGCGATGAACCCCTTTGCCAAGATGTGTGCCCCACCGGCGCCATAGGTCGGCACCCGGAAACGGGGGCGGTGGTCATCGATGACGCGAAGTGCATAGGTTGCAGGATGTGCCAGGCTGCGTGTCCGTTCGGGGCCATCGCCTACTCGCCCGCCGAGGGTAAGGTCGTGAAATGCGATCTCTGCGGCGGTGAGCCCGAATGTGTCTTGTTCTGCCCGTGGGACGCTATCAAGTACGTCCAGGCGGACGAAGCCGCGCTGCGTAAGCGCAAAGCCGTGGGCGAGAGGCTGAAGAGCGCCCTTCAGGAGGTGAAGGCGTGATGTTCGGGTGGACGGGAAAGATCCTTCGGGTTTGTCTTAGCACGCGGTCCATAAGCGTGGAAGACCTGTGCCCCAACCTCGCCGAGAAGTACATCGGAGCGAGAGGTCTCGGCAGCAAGATCCTTTACGACGAGCTCGGGCCCGGTGTAGATCCTCTCGGTCCTGACAACAAGATCATCTTCGCCACGGGCCCTCTCACTGGCACCGCGGCCACCTCAGCGGGCCGCTACAATGTTGTCACGAAGTCGCCGCTCACGGGGTTCATTGCGGGATCGAACTCTGGTGGGCACTTCCCTGCCGAAATGAAATACGCGGGCTTCGACGCCGTTATCGTGGAGGGGGTCGCGGACGAGCCCGTTTACATCTGGGTACACAACGGCAAAGCCGAGATCCGCTCGGCGAGGCACGTCTGGGGGAAGACCACGGCCGAGACGACAGATATCCTTGTCCAAGAGACGGATCCGGATGCAAAGGTGGCATGCATAGGCCCTGCGGGCGAGAAGCTCGTGCTCTTTGCGTGCGTGGTGAATGACAAGGGCCGCGCCGCCGGGCGCTCGGGCGTCGGCGCGGTCATGGGCTCCAAGAATCTGAAGGCGATCGTGGTGCGCGGAACGGGCGACGTGAAAGTAGCCGATCCGTCGCGGTTCAGGGAAGCTGTGCTGGCGGCCTTCAAGAAAATCAAGGCGTCTCCCGTGACGTCTCAGGGTCTTCCAACATACGGGACGCCCGTTCTCGTGAATGTCATCAACCAACACGGGGCTTTTCCGACGCGCAACTACCAAACCGGCGTGTTCGAGGGTGCTGAGAAGATATCCGGCGAGACGCTGGCTGCGACGCTTCTCGTAAGGAAGCGCGCATGCTTTGGCTGCCCCATCGCATGTGGGCGGCCTACCGTGATAAAGAGCGGCAAGTACAAAGGGCAGGGTGAGGGGCCCGAATACGAGGCCATCTGGGCGCTTGGAGCGGCATGTGGCGTCGACAACCTCGAGGCGGTGACCAAGGCCAACCACATCTGCAACGAGCTCGGCCTTGACCCGATAACCATGGGGTCGACCATCGCGTGCGCCATGGAGCTGTACGAAAAGGGTTATCTGCCGGAGGGCGCGACAGATATGGCTCTGAGGTTTGGCGATGCCGACGCCGTGGTTGAGGCAACCCGCAAGACCGGGTACCGCGAAGGCTTCGGTGACATGCTCGCGAGAGGCTCGTACCGTCTTGCGGCGGAGTTCGGGCATCCGGAGCTTTCCATGACTGCGAAGAAGCAGGAGTACCCGGCATACGACCCGCGTGCCGTGAAGGGCATCGGATTGAACTACGCCACGTCCAACAGGGGCGGGTGCCACGTGAGAGGGTACACCATATCCTCCGAGGTGCTCGGCGTCCCGGAGAAGGTCGACCCGCTGGTGAAAGAGGGGAAGGCTGCCTTGGTCAAGGCGTTCCAGGACGTGACCGCGCTCGTGGATTCCGCCGGGATGTGCCTATTCACCACGTTCGCGCTGGGGGCGGAGGACGTAGCGACCATGCTCCGGTTCGCGACAGGGCTCCCCTTCACCACTGAGAACGCAGTGTTGGCCGGGGAGCGCATCTGGAATCTAGAGCGCCTCTTCAACATGAGGGAAGGACTCACGAAGGCTGACGATTCGCTGGTACCGAGGCTTCTCACCGAGCCGATGCCCGAGGGCCCGGCTGCTGGGAATGTGTGCGAGCTTGAAGAGATGCTCGCCGAGTATTACTCGGCCAGAGGTTGGAGCGAGGACGGCAAGCCTTCCGACGAGACGCTGGAGCGACTCGGGCTCACCATGTGTGCGTGAATGAGGGGTGCACGCGTTGCGCGTCCGATTCTTCTTCTTCCTGAAAGAGGCGGCGGGTACCGACGAGGTCTTGATACCAGCGGGATCTGCCCCATGCCTCCGGGCGCTGGTGCAGGTCCTCCAAGACCGCTTCGGAGAGCGCCTCGCGCGCCAGATCGTGACAGAGGATGGGGAGATCCGCCGAGACATCAATATCCTCGTAAACGGCCGGAACGTTCAGTTCTTGGAAGGGGCTGACACGAAGCTGGACGATGACGACACGATAAGCTTCCTTTCGCCAGTCGCAGGAGGGTGACGGGCGAGGGGACAGGCGGGATAGCTAGGCGTGGCACAGGCGCCCGCAACCCGCCTTTTTAGTGCGGGCGCCTGCCACCGCGCGGCTGGCCGGCTGGAGGCCGGCGCGGGGCGACACGCTTGAGGGGACATGCTTGAGGGACCGAAAAGAGACAAAGAGAAGAGAGGAACGAGCGTTCCAACGAGAAGGGGCGTCAACAGGGAGAACGAAGTGGGAGAAACGCGCGAGGCCCGCAAGCCGTGCGCATGGGATGGAGGATGGCCTCATGAAGTACGTGATCCTCGGGAATGGTCCTGCCGGGATAAGCGCTTTGAAGGCGATCAGGGAGGTGGACCGCACAGGTGATATCACGGTGGTATCGCCCGAGAGGTGGCGGTTCTACTCGAAGATCCTCTTGACCTACTGGATCGCGGGGAAGGTGAGGTTTCCGAGCCTGTTTCTCGTCGGCGAGGACTTCTACGAGCAAAACGGCGCCAAGACGCTCTTCGGGGTGGCCGCAACCCATATCGACCCGGAAGGAAGGGTCGTCGAGCTCTCCAACAGGCAAAAGCTCATGTACGACAAGCTGCTCCTCGCTATGGGGAGTTCGCCGCAAGTACCCGATGTATGCGGCGTGAGGCTTCCTGGGGTCTACTACCTGAGGACGTTCGATGACGCCGAGAGAATAGCCCAGGCCGTGTCCTTCGCCCGGCGCGTTGTCGTGATAGGGGGAGGGCTCGTCAGCCTCAAGGCTGCGGAAGGCCTGCTGGCCCGCGGGCTCGAGGTATGGATGGCTGTGTCTTCGAGGCGGCTGCTGTCGCAGGTTACGGCCCCTGAGGATGCCGCGCCGGTGCTCAAGGTTTTCCAGGGGACCCCTGGGCTTCACATACTCTTAGGGTGCGATGTGACGAGGATTGAGGGCAACGGGAGAGTCGAAAGTGTCATCCTCAGCACTGGTCAGAATATCGACTGCGAGATGGTGGTCGTCGGAAAAGGCGTCATTCCCAACCTTCTCTGCACGCGGGGCACGGGCATCGCCACGGGTCGTGGGGTCATCGTGAACGAGCTGATGGAGACCAACATGCCCGGGGTATATGCCGCGGGCGACCTGGCTGAAGGCTTCGATATCGCCCGGGGCGCGGTTGCTCTGAACGCCCTATGGTGCAGCGCGGTTTGGCAGGGCAGGGTGGCGGGCTACAACATGGCGGGCCTACGCGTGACGTACCCCGGCGACGTCGGGATGAACACTGTCACGTTTGGAGGCGCGTGCGTCGCGGCCATCGGCAGGACGAGGCCCGAGGAAGGCGACGAAGTGCACACGCTCGCTGGCGCGAAGGGCGGCGACGAAGGCGATTACGCACGGCTCGTCTTCCGTGGCAGCCGCTTGACCGGGGCGGTGCTGGTGGGGAGATACGTCCGGACCGCCGGGGTTCTGCGCAGCCTCATCGCACGCCGGGTTGACGTCTCGCGCATAAAGGATGATCTCGCGCGGGGCAAGATGTCGTACCCGGCTACGCTGAGACGGGTCGCAAGCCTGGGTGCGTCCTGGGTTTTCTAGGGCTTCGGCGGCTTCCCAGCTCGCATGTCCCGCCCCCTGGGATAGCCGCGTTTCGGCTCTTCGATCGTCCCGGGGGTTGCCGGCGTCCGCCAGGCGAACGAACGGCGGGGCTCAACTTACGCGTACCACCCCACTGACCTTCGGCGTGAGCAAGTGCGAGTGGTCGGCTTGCTGGCACGGCCTGTCGCCTTGCGGCCGCCGGCAACCCTGACGAAAGCAGTCGGCGCGGCGATCAGACGGCCTCCACCCGTTTGACCTCGGGCACCTCTTCCTTGAGGGCTCGCTCCACGCCGTTCTTGAGGGTCATCACGGACATGGGACAGCCTACGCAGGCCCCCGTGAGCCTGACCTTCACGACGCCGTCATTCACGCTGACGAGCTCGACGTCGCCCCCGTGTGCCTGCAAAGCGGAGCGGATCTTCGCCAAGGCTTTCTCGATCTTGTCCTGCACAACTCACGCCTCCCTGGTCAGAATCGCCGGAGCATGTCTTCCCACAGATTATACACCTTAAGTATGGCGGGAGTCGAGCGCGGCGATTCGAGCTGTCACCTTAGCCAATCATCACCTTATCGTGATCTGGAGGCTCAACCTCACCCCGGTCCCCGTATTGACCGCTGTGATGGTGTACACACCCGGCCCGACCGGCACTCCCTCGTTCGTGGTCTGGTTCCACGTCTGCTGGAAGACGAGGTTCTGGCCGGGCGGCAGCGTCACGCGCTCTATCGCGAAAGTGAAGAACTTTCCCGCGGACCAGCGCCAGATCTCTCTTGTGTCTCGCGCGACGATGAAGTCGAAGCGCTGGCTTGACCGGTAAGTTATCGCAACGGGGCCGGTGGTGAGGTTGGTCTTACTCAGGCTCATGCGCACTGGTTCGCCCTGCGCGTATGTGAGCTTGTTTACTATGAAGGTATGCCGCAGGCCGTCCTGCACCACCGAGACTTGGTTCAAGCCGGTCACGGGCGGCGCTGGCGGTGGCCCTGGAGGAACAGGCGGTCCTGGCGGCACGGCGGGCGGAGTCGGCGGCGTGGGTGGTGCCAGGACAGGCGGCGGCGGCGTCGGGACCGCGACCACCGGTCTCGTGGGCACCAACAATACCTGGCCTACCACGATGAGGTCGGGGTTGGGAATGCGGTTCACCGACGCGAGCGTTTCCACTGTGGTCCCAAACCTTGCTGCGATCTCCGCAAGAGTGTCCCCAGGCTGCACGATGTATGGCCGGAAGCCCGCCGGCACCGAAATGACCGGGGGCTGGGCGGGGGTAGGAGCAGGAGCCGGAGCCGGCGGTGGCGGCGCCGCAGTCACAGGGATCTGCAGCACTTGTCCGACGAAGATCACGTCGGGGTTGGTGATGTCGTTGGCCCTGACGATCGCGGCTACGGCGGTCCCGAACCTTTGCGCAATGAGCGAAAGGGTGTCGCCAGGCTGGACTATATACGTGATCACAAAAGTTCCCTCCCGGCGTCGTATGCCCTCCACCGGGGTTGGCCGGTCGTGTGCAGGGCCTGCCCGGTTCGGGGGTCGACACTTTCTCACAACATGTTATTCCGCGTGCGAAGCGGTGTTGCCTTCGCTCCTGGCCGCCCGTTGCATGGCCCAGCCGCGGGAGCGCTATTGGGTGGAAACGCGGCCTGGGACTTCATAGAGGAAGACACAAGGAAGAGTCGAAGTCCACAGAGTCGAAAACCAAGGAGAGGCACCGGAGAGGCACTAGAGAAGCACTAAACGCTGAAGGGGCGGGAAGAGATCTTGTTTGAGAGACTCCGCAAACCCAAACCTCCTGGGCTCGTCCGGGGCGTGGTCCTGTTCGCGTTGGCCGGCGTGGCTGTCGGGTTTGCCATCGCGGCGGCCGCCGGGGGCGGGGGATGGCACGGCGTAATGAGAGCTAGGCAGCCGGGCTTGCGGATGTCGAGCGCGGATCTATCCCAAGGCCCGGTCCTCTCTGAGGTAGTGCACCCCAACCCGCCCGGGGACGGGGCGCAGGGGCGCGGCGACTTCCTCAGCCGCCTGAAGGCGGCTCACACCCCTGCGCTTGAGAACGCGGTCCTCGATATCGCTCGTGGTGCGGTCGCCGACGCGACAGGCGCGCGAGCGCAGATGCGCTTCCCGACGGCCGAGGAGGCTCCCGAAGAGCGCCTTCTCGGGGTCCCGGCGGGCGTCTTCGTCGCGCTGATCCTCGATGGGAAGGTGAGGGGATGTATGGGGACGGTTTACCCCATGGAGGCCTCGCTTGCCGAGGAGATCGCATGCGCCGCGCGGATGGCGGCGACATCGGATCCGCGGCACCCGCCCGTGGACGCCGATGAGGTGGCACGACTTGATTATTGCGTGTCCGTGGTCGGGAGGCTCAGACGCTGCGCGCCCGGGGCTCCTATCGACCCCCGCACCGAGGGCGTCGTCGTGATGGCGAACGGCCGGTCGGGCGTGATCCTGCCGGGCGAGGCCAGGACGGGCGCATACGAGGTCGCCTGGGCGAAACGCGAAGCTGGTATCGGGCCGGCTGACGCGTTCGAGCTACTCGTGTTCGAAACCGAACGGTTCGGGAAGGCCCTGCCGCCAAGAACGCAAAGCGGAGGAGGTAAGGCGCGATGAGACGACAGGAGGCACGTTTCCCTCGGCGGGCAGGTTACGTGGCCGTGCTCGCGCTCGCTGTCTCGGCTGTGCTCGTGTTCCTGGCAAAGCCGCTCTCGGCGGACGGCACAGACAAGGGATACCTGTACATGTACGCGGAGGAACGGGTGTGGGCGCCTTCTGAACGTCCGTCCGTGATCGTCCGGGGACGGGCCGCGACGAGGGTTGATATTGCGGTCTGGAGATTTGACCCTGCAAGCCATTACCAGACGCACGGGTCTCTTAGCTCGGCAGCGGAACTCCTGCCGCGGAGCGGCGTGGCGCCGATGAAGAAGCTCGCTAGGTATCCGAAGCCAGACAAACGAGGGGGCGACTTCACGTTGAGCGTGCCCGTGCCCGTCAGCGGGACCGGGGGTTACGTCGTGAAAGCCCGAGATAACCACGGCCGTGAGGCCGCAACCTGGATCCTCGTAACCGACCTCGGCCTCGTAACCAAACAGGCCCAGGGGGAGCTCCTCGTATATGCACATTCGTTTGCGAAAGATGCGCCCATGGGTGGTGTAAACGTCTCGGTATTCAGCGAGGGCAAGAGGATCGGGGGTGGGAACACGGGGCAAGACGGCTTGTGGGTCTTGAACGCTCCCGGCCTTCCAAGGGGCGTGGCTGTGGTGGGCACATCCGGGGAGAGCTTCGCGCAGGTGACCTCGTCGTACTACTGGGAGGACTCCCGCTACAAGGCGTACATTTACACGGATAGACCCATATATAGACCCGGCCAGCGCGTGTACCTCAAGGGCATTCTCCGCGAGGATACAGGCGATGGGTATGAGGTATTATCGGGCGAGCCCGTCCGGGTGGAAGTGCGCGACGCGCGCGACGCATGCGTCTACAAGACCGAGGTTGCGACCAACGGCTTCGGTTCGTTCGCTGGCGAGTTCGTGTTGGGGGACGAGCCGGCGCTTGGGATGTACCGAGTGCTTGCCACGGTGAGGGGCAGCACCCACTCTGGCGCGTTCAAGGTGGCCGAGTACCGCAAGCCGGAGTACCAGGTACAAGTGGAAACGGCAAAGGCCCTGTATGTGGCAGGGGACGAGATCCCTGTGACGGTGAAGGCCGCATACTATTTCGGCGCGCCGGTTCCAGGCGCAAAGGTCACATATGCCGCATACTCCCAGCCGCGTTACTTTCCGTACTACGCGTATGAAGACCTCGGTTACTACCCAGTCGATGACGAGGGGTTCGGGTACTACGGTGAGCTCGTCGCCTCGGGCGAGGCCGTGACGGATGCGAGCGGGCACGCGTCATTTACCATAAAGACTCAGGACTCCGACCAGACCCGGACCGTGTTCATCGAGGTGGTCGTGACTGACGAGAGCCGCCGCGAGGTCGCCGGGAGAGCCACGGTAACCGTGGCGCGGGGCCTGTTCGAGGTGAGCGTTCAGCCGCAGGCCTATGTCGTGGAGCCGGGCAGGCCAGTGGTGGTGAGGGTTAAGGCTGAAACCGTGGACGGCAAGCCGTTTCCGACGCACCTGGAATGGCAGGCCATGCGGGAGACGTGGGAGGGCTCGAAGGCCAAGCGCTGGAATGAAGCGCGCGGTGAACTCGTCACGGGATCCGGCGGTGAGGGAAGCTTCGAATTCGCGCCACGTGAGGAAGGGGCCTACGTCGTGGAGGTGGCCGGAGCCGACCAGCGAGGGAACCGCATCGCCTCCGAGGCATACCTATGGGTCACGAGCGGGGCGAGCCGCTGGCCGAGTTACGGCGGCACGGAGATAGAGGTCGTGACCGACAAGGATGTTTATGAGGTCGGGGACACGGCGAAGGTGTTGGTCAACACCGCGTTCGACGACGCATGGGCCGTCGTCGCGGTCGAGGGCCGCGGCATCTTTTGGCACAAGGTCGCGCACATCACCGGGCACACCATGCTTTTCGAAGTTCCGGTCACGCGCGAGCACGTGCCGAACGCGTTCTTCACGGTGACCCTGGTCCATGGCAAAAGGCTCTTCACGAGGGAAAAGGCCATTTACGTGTCGACAAAGGACAAATACCTCAATGTGAGCATCATTCCCAACAAAGAAAGCTACGCTCCCGGCGAGAGGGCCACATACGTGGTGAAGACGACGGATGCGGCGGGTCGGCCGGTGCAGTCGGAGGTTTCGCTCGGGGTCGTGGACGCGTCCATTTACGCGCTCCAACCCGAGATCGCGCCGGACATAAAGAAAGCGTTCTACGGGTCCGTCTGGAACAGGGTTGTCACGAATTACTCGTTCCCTGAGTGGTACTACGGCGGCGCCGACAAGGAGGCCGGCTCGGAAGACGTGCGGAAGGAGTTCCAGGACACCGCGTTCTGGAACCCGATGATAGTCACGGACAGGAACGGAACTGGGAGGATCGAGTTCACCATGCCGGATAACCTCACCACGTGGCGTGCTACGGCGCGAGCCCAGACATTGAAGACACAGGTTGGGTCGGCGACCCGGGACGTCGTGACCACCAAGGACCTCATCGTCAGGCTCGCGACGCCGCGCTTTTTCAGACTCGGGGACCGGACCGTCGTCACGACCGTCGTGCACAACTACACGGGGCGCGAGGTCGTGGCGAGGGTCTCTCTCGAAGCCCAGGGCGTCACGTTGAAAGGCGCTGACCAGCGCATCGTGGAACTCGCCCCGATGGGACAGGCCGCCATCGATTGGGAGGTCGAGTGCGGCAAGGTGGGTCCCGCGCGCTTCGTTGCATCCGCGCGGGTCGACGCCGGACGGGCGCGAGATGCGCTCGAGGTGAGCGTGCCGGTGCTTCCCTTCGGGGTCCGCCATGAGCTGCACGAGGCCGGGGAGGTCTCTGCCGGTGCCGCGGACCGCGGCAAGGCGAAAGCGTCGGTGCAGCTCGACCTGCCGGGGGACGTGCTTGAAGGGACTACGAGCGTAAAGGTGCGTCTCGCGCCGTCCGTGGCTGCAACAGCACTCGGAGCGCTCGAATACCTGGTGTCATTCCCGTACGGCTGTGTGGAGCAGACCATGAACTCGTTCCTCCCTTGTGTCGTAGTAGCCCGGGTCATGCGAGACCTGGGTGTCAAGGCACCCGGCATCGAAGAGAGCCTCCCCAGGATGGTTTCAGCGGGTCTCGCCAGGCTGTACCGCTACCAGCACTACGACGGCGGATGGGGATGGTGGGAGTATGACAAGACCGACCCGAGGATGACTGCCTACGTGGTGTACGGGTTGCACTCTGCCCGGGCAGCCGGGTTCGACGTAGACGAGCAGGTGTTTTCGCGCGGCAAGGCCGCCCTTGCCGACCTCGTCAACCGGCCGCGGGACGTTGACGACCTCGTGTATAAGCTGTACGTCATGTCCGAGGTGGGTATGAAGAACCTTCCCAGGCTCGATGAGATGCTGGCGCGGCGCGATGAGCTCTCCGAATACTCGCTTGCGCTTCTCGTTCTGACCCTTCGCAACGTGGGCAGGACCGAGGACGCCCGGACGGTTTTCAAGGACCTTCTAGCGACGGCGCGAGGGGACGCGACGCAGACCTACTGGAACGCGCCGAAGGGAGAGCGGTATTGGGCGGACAATCGCGTGGAGACCACGGCCTACGCCCTCATGGCGCTGCTCGCGGTAGACCCAAAGAACGACAAGATCCCCGGGGCGGTGAGATGGCTTTCGGGCGTCCGACAAGGCGGGGCGTGGTTCTCCACAAAGGACACGGCTGCTGCCGTGTTCGCACTGGCAGAGTATCTCAAGCTCCGCGATGAGCTTCTGCCCAACTACACCGCCACTGTTAGTATCAATGGGAAGGAGATCGGCAGGTTCCGTTTCACAGGCAAGAGCGTCTTCGAGCGAGAGCTGGAGCTGGCGGTGGACCCGCGCGACCTCTCCCGAGGGCATAACGAGCTCGTCATCTCGAGGGATGGCGGGAGCGGCAACCTCTATTACGCCGTCTCTTGCGAATACTACACATTGGCAGGGTCCGTGGCGCCGGGTGGGGAAGGCATTGCGGTGACTCGTGGGTACTACCGGCGGGTTGCAAGCGGCGCGGCCCAGGCTCAGAACGAGGGCAGAAGCAGCGACGCGGGCGCCGGCGGCGCAGGCGCAGGCGCAGGCCGCGGCTCCGGAGGAGCGGGCGCAGCTTACGTGTACGAGCCTGTAACCGGTCCTGTCAAGCCTGGCGAGGAGATATACGTTCGCATAAACATCAAGGCCGACAATGCGTACACCTACGTGATAATCGAGGACCCACTGCCATCGGGCTTCGAGGCCCCGGACGATCCCATAGATGCTTACAGCTGGGATTTTTGGTACGGCAGGAGAGAAGTCCGCGACGAGAAGACCGTCTTCTTCAGCGCGTATCTGAAGGAAGGCGAAAGCGAGATCGTCTACCCCATTCGGGCCGAGCGGCCCGGGGATTATCGGGTCATGCCTGTCAGGGTCTGGGGAATGTATTCGCCCGACGTGTTCGGTCAGTCGAAGAGCTCGAGCATCTCTTGCGCGGAGCCGGTCCTCGCGACCTTCTCCACAACGCTCAAGGACCCGGAGAGGAATCGCAATCACAACGTCACGCTGGCGGCGGCGGCAATTGACGGGGTGGTGCTCCAGCCGGGCGAGGAGTTCTCGTTTGACCGGGTTGTGGGGCCCAGGCTCGCTGAGGCCGGATACAGAGAAGCCCGGGTGATTTCCGGGGGCAAGAGCGCCCCTGGGATCGGGGGCGGGGTGTGCCAAGTATCGACGACCCTGTACAATGTGGCGCTTCTGGCCGGACTCGACATCCTCGAACGACACCCGCACTCGAGGCCCGTAGACTATGTCCCACCGGGGCTCGATGCGACGGTGGCGGAAGGCCAATACGATCTGAAGTTTCGGAACCCGTTCGAAGTGCCCGTCACCTTGAGCGCGCGAGTCGATGGCAATAGACTGGTGATGGAGGCCAGCGCGCCTCTCGTAGACCCGCCTGACGTCCGGGTGATCACGGAACCACTTGAGACCGAAAGGCCGAGGCTCGTTGGCAGCCCGGATGAACGAGAGCGCGGTGCCGCGGGCGGCCTTGGGGAGCAAGGCGTTGCTTACGGAGGAGAGAAAGGCATCCGCGTTGCCGTGTGGCGGAGCGTTGCCTCGGGCGGAGAGATCATACGAGAGCTCGTGTCCGAGGACTACTACGAGCCGGTCCACGCGATGGCCGCGTCCTCCCGGTGACAAAGGACGGACCCGAGCGCTTCGGCTGCCTCTTTCCCGACGGACCACGAGAGCTCGGCTTCGCACGGAAGCCTGGCTCGAGTCCAAGTCGGCAGTGTCGCGCTTGGGCGCGGCGGCCCAAAGCGCGGCGTAGTCAGCCGAAATGCGGCGCGTGAGGCCCATAGCCGGATTGTGACGCCCGTTGTCGCATCACGGGCAACCTCTCCCGAGAGTGGGGAGCGTTTTTGTGCCCTCACTTGGGGAGAACGGAGGCAAAGAGATGACGGAACTCGCCCACGCTTTGCACCGGCCAGTTGAAGCGGTCGAGCTGGACCGCGAAATCCGCAAACTCGCATGGCCGGCCATCGCGGAGATGGTGCTGCACACCTGCGTATGGACTGTGGATACTGCGATGGTGGGCCGTCTCGGCGCGGAAGCCCTAAGTGCTGTGGGCCTCGGGGGCAACGTGTACTCGACATGCGCGTGGATTTTCGCGGCCATCGGCGTGGGTGTCCAAGCCATGGTGGCACGGGCGGTCGGAGCCGAAGACGCGGAAAAGGCCGGATTCTCCGCAGGCCAGGGCCTTCTCGCGGGGTTCGTGCTCGGGGTCTTGCTTGCCGCATGCACCGTTGTCGCCGCCCCCTGGGTCTACCGTCTTGCCGGTTTCGCGCGGGACGTGAGCGGGCCGGGCAGTGACTACATGCGAATCGTGGGCGCGGGCGCGCTTTTCTTCATACCGCTGCAGGTCGGTTCCGCCATCCTGCGTGGGTCGGGCGATACGCGCACCCCGCTCTACATAACGATGGTGATGAACTCCTTGAACCTCGTCGGCGATTACGTGCTCATCTTCGGCGTGCTCGGCTTTCCCGCTCTCGGTGTGCAGGGCGCGGCGATCGCGACCCTTGCTGCCCACGTCATCGGCGGCATCCTTGCCTTCAGGGCCGTTTTTCGCAAGAACGGCGCCGTGCACCTTCGCGCGAGACATGTCTTGCGAATCGACGGGCCCACGCTGCGCAGCCTGATCAGGCTTGGCGTGCCCGCGGCGGCAGAGGAGGGGCTCATGAATGGCTCCCGTGTTGTGTCGTCTTTCATCATCGCCGGGCTGGGGACTGCCGCGTTCGCCGCAAACCAAGTTACGGTCGCGGCCGAGTCGCTCTCCTTTATGCCGGGGTACGGGTTTGCGGTTGCGGCGGGCATTCTCGTGGGCCACAACTTGGGTGCTGGCAAGGCCGGTCGAGCGGTGCAAGTCGGCTATCGGGCGTTGCGCCACTCGCTGGCGGTCATGGGGAGCGTCGCGGTGGCGTTCTTCCTGGCGCCGCGTCTCATCATCGGAGTGTTCACGAGCGATCCGGCGGTTGTGCAGGTGGCATCGGTGTGTCTTCGGATAGCCGCCTTCGAACAGGTATTCATAGGGATGACCGATACCCTCTGTGGCTCTCTCCGGGGCGCCGGAGACACGCGCACGGCGCTTGTCATAACGGCCGCCGGCACGTGGCTGGTCCGGATGCCCCTCGTGATATTGGCCATCTATGTCTTCCGGCTCGGTCTCCCGGCCGTCTGGGTCGTAACTTGCATTGACTGGGCTGTGCGGTCTGCCCTTGCAGCCAGGCACTTCCGGGCCGGCAGATGGCAGACGGCGAGGGTACACTGAACCGTCACTGAGTACGTGTGTGTCGCCAAAACCTCGTGCTACTTTTCGGTGGGGCGGTCCTGCCCTAGACTATCGGCCTTGCCCTCTGGGGACGGCGCGCTTGCGGCGCGCCTCGTTCGAATTCGGCGCGGGAGACATCCGAATTCTCCACGCCGCGTCGTACAAGCACCGGCAACCCTAACGCCGTCAAGAAAGGAGACGAAAACTTATGGCACCGTGCTCAGCTACGGCACACTTGTAAGTTATCCACAAGGAAACCTACATGTTGTGTGGAATGCTATATCTAACCACTATATATCGATTTGCTGTCACGGATCGACCGGATGGGAGATCGCCCGACACGCGCGCGCGACACGCAAAGAGCAGCGCGCCTTGTCGCGCGAGAAGAGCGTGCCGGGGGCTGGGGTCACCGGGTCAGGCGAGTGACTCGGGATCCCGGGTTTTGCAGGAGGGGTTGGCGTGAGTTTGTGTTTGTCCTTGCCAGAGCCGCGGCTCTCCGAAAACGCAATTGCCGTCCTTGAGAGCAGGTATCTAAGAAAGGACGAGACCGGGAGGGTCGTCGAGACCCCGAGGGAGATGTTCTGGCGCGTGGCGAGGAACATCGCGCTGGTGGACGCTCTCTACGATCCCCGGGTGTACAGGCGGCCTGGGGACGAACCCGCCGAGCTGCCTACAGACTTGACCGTGGATGCCGCAGAGGTGGATGCCGCAGAGTTCGAGACTGGCGACTTCATCTCCGACCTCACGCCGTGGGACTGGGCCGCGCTCAGACACGCGTTCGAGGACATGGCGGCGCGCGGCCTGGTCGTGGCGTCGTGGGCTGAAATCGAGCGACTAGTGGCTGAGTCCTCGCGGTCGCTCGCCGCGACCGCGGTAGCGTTCTACAGCCTCATGGTTGAGGGTAGGTTCATGCCCAACTCGCCCGCTCTCAGCAACGCTGGTCGGGAGCTTCAGCAGCTTTCGGCGTGCTTCGTGCTTCCTATCGAGGACTCCATGGTGAGCATCTTCGATACTCTGAAGCATGCGGCGCTTATCCACCAGTCGGGCGGCGGCACGGGCTTTTCATTCAGCAGGCTGCGACCGAAAAACGACGTGGTCAGGACCACGGGCGGAGTGGCGTCCGGGCCGGTGTCGTTCATGAAGGTCTTCAACGCGGCCACAGAAGCCGTGAAGCAGGGGGGCGTAAGGCGGGGGGCGAACATGGGGATCCTCCGTGTTGACCACCCTGACATCCTGGAGTTCATCACGGTCAAGAACGAGCCTGGCCAAGTCACGAACTTTAACATCTCGGTCGCGATCACCAACAAGTTCATGGAGGCCCTGGAACGCGACGGCGAGTATGAGCTCGTCAATCCGCGCAGCGGCCAGGTCACAGGGCGGCTCCGCGCAAGAGACGTCTTCGACCTCATCGTGGAGTGCGCGTGGCGCACGGGCGAGCCGGGCGTCATTTTCATCGATCGCCTGAACGAGTTCAATCCCACCCCGAACGTGGGGATGTACGAAGCGACTAACCCTTGCGGGGAGCAGATGCTGCTCCCGTACGAGGCGTGCAACCTGGGTTCCATCAACGTCGGAAGGTTCGTTGGGAAGGGCGGCGTGACGCTCGGGCCTGGCGACGTAGGCTCGTCCATCGACTGGGATGGGTTGCGCGATACTGTTCGCACGGCCATGCACTTCCTTGACAACATGATCGACGCCAGCCGCTATCCCCTGCCGGAGATCCAGGCCATGCACAAGAGCAACCGGAAGGTCGGTCTTGGGGTGATGGGGTGGGCGGACCTGCTGGCTAAGATGGGGGTGCCTTACGATTCTGACGAGGCGGTGGCCCTCGCCGAAAGGCTCATGCGTTTCATACTGGAAGAGAGCCGCAAGGCCTCGGAAGACCTCGCGCGCCAACGCGGCGTGTTTCCGAATTGGAAGGGAAGCCGGCGCGAGGAGCAAGGCCTTCGCGTGCGGAATGCCACCACCACCACAATCGCGCCGACCGGGACCATAAGCATAATCGCGGGCGCATCGTCAGGAATAGAGCCGTTCTTCAGCCTCGCGTTCACGAGGCATGTTCTGGATCGCAAGGAGCTTCCCGAGGTGAATCCCGTGCTCGAGGCGCGCGCCAAGGAGCTCGGGATCTACACGCCGGATCTCATGGAGGAGATAGCTTGCCGTGGCACGCTCGCAGGCATCGCAGGCATCCCGGAGGACTTTCGACGGGCGTTTGTGACGGCCCACGAGATCGAACCCGAATGGCACGTCATGATGCAGGCAGCGTTCCAGAAGTTCACGGACAACGCGGTCTCCAAGACCGTGAATTTCCCACGCGAGGCTGCTCCCGAGGACGTGCAGAAGGTCTTCCGCCTCGCGTATGAGCTGGGTTGCAAGGGCGTCACGGTATATCGCGACGGAAGCCGTGAGGAACAAGTGCTAACGGTCGGGGCTAAGAAAGGCGCGATCGAAGGGCGCCGCGGGGCTCACGAAGACGGCAGAGGCGGAGCCGAAGCAGCGCGGCCAGCCGGCCCAGAGAAGGATCGAGGGGTGGGCGGCCACCGGGTTAACGGCGTGTGGGGGAAGATTCGTCCGATAGAAAGGCCGGACCGGCTGGAGGGGTTCACGGACGTCAAGGCGACGCCCCTGGGGAAGCTCTTTCTCACGCTCAACACCGTGAACCGTCACCCCATCGAGCTGTTCGCGCAGATAGGGAAGGCAGGCAGCGACGTCGCCGCATTTACAGAGGCGATAGCAAGGCTCGTTTCCATCGCCCTGCGATCCGGGATCGACCCCCAGGAGGTCGCTGACCAGCTGGTAGGGATCGGAGGGTCTAGGAGCATAGGCTTTGGGCCCAACAGGGTCAGGTCCGTCCCGGACGCCATCGGGCGGTTTCTCGACGGGTACCTGCGCGAGCTGCGGGGCGAGGCGGTTGACCGGTGCGATGGCGAGGGGGCGTCGGGCGAAACCGCCCCGGCCGCAGGCGACGACGATGCAGCGTCAGCAAAGCTCTTCAGCCTGTGCCCTTCGTGCGGCACGTGGAACCTTGTCCACGTGGAGGGCTGCCTCAAGTGCATGGCATGTGGGTATAGCGAGTGCTGAGGTGGGCGGCAAGTCCCGGTTCCCGGTGGCTCGCCTAGTCGTCGAGCCCAAACCGATCAAAGACCGGACGACCCTCGAGGACCGTCGCAAGTACCTTCGTGCTGGCGATCTCATCGGGCGGGACGGCGAAAATGTCCTGCGAAAGCACGACAAAGTCCGCAAACTTTCCCGGGGATATCGATCCCCTGACCGCCTCTTCGCCTGACGCGTACGCGGCGCCCAGCGTATAACCACGGACCGCCTCCTCCACCGTGAGGCATTCCTCCGTATGCCAGCCCGGAAGCAAGACCTCATCGGTGCGCTTTCGCGTCACGGCGGCGAAGATCCCTTCGATGGGGTTGGGCTCCTCAACGGGCGCGTCCGAGCCGAACGCAAGGCGCACCCCGGCGCTCGAGAGAGACCTGTAAGCGTAGGCGAGGGAGGCCCGCTTGCCCCAATGCAGGTCCGCCATGTACCGGTCCGAGGTAGCGTGAATCGGCTGGACCGAAGCGATGATGCCGAGGGCCGCGAGCCTGCGGACATCATCCGGGTGTATGAGCTGCGCGTGTTCTATTCGATGCCTCAGTCGTCCACCGCGCGCGATGCCGCCCGAGGCAGCCGGGCCTGCGGCGCTTGCGACCCCCGCGGACGCCGCGACCGCGTGTCGGGTGGCGGCCTCAAACGCGTCCAGGACCATCCTGTTCGCTCTGTCGCCGATGGCGTGGACTGCCACGGCGATTCCCGCTCCGGACGCACACGAGATGATCTCCGCAAGCTCCTCTCGGGATGTGGTAAGGATCCCCGTGTTATCGGGGTTGGTCAGATACGGCTCGAGCAGGGCCGCCGTCTGGGATCCCAGAGCGCCGTCGGCGAAGACCTTCAGAGGCCCGACGCGCAGGTTCGCGTCGCCGAATCCCGTCTGCAGGCCGAGCTGGATGGCGTGATCGAGGTTGGAGCGGGGGATCATCATATACACCCGCAGCCCCAGCGCGCGCCTGGACGCCATGGTCTGAAAAGTCCTGAAAGCAAGGCCATCCTCGCAATCGTGGATGCCCACCACGCCGAGCTCGTGCACGCGCGGTATGGCGGCCGCGACAGCTTCTTCGCACATGGCCAGGCTGGGGGCGGGGATGACCCTCTCCACCAAGGCTTGGGCGTTTTCGCTGAGGAGGCCCGTGGGCTCGCCTGTGCGTGAGTCGCGCTCGATCCTGCCTCCCTCAGGGTCTGGGGTGTTCTCGTTCACGCCCGCCGCGACGAGTGCGGCTGAGTTCACCCACGTGCTGTGACCGTCTTTGCTCGTGAGCGCGACAGGGTTCGCAGGAGAGGCCGCATCGAGCTGGGCGCGTGTCGGTGGGACCGCGTCCCTCCAAATGTTCTTGTTCCAGCCGTGACCGAGGATCCATTCGCCGGGGCCCGCGTGGGCCGCCCTCTCAGCGACCATCCGGACGATGTCTCCGATGGATGTGACACCATCAAGGTTCAGTCGACGCGCGCCAAGGGCGTACCATACGAAGTGAATGTGGCAGTCTGTGAATCCGGGCACGACGGTAAGACCCCGTAGGTCAACGCTTCGGTAGTGCCCGCTCAGGGCGGACTCGGCCTCCTCCCGCGTTCCGACGGCCGTGATCCTGCCGCCGCATACGCCTATGGCTGACGCCCTGGGACGTCGCGGATCCATCGTATAGATGGTCGCGTTATGATAAAGAACCTTGTCGTACATCTGGCTTTCAGCCCTCCCACGCCAGCTTCCCCGGCCTTCCACGCTCGGCGGCAGCGCGTTATCTGCACGGCATCCGCACGCTGGCAAGGATGAGGAGGGTTGCGGGCGGTGCGGCGCGCTGCGCCCTTCCTTCATGTCGAAGCGCTACGGAAACGCGTTTTCGTCGCACAACTCCTGTGCAGCTGTCACTTTGCCTCCGCGCCTCGCAGACGAGATGCGCCCACCACGACCGGAGTCCGTTCGCCAGCAAGACGCCGAGAGCCTGCGGGCAGGTTGGCCCCTCCCAAGAGGAGTATACGTGGAAGAACACTGCCGTGCAATGGGCAGCCGGAGTGGAACGGCCGGGCACGACGCGTGATGACGCGTGGTGTCCGCGGCTTTGCAGGAGGACGATTGCGGTCGTGGTTGTCCGGCCTCGCCATTCCCCACGATCGGCGTTGCAGAGATAATTGACTAAGTCAACCATTGTTGATATCATGGATTTGGTGTCTGGGAGGTGTGGTCATGGAAGACATGGAGGACGTGGAATACGCTGCGCAGATGCGGGAGCTTCTGAGGAGGCTGGTTCGAGGGATCGGGCTGCTGGACCGAGAGGATGCTGAGTGCTGCGGGATCACTCTGTCTCAGTGCCACGCGCTGGGTGAGATCGCGGGCGCGGAAGGTCTGACCCCCGGAGAGCTTGCTCAACGCCTGCGGGTGGATCCGAGTGCTGTGACGAGGATAACCGATGCCCTTGTCCGGGGCGGGTTGCTCAGGAGATCGGGAGACCCCGAGGATCGCAGGCAAGTGCGGCTCTACCTGACCTCCGACGGGAAAGCCCTGTGGGACGAGGTGGACAGGACGATGACGGAAAGGGCAGGTGTTCTCGCATCGCGGATACCTCAAGCTGAACGAGGGGCGATACTCGCGGCGCTCGGGCGGCTGGTGGAAGTGCTGCAAGATGAAGGGTACCTGCCTGCACCGAGGACGAAAGGGGGATGCTGCTGTGAATGATGGCGAACTCAGGCAGGCGATCCTTTCCCGTTACGACGCCGTGGCGAAGAGGTTTGAAGAAGGCGCCAAACCGAGTTGCGGGTGCGGCGTGTCGGCCTACGGGTCTGGGGGATGCTGCACGCCGGAATCCCAAGGCAATGCCTGCTGCAGCGAAGGTGGGGCCAACCAGCACGGGGGATCGAGCGAGAAGCGGAGGAACGTGGTAGATGACGAGACCCGGCTGGGCGTAGGGGAAAGTGGCCTTGGCTGCGCGCGTCTCGAGTCGGTCGTTGCGCTCTACCCTGGGGAGGTGCTCCTTGACATCGGGAGCGGCCCGGGTCTTGAGACTATCTCGCTCGCGCGGCGCGTGGACCCGGCATGGGCCTTCGGCTTGGACCCCGTCCCTCGCATGCTGAAGGTGGCGTCTGACAACGCGCGGAAGGCGGGTGTACGAAACGCCTCATTTCTCAAGGGGTCGGTAGAGGACATCCCCCTAGCCGACGAGAGCGTCGACGTGGTTGTGTCGAATTGTGTCATCAACTTGTCCACAGACAAGGAACAAGCGATGAGGGAGATCTTGCGCGTGCTTCGTCCGGGCGGCCGCGTCGCGGTCGCCGACATCGTCTGGCTGGGCACTCCGTCTGCCAGTGTCCGAGCGAGCGCCCAGGCATGGGCATCGTGCATCGGCGGAGCGCTCGAGGCCGACGGATACACGAGACTCCTTGAGGAGGTCGGCTTTGTCAGCGCAAGGCTAGAGATCTTGCATGCCGTCGACATGGCTCCTGCCCCAGCTCACGGTGAGCCGGGCATGTCGCGGCGCGTTGCCGGAAAGCCCCGGCCAACGGCATGCGGTTGCGCGGAGGCAGGGGAAGACAGCCTGCGAAAGACGGGGAGCGGGCACGGGAACGCGGCCGTGCCGTCCGACCTGGAGGAACGCCGGATCCCGTCGCCGGAGGAGCCCGTTCTCGCGAGCGCCCTTGTGACCGCGGCAAAGAGCGGCTTTCCCGATGGCGCCGTGGAGATACGCAAAGCGGGCGGGGCTGACCTGGACATTGTCATCCGCATCCTCCAAACCGCCGGGTTGCCTGTGGCTGGGGTCGAGGAGCATTTCGATGAATTCCTCGTCGCTCTTGCACCGGACAGCACGATCGTCGGGGTGGCTGGACTCGAGCGATACTCGTCCTCCGCTCTGCTGCGGTCCGTGGCCGTGCTGCCCCGCTGGCGCCGCATGAATGTGGGACGTCGCCTGGTGTCAGCGCAGCTCTCGAAGCTCGAGCGCGGGACTCATGTGTACCTGCTCACGACCACCGCGCAATGGTACTTCCATTCGCTTGGGTTCCAAAAGGTTTCAGAAAGCGAAGTCCTCCCGGAGGTTAGGCAGTCTCCTGAGTTCCAAGGAGCCTGCCCGAAATCTGCCGTACTAATGAGGCTCATTCTGCCCTAGGAACGGCTTGTCTCGGGAGCAGTCGTGATCGGAAGCTTGAGCAAAGTACCGAAAGTACCGAATGGTCGCGTACGGCGCGGAGAGGAGTGGTCCCGTGGAGCAGTTTGATCGGATGCATGGCCGAGCCCGCAGGGGTTCGACCTGGCTCGGGCGACGCGCTCACAACAGGCCCGAGTGGGATCAACGCTCTAGGCCTCGCCGGCGATGACGTGCGTCCTCTCGGCTGCAAACGAGATGAGGGCTTCACCCGACGACACGACTGCAGTGCCTGGGTCGCTGACGTCCACGGTCCAGAGGGTGCCGTGAGACAGACGCACGGTGTACCTGGCCTTGCTCCCGAGGAAGGTTGCTTTCGTGACTTGACACGGCAGCACGTTTACCCCCGCCGCTTCACCTTCTCCTCGGAGCCCTGTCCCGGGATGGCGTGGGGCTGTCATGATCCGTACCGATTCCGGGCGCACCGTGAGGAGCACGCTCTGACCCGGGACGAAGCGTCGCTCCTGAGTCGTGGCGACGAGGGTGGTTCCGGCGGTCGCCAGCGTCACGCGGTTGCGTTGCACGCCGAGCACGACGGCGCTCAGGAGGTTCGTCGTGCCCACGAATTCTGCCACGAAACGGTTCGCAGGCCGGTAGTAGATGTCCTCGGGCGTGCCAACCTGCTGGACCTTGCCGGCGTTCATGACCACCACCGTATCCGAGAGACTGAACGCCTCCTCTTGATCGTGGGTCACGTAAATGGACGTGATGCCGATCCTTTGCTGGATGTCGCGGAGCTCGCTCCTCACAGCCTCCCTGAGCTTGGCGTCGAGGTTTGAGAGAGGCTCGTCCAAGAGGAGAGCGTCCGGCTGGATGACGAGGGCCCTCGCGAGCGCGACGCGCTGCTGTTGTCCCCCGGAGAGCTGGGCGGGAAAGCGGTTACCCATCCCGGCCAATTGGACGAGCTCGAGCGCCTCGTTAACCCGCCTCTTGATCTCCTCGGGCCTTACGCCCCGGATTCGCAGGCCATAGGCCACGTTGGAGAACACGCTCATGTGCGGAAACAGCGCGTAGTCCTGGAAGACCATGGCGGTATTGCGAAGGTAGGCGGGGAGCACGTCCACGCGCCTGTCCCCGATGAGTATCTCGCCAGAATCGGGCTCGTAGAACCCTGCGATCATGCGCAAGGTCGTCGTCTTGCCGCACCCGGACGGGCCAAGGAGGGTCGTGAGCTTCCCAGGCTCCACGTGAAGGTTCACGTTGTCGACCACCCGGGTCCGTCCGAAAGACTTCGTGACATCCTTAAGCTCCACGGAGAGTGCAGTGTGCGCGTTCGTCATTGGGGTCCTCCTACATCTCGAAGAGTCTGACCTTCTCGCCCAGGATGAACCTTGCCAAACCCAGGACAACGAATATCGATCCGACCACCGCAACCCCGAGGGAGCTCGCCTGGCCCCAGTAGCCGTGGTCTGCAAGGTTTATGATAGATACCGACGCTAGTTTCCAAGACGGGGATATGAGGAAAACGGGGCCGCTCACGGAGTTCATCGACCTTATGAAGGTGTACAGCAGCCCTGTGGTGAACGCCGGCTTCATCAGGGGCAGCATCACCGACCAGAACGACCTCAGGCTGTGGGCACCGAGGTTCGTGGAAGCCTCCTCGATCCCTCTGTCTATCTGTTTGAGCATTCCGGACGCGGTCCTGTAACCGACCGCCATGTAGTGGAATACCATGAACGTCACGATTATCAGAGCCGTCCCTGTCATGGCGAGAGGCCCGGAGTTGAACGCGAGGATGTATCCGATGCCGAGCACGGTGCCTGGGACCGCCGACGGCAGCACCGCGGCGAAGTCCAGCGCGGCCTTGCCGGGCACTTGCTTGAACTGGACCACGTAAGCCAGGACGACCGTGAAGAGAGCTGAGAATGCAGCGGCCATAGCGGAGAGCATGACGCTGTTGAGAAGCTCCTTCCCGTGGACCACCGCCATGACGAAATGGTACGCGGTGAGCGTGAAGTCTGCACCCCAGGTCTTCACGAACGCGCACACGAGGATGACCCCGTATATCGCTACCACGAAGAGGGCGACAACCAGGCAGAACGCCGCAAGCCCCCATTTTAGCCAGGGCGCCGGTCCCACGCGTCCTCCCTGGATAGGCTTGCCGGTCACGGTCACGAAGGAACGCCGCTCCACGATTGAACGTTGGACGAGGAACACCGCGAGCGCGGGCACGAGCAACACCGTTGAGAGCACCGCCGCTCGGGCAGGGCTCCAGTTGGTGATGAGCTCGAGGTAGGATTCGGTGGCGAGCACCGTAAAGTCGCCTGCGATGAGCATCGGGTTTCCAAAGTCGGCAAGGACTTCAGATGCGACCAGGAGAGCAGCGCCTGCGATGCCAGGGGTGGCGAGCGGCAGCACGATGTCCCTGAAAACACGCCACCGACGCGCCCCGAGGTTCACGGCGGCGAATTCCAGGCTTGAACCTGCGGCCTTGAGCACGGACGATATAGAGAGGTACGCCGTGGGGAAGAAAGCGAACGTCTGCACCGCCCAGAGGCCTTTCCACCCGTATATATCCGGTCTCAGGCCGAGGAGGGTCCACGTGATGAGGCCGCGCCGCCCGAAGAGGAGTATGAAAGCAAGCCCGGTGACGAACGGCGGTGACATGAGCGGCAAGAGCCCGATGATCCGGAAGAAGCGGCTTCCTGGGACCTCGACGTAAGTCACGGCATAGGCGAACACAAATCCGAGCACGGTGGCGGACGCCGTCGATATGACCGCCATGAATAGGCTGTTCAGCGTGGCCTTGACGAAACGAGGCGTCTCGAAGTAGGCGAGCCAGTCGGCAAGGCCAGGCATAGCGAGCACCTTGCCGAGGGGCAAGAAGAGAAACAGCGCGAGAAGCACCACGGAGCCACCGACAGCGAACAACAAGGCGGGCTCGCGCGCGATCTGACGGGCGCGGGTCAGCGTTCGGTTGTACTGTCCCATGTGTTGTTGAGCTTTAGTGATAGAGGTTTCCACAGCTATCCTCCGTTCCGGACGCGCAGCGCTTGACGACCGAGGCGAGTCCGCGTCTGAAGCGGGCGACGGTACCGCCCATCATGGCGCAACACGTATGAGTGCAGCGCGGAACGCGCATCCATGCGCCGCCCGGGTCATGTCGTCTGTCAGGACCAGGGAGACCGGCAGGGGGACGAGAGCGGTGGCGCCCCGGGAGCCCGCCGCCGGCGCAGCGCCCAACTGCGAGCCCCACGGGGCGGTCCCCCTGCCTGTGCTTCAGGAATTGCGACGCAGCTAAGGCAACCTGACTGTCAACGGGCGAACTTCTTGCTCCACACGCTCAGGAGAGCGTCCTTGTCCGCAGCGGCCTTGATCACGTCGAAACCCTCAAAGATATCCATCTCAGACAGGGGCTTCACACCGGGCGGCAGCTCGACGTCCGGGCGTGTGGGGATCCTCATGGTGAGGTCGGTATGCAATTGCTGTGCCTTCTGGCCTATCACGAAGTCGATGAACTTCTTGGCGTTCTCCGGGTTGGGGCCGCCCTTGATGATGGAGACAGACCCGATCTCCCACCCAGCGCCCTTCGGCACGATGATCTCCACGTTGAACCCGGCCTTCTGCATGAGGAGCTGATCATGGAGGAAATTGATGCCCACGAGGAACTCGCCGGTCGCGACGAGCTGGGCCGGAGCGAGCCCCTTCTTCGTGTAGTGGTTCACGTTCTTGTCCAGCTGTTCGAAGAACGCCCATCCCTCGGCCTCGCCGTACTTCTGGAGGTAGGAGGCGAGGAAGGTGTACCCCGTGCTCGAGAGCTGTGGATCAGGCATCACGACCTCATCTTTGAATTCCGGTCGGAGCAGGTCCTTCCATGTCTGCGGCATTGGAACGTTCTTCGGCTTGCATTCCGCGTCAAACCGGTCCTTGTTTACGATGATCGCCACGGGCCCTAGATAAATCCCGGTCCAGTACCCATCCTTGTCTTTGAACGCCGCAGGGATCTTCGCCGCCTCCGGCGAGACGTACTTCGCGAGAAGACCCTTCATCTTCATCGCTTCGTGGTTCTCCGCGCCCGCCCCGAGGAAGATGTCTGCCTGAGGCGAGGCCGCCTCAGCCTCCACTCTCGCTACGGCCTGGCCCGTCGCGAGCGCCAGGTACTTCACTTTGATGCCGGTCTCCTTCTCGAAGAGGGAGAAAAGACGCTTCGCCTCATTCTCGTGGAAAGTGACGTACACGACGAGTTCCCGCGACCCCTGCGCCGCGGCAAGCGCGGTGCAAAGGCCGAGCAGCATAACGGCTACGATGGCTGCAGCTATACAGCGACCCAGAGCACGGTTTCTCATGATACGCACCTCCTGTAAGATTTGTGACTCTCGCGAGAAAGAGGATGCATGTCCTGTGCCATCGGAGGTCGCCCGTCGAAACAAGTGCTGCGGAGTCGCGTGGCCGCGAGATTCGTTCGCGTTGCGGGCGTCCTTGGAGCGTACGCGCAAGCGGTGCTATAATGCACCATTTTGGTGCACCGTGGCACCGTTATGGTGCCGCGAACTGCAGGCGCGGTTGGTGAGTCCCCGAGGTGGCGCGCTTGCGGTGTGCACCGTTGGGATCTGAGGTGGCGCGCGAGATGGCCAAACCTTGGGCGCTGCGTCGTGCAAGCGCCGCCAGCGCCAGCTCTGGCGCCTTGTGGGAAGAGACACAGAAAGAAGACTTGTTGCGCCATTCTTGATGCCTATGGTGAGCCAGCGGGAGGAGTTATGCTGAACTCCTCGAGTTTTCGTCTCAATGTGTTCCTGTGAATGCCGAGGACCTCCGCAGCCTTCCTTTGGTTCCAGCCGCAGCTCTCGAGGACTTTCTGAATGTGGTCGCGCTCCATGGATTTTATGGAAGCGTTCTTGCGCTCGGCACGCTCGCGCACCGTGGCCGGAAGGTGCTCCGGGGTGATCCGGCTTCCTGTGCCCAGGAGGACTGCTTGCTCGATGACGTTCTTGAGCTCCCGGACGTTTCCCGGCCAATGGTACTTCATCAAGAGGTCCATCGCCTCCGGCGAGGGCCCTTCGAAGTCCTTGTGAAACGCGGTGTTGAACATTTGGACGAAGTGTTGAACGAGGAGAGGTATATCTTCGACGCGCTCCCGCAGCGGCGGAAGGGCGATGGTCACGATGTTCAGACGATAGTACAGGTCCTCCCTGAAGGTGCCGTTCGAAACCGCCTGGCTGAGGTCTTTGTTGGTTGCAGCCAGGATCCTCACATCGACATGGATGGTCTCGTGACCGCCGACGCGCTCGAATTCTTTCTCTTGGATCACACGGAGGAGCTTGGCCTGCATCGAGGGGCTCATGTCCCCCACTTCGTCCAGGAAGATCGTCCCAGTATCTGCCACCTCGAACTTGCCGGGCCTTTGAAATTGCGCGCCTGTGAACGCGCCCTTCTCGTGGCCGAAGAGCTCGCTCTCGAGGAGGGTGTCGGGCACAGCAGCGCAGTTCAGCTTGACGAGTGGCTTGTCGCGCCTGGCGCTGTTGTCGTGGATGGCCTGGGCCACGAGCTCCTTGCCCGTGCCCGACTCGCCGACGATGAGGACGGTAACGTCATACGGAGCTACTTTGGCAATCATCTCGTACACCCGCCGCATCGCCGGGGACGTTCCGATCATGCCGGGGAACGGGCTCCTCCCGAGCATCCTGCCGCGTAACCGGGCGTTTTCTTCGGCGAGGTCCCTCATTTTCAGGCCCTGTTCTATCACGAGAATGAGCTCGTCCATCTCGAAGGGCTTCGTGATATAGTCGAACGCCCCGGCACGGACGGCCTCGACTGCTGTTCTTATCGTGCCGTACGCGGTCATGATGATCACCACAGCCCGGGGGGCCACGGCCTTGATCTTTGGAACAGCCTCCAGGCCGCTCATCCCATCCATGCGAAGGTCGACGAGCACGACATCGTAATGCTTCTTCTCGAGAAGCTCGAGGGCCTCTCGGGCTCCCGCAGCGGCGTCGGCCAGATAGCCCCGTCCCCGGAGTATCATGGTGACGGCTGTGCGGAGACTATCATCATCGTCTACCACGAGTATCCCCAGAGACACGCACGATTCCTCCTTCTTCCGGGGTGTCCGAGGAAGGCCTCGGGCTTACGCCGCATCCCGCCTCGGACGTCGTGAGGCAGTCATATGGGGCGGGGAGCAAGATCTCAAAGAGCGCACCGTGCCCGCACGCGGCCGGGTACGGACTCACCACGGATACGCTCCCGCCGTGTTCCTCCACGATCTGCTTGACGATGGCGAGGCCGAGCCCGGTTCCACGCTTTCGGGTGGTGTAGAAAGGCTCAAAGATGTGGGGAAGGACGTCAGGATCAATGCCCGGTCCGGTGTCGGCAAACGCGACCCGTATGGATCGCGAGGGGGTGTCATAGCAACAGGCGATATCCAGGCTACGCTGGTCCCGAGGGCTTTCCTCCAGCGGACACTCGCCCGTCTCCTTGCGCCACGTCCGATCCGTCGCCTCCGCCGAGCCCTGGGAGGCTTGGGGCGCAGGGGAGGCCTCCATCCCTTCCATGGCCTCAAGAGCGTTGATGCAGACGTTCAGAAAGGCTTGCCTGATTCTGTCCTCGTCCACGAAGCACCCAGGAATATCTGCCAGCCTGAGCGACACACGGATCCCGCCTGCTTCGGCACGTGGACCCACCAGGCTTGCGATGTCCGAAAGGATCCTTCCGATGTCGGTGAACTTCGGCATGGTGGAGTGCGGCTGCGCGAAATCAAGGAGCTGTTGAACGAGCAGGTTGAGGCGGTCCGACTCCTTTATAACGATGTCGAGGAGCTCGGAGACCTCACGATCCTCAGCTTTCGATCGTATGTACCGGGCGCAAGACCTGATGGACCCGATGGGGTTGCGGACCTCGTGGGCGATGGCCGCCGCCATGCGGCCCAATTCTGCAAGGCGGTCCTGCCGCGTAGCCTTCGCCTGAAGGTCTTTCTGCCAGGTGATGTCCTGCAGCGTGACAGCTATTCCGGCGAAACCGCCCCCCTGGTCTGTCATGACAGCGGTGTTGACTAGGAACGTGGCACGATGAGGCGACGCCACCGAGATCTCGCGGCTGGGACAGGATCTCCTCGCGGCCATGGAGTCGGAAACGAGGTCCACGAGGGGCGGGAGGTTTCGAAGGGCTTGCTGGACAGGACAGGACACTGGTGGCACGCCGTCGTTGATGTCCAGCATCCTGCACGCCGCGGGGTTCACAGTGGTGACGATGCCGGACGCGTCCACGGTTATCACGCCTGTGGGGATGGCGGCAAGGATGTTGTCAGTGTACTCTTTGAGTTCGCAAATGGTGGCGGTGTGCCGCTCGAGTTCGCGATAGGCTGTCTTCAGATTCGCCATGGACGTGCCGAGATTCTCCGCCATCACGTTAAACGCTGCAGCGAGATCTTCGATCTCGTCGCCCGTGTGAGCATCGATCCTAGTTGAAAGGTCGCCGGACGCTGCCCGCCTTGCAGCCGCCGTGAGGACGCTTAGCGGCCGCGTGATCTTGAGCGCCAGCCACAGGACGCCCAGCGATCCTACGATTATCGCAGCCACGGTCAGAGCCACCGATTGCAGTGTCGCCTGACGGATGGCCGTTCGCATGGTGCCGAGGTCCATGCCAACTTCGACGGCACCGACCATGCTGCCGAAGAAGTAGAGCGGAACCATCACCCGGAAGATCGTTTCGCCCGAGGCGAGATGCTGCAGTTCATCGGCAGGAGCGCGGGTCTCCACGACCTTTGCGAGAAGCGGGTCCTCCGGCCTCACGTCGAACTGCGAGAAAACATCCATGGGCGGAGCCTGTTCCTCGGAGAGCAGGTCGGCCCTGGTGAGGAACCGGCCCTTTTGGCCGTAGATCCGCAGGTACCTTACGCCCGCGGACGTCCTCGCCTCGTCCACGATGCGGGAGATGCCGGAGTCGGTCACCATGGCGTTTTCGATCGAGAGCGCGTACGACTCTGCGAGCGTGACGCCATCTTTACGCATTTGATCAAGGATGCGCACGCTCTCGCTCCGGATTGCGATAGCGGTGGTCACCGCCATCACCGCAACCAGGAGCAACGTCACATACATGATCAGGCGACTCGCCAGGTGCCGCTTTTGGAGGATGAGGCTGCCTTTCGAGAGCCCCAGCATTGCCGCTGTAAACGCTCCTCTGCGTGGCGCTGTCGGAACAGGAGGGTACCGTTCCGCGCGATACCAATTCGATGTCGGAGGTGTGGTCCCTTCTCGGAAGTTATTTCTTACATTACCTGCTGTGTCGTACGCACTCCGCCTCGTCCCGCATCGAGAGGCGAGCACAAGCTCCGGAGGATGCCGCTTTTGCATTCGATGTGCGGTGGGGCGGGCTGCCGGGCTGCCAGGCTTGCGTCCTTGAGCGCTGTACCGTAGGATTGTGATGTGACGAGGACCGCCGCCGTATGCCCGGCACGGACCGGCGCGTGAACCGCGGCGTGCCGAGAGGGAGCGGGGGAGGAGCGGAAGGCCGTTGGTGGTTATCCAGGCAAAGGGAGTATCCAAATCGTACGGCGTAAACACGGTTATCGCGGAGGTGTCGTTCCGCATCAACGCCGGGGAGAAGATCGGGCTCGTTGGGCGGAACGGAGCGGGCAAGACCACCCTTCTTCGGTTGCTCGCAGGCCTCGAGCCGCCCGATTCCGGCGAGATCATCATTTCGGAAGGCGTCCGGATGGGCGTGGTTGAGCAGGATCCGGTGTTCGATTCAAACGCGCCGCTCATCGAATGGGTATATACGGGCCTTCAGGAACTGCTCGACTTGGAGAGGGCAATAGCCGTGCTGTCGCGAGAGATGAGCGTGCCCGAGGTAGCCGATTCCCCCGCCAGGCTAAAGAAGGTCATGCGGGATTTCGCCGCTTTGACCGAGGAGTTCGAAAGACGGGATGGGTACTCGGTAGACAGCAGGGTTGCCGGCGTGTTGGCCGGCCTTGGCTTCTCCCCCGAGGACCGCGCGCGTCCTGTCGGGAGCTTCAGCGGAGGCGAAAGGACGAGGGCCGCGCTTGCCAGGGCCCTGCTTGCGCGACCTGAGGTGTTGTTGCTGGATGAGCCCACGAACCATTTGGACATCCCTGCAAGGGTCTGGCTGGAGGATTTCCTCGCGGACTATGACGGAACGGTGATCGTGATCTCCCATGACAGGCAGTTCCTTGATTGCGTCGCCTCGAGAATTCTGGAAATCGAGGACCACAAGCTGGTCGAGTTCGCGGGAAACTACTCGCGCTACGTGGAGGAGAAACGGAGGCGGCTCGCGCAGCAGGAGACAGCCTACGAGCTCCAGCAGAGAGAGATCGCGAGGCTGGAGGATGTGCTCAGGCGATACACCGCGCTTTCTGCGAGGAACAACAAGTTCGCGAGGCGGGCCGAGGATATCCGCAAGAAACTCGCCCGGGTGGAGCGTATTGAGAAACCGAACCTGAATCGAAAGAGCATGGGCTTTCTCCTGCCAACCGCGGGGCATAGCGGCGACAAGGTGCTGCAGGCAAAGGACCTCTCGATGAGATTCGGCGACAAAGTCCTCTTTCAAAACGCCAACATGGTGGTGAGACGTGGAGAGCACGTGGGGATCGTGGGCCGGAACGGAGCCGGGAAATCCACGCTATTGCATATCATCACCGGCCGCAAGGAACCCTCGGAAGGGTCCGTGCGCCTGGGGGCAGGCGTCGTGGTCGGGTACTATGACCAACAGCACGCGGATCTAGCGCCTGACAGAACCGTTCTCGAAGAGATCCTTGGATCGACCGGCATGAACCCGCAGGAGGCGCGAAACCTGCTCGGACGCTTTCTCTTCAGGGGGGACGACGTGTTCAAGCGCATTCGTGACCTGTCGGGGGGTGAGCGAAGCAGGGTCGAACTGGCGAGGATAATGGCGTCAGGATGTAACCTGCTTGTCATGGACGAGCCCACCAACCATTTGGATATCGAGTCCATAGAGGTGCTCGAGGACGCGCTGTCGGCATACGAGGGGACCCTTCTAGTCGTGTCCCACGACAGGTACTTCCTCGAGCGGGTCGCTGACAGGATCATCGAGGTCGAGAACGGGCGGATCGTGGACTACCCCGGGGGCTACGCGTATTATGTGGAGAAGAAGCTCGCCGGCGAGGCGGGCGGCAAGGGCGCGTCCGCGCCTGCCAGCGAGGAAGGGGGCACACGGGCTATTCCCTCGGGGCGGCGGCCGGGCAAGGCCCCGCGGCCGGCGAGGGCTGGGGCTGGTGAGGGGCCCGGCCGCGAGGAGGGTGGCTACCCGGACACGGACGTTCTGGAGAAGGAGATCATTGAGCTCGAGGCCGTCATCAAGCAGCTCAATGCCGAGCTTGCAGACCTCGAGATCTACCTCTACCCTGATCGCATGGCTGAGAAGGCGAGATGCCTCGCGGAGGCCGAGAGGCGGCTCGACGAGTGCTACAGGAGATGGGAGGCCTTGACGGGGGAGACAGTGTAGGCGTCGGCCTGGCACGGTTTGGCGCCGAATGGTGGGGCGGGGTGAGGCTCACCGCCCCTTTCAGATCTCACCCTGTCAGATCTCACCCTGTCCCGCTCCGCGCCATCCGGATACCAGGACGAGTCGCACGTAAGGCCCCGGACGCGGCCAGGAGTCCTCCACCGAGAACGGACGACGCGGTGTTCCCGTGCCGCCGAATGCCGCTCGGTAGCCGAGAACGAGCTTTGCACCGGGCATAAGGTCGTAAGTCGCCCTGGTGTCTGCCTGCATAAGGTGCGCCCCTTCCGGGCTCAGGTGCGTCCACGACCCTCCCGCCCCCAGGGATAGCCTCGGGGCCACCTGCCGCTCGGCCCAGATGGATATGGAGTTGGTTCGCACCCGGGCCGACACTGGGGGGCAGGAATCCTCCACCTCTTTCATGGAGAGGAGCGCAGAGGCGGTCGTGTCGCTCCCGAGCGCGACCGAGATCGTAAGCGCTGCGGCGACCTTTTTGGTTTCGCCCAGCTCGATGGACCGCGTTCTCTCGCCGTCCAGCCTGAACGCGGCCATCGACTTGAAGCGGTTCGGAAGGACCATATGGGCGCGCAACGAGAGGGATTCGCGACAGGGTTCAGCCGAGGCCCGGATGCTGGCCTGCCACGACCAGTCCGCTGGCGTGCTCCCATCGAGGAGGAGCGACCCCTGGACCGCGCCGCTCGCAGGCTCGTAACTGGCTGCGAGCGTGAGGGGAGTCTTCCCAACGGGCGACCACCACAATCCGAGCACCGTCTTCCCGGGGTTTCCGTATCGACTGCACTGGCCTGCCTGTCCAAAGCTCAGGCAGTGGGACAGAGAGAGGGTGAGCCCTCCATTGAGCCGCAGGGAGCACGCGATCTCTGCGGCAGGCCGTGGCAGGCTCGTGATGGCAAACCGGGCCGCAGACCCCGCCGGGCCGGTGTAGGCAACGCTTAGGGAAGGCGTGATCGCCACAAGCCCGCTTCCTCCAGTTATGTCCGCGCCCGTCGTAAGCGTCAAGGAGTCCGAGAGTCGAGTGTCCCAGGCACCCGAGATCCGGGGAACGCCATGCTTTGTGTCGTACTCCGCCGCGAGCCTGACCCCCGACATCGGCGCGACTTCCATTCCAACGCTGAGCCCGGGGTTACTGCCATCGCCCTCAGAATCCGCTGACAGCGCCGCGATCAGCCTTGCACTATGGCCAAGCGGCACCGCGAGGCTGGCCTGGGCGAAGGCTGCTCCCTCCGAATCCCACGCGCCAAGGCGACCGTTCAGTGTTTCATGCGCGACGCGTGCCACGTGCCCATCGGCGTTCAGGTTCAGCTCAAGCCCGGCCTGTGTCCGCGCCCCGACCGAGCCGTTCGCTTCCCACGAGCTGTATCCCCTCCCCGCCTCGAGCCTGAGGCCCGCGGATCCAAAGGCTGCGAGGGCCGGGCCGGGCGGCTGGGCGAGTCCTCCCTCTTGGGTGTGATGCGAGGTCGCCTGCTGGAGCGGAATGTCCAGCCATGCCGTTTCGCCCGCGGCCACGCTAACAAGCGTCAGTGTAGACCTTGGCTTCCAGCCAACCGGCAAGGTTTCTTCAGCTATCTGCACCACATGGTCGCCCGGGCTCAAACCGTTCGCAACGAACCGCCCACCAGAGTCCGACCTGCCGGCCTCCAGGCCGTCTATGCTCACGAGCACCCCCTGCGCGGGCAGCTCGCCTTCGTTCATCTTGCCGTCGCCGTCGACGTCCGTGAACACCGTCCCAACGACGACTCCGCTGTTGAGGCCCAACTCGCCTTTTGTGGCGATCGCCGCGTCCGCCTCCTGCGATCGCACGATGAGCTTTCCATACGCGGCGGAGGCGCTCGCGCGGATCTCGCAACGTTCCCCTGGGCGAGCGCCTGGGCCCAAGACAGCCTTCAACGATAGTCGGACCGAGGAGCCTCGGTCGAGGGTGCCGATATCCCACAAGACTCGCGTGTCAGTCAAGACCGTGCTTACGGGACGGGTCCCACCGCTTTCGAAACCTCCGGTGCCGGTCAGCGGGTGAAGCCATCGAGGGAGGTCGAGGACGATCTGTGCTTTCTCGAGATCGAACCCGCTTACGTTCCGCAGCGAGGCACCGATGGTTACGATATCGCCAATGGCCGCGGAGGCTGGCTGGGCCCACGACGAAAGCTCGAGGAACCGCGCCGGCTCGAGAACCATAGCGCTGTTATCTTGCGTCCCTACCTCTCGCGTGCTTCGTTGGACGTTGATGAACCCTCCCGCCACCGTGTACATCGAGCTACTGATCGAGTAAGAGTATATGCCACTGGGGACCAGGCTGCCTGTCGTGTCGCGTCCGTCCCATACCTCCGTATACCACCCATCGGGTGGTTTTGGGAAGGACCTGGCATAAACCACGCGACCCAGGGAATTGACGATTTGCACGAGGACGTACGGGTACCCGAGTTGGGAGTAATGGTACTTTATTGAGACGGCTTTATGGACTGCGGGATCGAAAGGGTTAGGGTCCACGTAGGAGGCCGAGAGAGTGCCGAAGCTTGTGGTGTACACAAGGTCGGCTCTGTACTCCGCTCCGTTCGAGGGCACCTGCGCCTCGTAGCCGACTCCGAGCCTGTAATCCATGGCCACGATGCCGCCCGTTACCGGACCGTCGGATACGAGCGTTACAGGCGACGTAGAACAACGTTGGAACGGCGCCGGCTGCCCGTTCAGTCGACCGGCGATCTCGAGGTTCCCTATGGAGAAGGTCGGTCCGCCTTCACCCGCCGAGAAGTCTCCGGTCGCGTTTACCGTCAGGTTCCATGGCCCGAACCTCTGGGTCTTCACGGCGATGTAGACTGCTTCCGTGAGCGTGCGGGGCGGGGACGACGGGGCCAGTTGCCCGAAGTCCACGCCGCCGCTCCCCTCGACAGCTATCTCAACTGAAGGCTCGAGGGCCCCTCCGAACGCCCGAGACGGGCTCAGCGTTGATGGGAGCCACACCGTCGAGCACAGCAGGCAGACTGCCGCGAGTAATTGCCGCTTCCGGGCAGCGCACGCGCTGTGCCGGGTTGCCCGTGTTGTGCCGGGCACGGTTGCCCGCGTTGCACTCGAGGACGGTACCCCAGGCAGCGGGGGGCCTTGACCGAACCCGGTCCGCGTGGTAAGTGGCCGGGTCCTGACACCTCTCGTGCGACCACCGGCAACCCAAGATCTCGGAAAGCGAGAGAAATCCAGTGCCCTCACACCTAGCACCGCCCGCCTGAAAGCCCTTCCCATGCGACGTATCACCTCTCGCCCCTGAGGCTGATGCTGCCGCCCGCAACGAAGGGCGCGGCGCCCACCACGAAGGGCGCCGATAGAGAAGTGCTCTCGCCGTGCCATTGCAGAGTAACCCTCACCGTGTAATAGCCAGGTAAGAGCGTGTCGGGCCAGGTGAGCCGGATCACAGTGAGACCTCCTGGGGCCGCTTTCCCGTCATGCTGGATGGCCATCACCCCGACTCGCCTCATCTGGTAATCGCGGATCTCGATGTACCCGAGGGCTTCCATGGGCGAGCCGTCGAGGTTTTCCAGAACCACCTCGAGTGGAAGCCCGCGCCCTTCGCTGATGGCCGGCACGGTGAGCCGGGCTATTCTCGGGGCCTTCCCCGGTTCCGTCGCATCGGATACCGCGAGTTTCGGTTGCAGATCAATTGTGGTGCGCGCAACCCTCGCGCTCCCATCCGCCCTAAACGCTATCAGTGCGGAACCCGCTGGTCGCCCAGAGGCGGCAAGCCGGACCTCGGCGACGTACGTGCCACTCCTGACACGCGTGGCGTCGACCAGGCCGGACAGGGCACGGGCGCACCCGGGAAGGCATATTGCCGAGGAGAGCGCGCCCTGCGCAGTCAACTTGCCCTCGGGGTCTCTTATGAGAATGCTCCCCGAGATATTGGCGTGGACCTTGCCGGAGTTTTGGCACGTCGCGGTGACAGTCAAGCTCCTTCCGTCGCCCGCTCCAGCTACCGTCAATGATGTGATGGCGAGCCCTGGCCCCACGCTCACCGACGCGTCGTGGGGTGTCGACGTGAGAAGCATGAGCACGGCCACCTGTGATGTTGTTCCGATATCGCTCGCCGCCGATTCTCCGGGGACGCTGGCCTGAAACAGAAGAACCGGGTACGCGCCTCCGAAGAACCCGTTCTTGACCCGGACCCTTACGTAAACAGGCATCGACTCCCCAGGCGCGAGCACGAACTCGGCGGGCTGGAGCACGACCTCCACGGGCTCAGTCGCCGGGTCCTCGATCGCTCGGCACGTCGGCACGCCCGCTAGATCGTGCCCGCCCATGCCGTAGGACGCTCTCACGTGTACCGGGGATGTCCCCCGGTTCGTCACGAGCACGGGCCCGAGCGTGTCGCCGTTCTTCACAGTTGCCGTGATGCTGGCCGGGCTGACGCGGATCGCAAGCCCCGCTCCGGCGTCGATGCCGCATGGGAGACGGCACGTCGCGAACACGCAGAGGAGAAAGCTCAGAACCGACGCACGAAACATTAGGACGCTCACACGCGGTTTACGCACGACTATCACCTCGTTGCACCACCTTGCCGGTCGTCTGTGACTCAGGCACGCCGCCTGCTCGCGCAGGCTCAATAGACCTGAGTGGCCACGTAGGTAACCTCGATCCTGTATGCGTGGGCCGGGTCCGGCAGCGTTTCGTCGTCGTAGCTCGCAGCTTGCCGGAATACGACGGAGATAGTGGCGCCCGCGGAGCCAGTAGGCGGCATCCCCGCCGCCACAACCGCCTCGTTTCCCGAGATCGGGGCGAAATCGGCTGCGTCCTGGCGTTTCCACTCGAGCGGCTCCGACATCGTCTTAGGGGTTGGCGCGGCGTAAGCCGTGCCAGTCCACTGTCTCATGCGGCCGTCCTGGGCATCTGAACGGACTTTGAGGGCCCACGGCGCGTTCGATCGAACGGTCACGGTCTGCGGGGCGGACAGCGCTGCGGGAGCACCGACATTGAGGTTGCCCAGGCTCACGGCGCCCGGGAACGATGCCTCGAGCGCGGCCACGACCCTGCACGTGACGGGGACCGTTGCCTGATTCGACGTGCTGGCGTCCGTCGGGCTGTCAAGCCCGGCAAGGCCCATCGCTGCGGCCGCCAGCGACGCCAGGGCAGCACTGGACACTCGTTGAAGACGGGGTTTCATGATGCCACCAGCCTTTCTCTTGGTTCTTGGCGTCCTTCTCCATGTCTCTCTCGCTAGACACACATCGGATCGTCGGGCGAGCCGGTTGGCTCGACGATGCGAGAGATGGTTCGTGCACGGCACGGCCGCGTCCTTCGAGCTTATGGGTGATCAAAAAGAGTGATCCGCCGAGACGGCGGGTAGCCAAGCACGCGCGGCGTGCAGGACTTCCAGCCTTGGCGTAGAAACGATTCCGCGGTAGACAGGGAAGTGATCTCGCGGAACTCGACGCGCGCGTCGTAGAATCCCCTTCTGGTGGTTTTTCGCTGTCGCCGGGGCACCCACCAGGCTGTTGCACGGAACGTGGCGGTGGAGCTTCACCACCACGGCGCGACAGGCGTGGGGGCGGCGGCCGCTGTGCCCCCAGCCTTTTGCAGGGAGTCCGCCGAGCATGCGATGGCTGCGGTAGCGCGTGAGTCCTCCGTCCTTAAGGTCAGGCTGGGCAACGCTGACGATTTGCAGACCACGAAAGCCGCAAGGGGTGAGGAGACCGAAGCGCACTCAGCGAAAGGTATCGGTCATGCCCAGCCCGCATAGGGATAGTGCGGGGTGGGTTTACGAAGCCGACTGCCCCAAGCGAGTGGGAAGCTGTGTTTGTGCCGAGGAGGACGTTGACTTATTGGGTCGCCGGGCTCGTCGCGGCTTTCGTGGGCGCCGTGTCGCTTTGCGGCGCGTACATCCTCCCGGCCACGGCGCGGCTTTACACGCGGACGCGGGGCTACCCGGAGGTCGTGTATGCGCCTTACTATACGGAAGGCCCCCGCGTAACCGCGGCGTCGGCGGTTCTCATTGAAAGCGTCACCGGCACGGTCCTTTACGGCAAGAATGAGAACGTGCGCATGCACCCCGCGAGCACCACCAAGATCATGACGGCAATACTCGCCATCGAGCTCGGAGACATGGATTCAGAGGTGGTGGTGAGCGCCAACGCGGCGGGGGTGCCCGGCTCGTCGCTGTGGCTTCGCAAAGGGCAGAAGATCAGGCTCGATGACCTGGTCCGTGGGACTATGCTCAGATCGGGCAACGATGGCTGTGTCGCCATCGCCGAGCACATCGCGGGGTCGGTGCCCAACTTCGTGCGAATGATGAACATCAAGGCGCAAAAGATCGGCGCCTTGCACACGAGATTCTCGAATCCGCACGGCCTCACCGAGCCGAATCACTACTCCACCGCGCTCGACCTCGCGCTCATGACACGCTACGGCTTGCAGTATCCCCTGTTCGCCGACATCGTGAGCACGCGCGAGGCCGACATCGAGCTTACGCAGGGCGAACAGGTGGAGCGACGGCGGCTCGCGAACACGAACGCGCTCTTGTGGTCCTTCGAGGGCGCTGACGGGGTGAAAACGGGCACTACGGCGGCCGCAGGTTATTGCCTGGTTGCCTCAGCCACGAGGAGCGGTGTGCAATTCATCTCGGTGGTCTTGGACTCGGCGGCGAGATGGAGCGACTCGGCGAAGCTGTTGGACTACGGATTCAACCAGCATGCGCTCGTGACGTTTGCCTCCCGCGGGCAGGAGGTCACGCGGACCCGGGTCGAATCCGGCATGAGCGGTGAGGTAGCTCTCGCTGCCGCGGATGACCTTCGCATAGTGGTCCGCAAGGATTTGGCTCATCTGGTGGAGGAGAGAATACTCATCGACGGGGTCCCTCGGGCTCCCGTTCGGCGCGGGGAGACTCTCGGGAGGCTTGTGGTTCTGTTCGACAAGGACGAGATGGCGTCGGTGGACCTCGTGGCAGCCTCCGATGTCCCAAGAAGGTCTCTCCCGCGTGTATTCCTCGAGAACCTAAAGGACATCGCCCGCAGGGCGGGGGTGGCCATGCGTCGAAGCAACGGTGAAAGGCCGCAACGGTGAAGGTGAATAGGAGTGATGCGACATTGCAGAACGGTGCAACGTTGAGCCCTGAGGTCGTCGTGATAGGTGCGGGCCCGGCGGGTCTTGCAGCGGCGCTCTATGCCGGCCGCGCGAGGCTTTCCACGGTTGTGCTTGAGCGGGGCGCCGCGGGCGGACAAGCTTCCACCACACACTTAATCGAGAACTATCCCGGGTTCCCAGATGGGGTTACCGGGCCCGATCTCATGCAGAGGATGCAACAGCAGGCGTTGAGGTTCGGAGCGGAGTTCCGGTACAGCGAGGTCCAAGGCCTGGCCGCAGCCGGCGATGGGCGGGGGTTTCTCATCAGAACCAGCGACGGGGACCTACGCGCGCCCGCGGTAATCATCGCGACCGGCACGGAGCCTGTGAAACTTGGCGTCCCGGGCGAGGACAGGCTGCGGGGGGCTGGCGTGTCATACTGTGCTACCTGCGACGGCGCGTTCTTTCGGAACAGACGGGTGCTCGTGGTCGGCGGGGGCGACTCGGCGATTGTCGAGGCGCTCTTTCTTACGAGATTCGCGTCGCGAGTCACCGTGGTGCACAGGCGCGACGAGCTCCGGGCGACGAAGGTCCTGCAGGAGGACGCTTTCAAGAATCCGAAGATCGACTTCGCATGGAATTCCGTCGTGGAGGAGATCTTGGGGCAGGACAAGGTCGACGGAGTGATCCTGAAGGACACGAAAACAGGCGAGAGGCGGCGCATGGATGCGGACGGAGTCTTCGTGGCCGTCGGAAGCCGGCCCGACACTGGGTTTGTAGCCGGGCTCGCGGACCTCGACCCCCAGGGTTACGTGAAAACGGACGACCGCATGCGGACGCGAACAGCCGGGCTTTTCGCTGCCGGCGACGTCCGCGCAAAGACAGTGCGGCAAGTCGTCACCGCGGTGGCCGACGGGGCGGTGGCCGCGGTGGAAGCAGAGAGGTACATATCGGGGCACTAAGTATGGCGCCGGAAGTTCGCGCTACTTGTCGGCGGGGGGTCCTGGCTAAGGCTATCGGTATTGCCCTCCGGGGACGGCGCGCCTCGCTTGGTGCGCCTTAGTTGGGCACACCTTGCCCGGGCATAAGGTCGGCGACGCGGCGCTCGCCGGGCCTCGCAACCGGGGGCATCGCGACGACCGGCGACGACCAGCACGTTCTTACGCCGTGTACAGCGGAAGCCGCCAGCAGGGCCTGTCCGAAGAAGGCCTGCGGCGGCTTCCACCGGGTTTTGGGTGGTCTATTGGCGTGGGTCGGTTGTCGCTGTTGTTCTTGCCGCTGTGGTGCGTCGTCACCCGGCGGCTCTCGCAGAGTATATGTTAAAGGGCGCGCGCCTCGAGCGCTTACCTACGCAGTCGTGATGCGCTCGTCTCGTTTCTCTCGTTCTCGACCTTTCACTAACTCATAACGCACATCCCGCCCAACGGTTCCCGACGGGGACACGAATGTTGATGGATTTTGGACCGGCGCGCGCGACACGCACCATCTCCGAATGGAAACCGGAAGGAATTGCGGTCTGGGCGGCGAATTGCTAGTAGGACTTGCGCATCGGGCAAGCTCTGGTGGACCCTGGTGAGACCGCTGCCAGGGTTTTGGCCTGCTTGTATGGGTTGTTCTGCTGTACGTGATGTAGTAGAATAGACTCCGGTTGGGGGAGGTGGGAGGCTTGGCTTACGAGGCGCTGAAGCTATTGGAGGACGCCGAGAGGCGCGCTGACGAGATCGTTAGGGAAGCCGAGGCGCGTGCCAGGTCCATCATCCAAGATGCCCGTGCTACCGCGAGGATGCTTGTCGAGAATGCGGTGGCGGAGGCCACCGCGGAGGCCGCCGCAAGCGCGAAGGCTCAAGATGCCGAGGCCAGAGCGTCCGCCGCCGCTGTTGCGGAGAGAGCAGAGGCCGAGTGCCGCAACCTGGCCGGCCAGGCGCGGGCGAGGATGTCGGAAGCGGTCGATCTTGTGGTGGAGAGGATCGTGACGGCAAGTGGCAGTCGCTAGGATGAAGAAAGTCGTCCTGGTCGCGCCTGTGTCGGACGCGCCGGGCATCGCGGAGACCCTCCAAGAGCTTGGCATCGTCGAGATCGTGAGGGAGGATTCCCCGGCCGGCGACGCCGATTCCAACGGGGGTCCAGCTAACCTTGCTGCTCAGGCGCGCAGGGATGGTGCGCCCCGGCCCGGCGACGATCAGAGCTTCGAAGAGCTCGATCAGCGCCTCGCGGAGATCAAATACTGTGTGGAGTTCTTCGATAGGTTCGAGAAGGTCAAGAAGAACCTCATCCAGCAGTTCGCCGGCGGGAAGGTGCCGCTGCCCGGGTCATCATTCAGGGAATACGGCAGGCTCTACGACGAGGGACGCCGGGTCTACGAGCAGTGTCGCAGGTTGGACGACGAGCTTGCGAAGCTTCACAACGACGAGACGCGCGCCCAGTCGACTTTGAACCAGCTCAAACCTTGGGCATGGCTTGACGTTCCGCTCGAAAAGACCGCGGAGAGGAAACGACCATACGGCATCGTTCTGTGCGAGGTGCCCGTGAGGGTCTTCGATGAGGTTGCAAAACGCCTCGAAGAGTCGTGCTACGCGGTGCATATCGAACGCGGGCCCCAGGACAAGCACGCTGTGAGGGCCGCCGTGTTGTGCCTCGCCGGCGACAGGCAGCGCGTCGTTGAGATTCTGACGGAGGCGGGCGTATCTCCCGTGCAGCTGCCAGCGCTTCCGGGAACTGCCGCCCAGGAGATCCAGGCGTGCGACAAGGAGCTTTCACGAATAGCGAACCAAAGGGAGCGGGTCCTGGGCGAGGTCAAGGCCCTCCTTTCCGAGCGTATCAAGATATTGTCGCTCTACGACACCCTGTCTCTCGAGCGTGAAAGGCGGGTGCTCGAACGAAGCTGCCCCGCTACCCGGACGGCGTTCGCGGTGGAGGGGTGGATACGCGCGGCAGATCTCCCCGCCCTTGAGAAGACTTTGTCATCCAGGTTCGGGCTCGTTCACATAGAGTCGCGCGACCCTGTGGAAGGCGAGGTCCCGCCGGTGGTGCTGGAGAATCCCGGCCCTGTGACTCCGTTCGAGGCTGTGACCGAGATCTATAGCATGCCGCAGCAGGGGTCGATCGATCCCACGTTTGCGCTGGCGCCGTTCTTCTTCATATTCTTCGGCATCGCGCTGGGCGACGTGGGCTACGGGCTCTTGCTCACAGCCTTGTCGCTCCTGCTCCTCAAGAAGGTGAAGATGGCCGGTCTCGCCAAGAAGCTTTTCAGGCTCCTCGCCATTTGCGGGGTGTCTTCGGCGATAGTGGGAGTCCTCACCGGGAGCTGGCTGGGCAATCTCGTCCCGATCCCGCCGGTTTGGTTCAATCCCATGGACAACCCGATGCTCATGTTGGGGGTGTCGTTCGCCCTGGGCATCATCCACATTTACGTCGGTCTCGGCATCAAGTTCTACTCTAACGTTAGGCAGGGCAAGGTTCTCGACGCGGTTTTCGACCAGGGATTCTGGTACGTGTTTCTCACGGGCCTTCTCCTCCTTCTCGGAGGCTCGGGCCTGAAGAGCACCGGCCTTACGGCGGGCGGTCAGTGGACGGCCATTGCCGGGGCCGTCGGGCTCATACTTACCCAAGGACGCGCCCAGAAGAATCCCATCAGGCGTCTTGCGTCCGGTGTGCTCAGCCTATACGGAGTAACGGGCTACCTGAGCGACGTGCTTTCTTACTCTAGGCTTCTTGCGCTTGGCCTCGCATCGTCAGTGATAGCTGTTGTCATCGACGACATGGCCCTGCGCATGCTTGGTATACCGTTTGTCGGTTGGATCCCAATGATACTCCTGCTTGCCATAGGGCATGGGTTCAACCTCGCGATAAACGTTGTCGGCTCGTACGTGCACTCAAGCAGGTTGCAATATGTGGAGTTCTTCAGCAAGTTCTTCGAAGGAGGCGGGAGGAGGTTCCTGCCCTTTAGAAAGAGGACGAGGTACATCGAAGTCATGGAGGAAGGGGAGGCTTAACACAAAATGGGTGTCACGGTCGGTATGATCCTGGGGTTTCTCGGCATAGCCTTGGCGGTGGCTCTGCCAGGCGTGGGGTCGGCGATGGGGGTCGGGCTCGTGGGCTCCGCAGGTTCGGGGGTAGTGACGGAGGACCCCGATAAGTTCGGACAGATACTGCTCCTGCAGGTCATTCCCGGCACGCAGGGTATATACGGACTTCTCACCGGATTCGTTCTCATGATGAAGCTCGGTGTGTTCAGCGGGAACGTGCTGCGGCTCACCACGTATGAAGGATTTCTGGTGATCATGGCCGTCCTTCCGGTGTCTATAGTGGGCTGGCTTTCCGCCATTCACCAGGGGAAGGTCGCGGCGGCTGGCGTCGGAGTTGTGGCGAAGAGACCTGAGGAACTCGGCAAGCCTGTTACGTTCGCAGCTATGGTGGAGACGTACGCGGTGCTATCGTTCCTCGCCTCGCTGCTTCTCATCATGTTCGGCCTGCCCCTCAAAGGAGTGGCGTGAATGTCTGCTCTGGAGAAGATGCAGGAGAAGATCCTGCAAGACGCGAAGGCCAGGGCTGAGGAGATCGTGAACGCAGCCACTGCGGAGGCCCAGGCCATACTCGCTGAGGCCAAGGCGGAGGCGGCGCGGAAGCGCGAAGAAGTGCTTGCGCGCGGCAAGGAGAAGGCCGACGAGGAAAAGCGGCGCACTCTCACCCTAGCGGAGCTGGATGCCCGCAAGCAACTTCTGGCGACCAAAGCGGCTCTAATGGACGAGGTCTTTCAGATGGCCCGGAAACGCTTGACCTCGCTTGAGCGCGCCCGGTACACAGCATACTTGAAAGGCGCGGTGCTTGAAGCCGTGGAAACCGGCGAGGAAGAGGTCGTCATGTCCGCACGCGACATGGAGACCATCGGGCCCGAGGTCGTGGCGGAGGTGAACGCTGAGCTGTCACGACAGGGCCGCAAGGCCGGCCTCCGCCTCTCCAGTTCTCCTGGTGAATTCGACGGGGGCTTCGTGTTGCGGACTGGGAGGACGGAGATCAACTCCACGTTCGACGCCATCTTGACGCGACAGCGCGAGGCGCTTGTGGTCGAGGTGGCCAAGGTGTTGTTCGGATAGCGCTCGGCACGTGGGTAAGGATCCCGGGAGGTGACGGATGGCGACATGATGGGGCTTGAATCCAAGTTTGCGTATGCTACCGGGCGCGTGCGGGTGCTCGAGACGAGGCTCCTCGACCGGGGTCGTATCGACCGGATGATCGACGCCCCAGACCTCGAGGCGGCTTTGAAAGTCCTGGCCGAAGCGGGCTACGGTCGCGTTCAGCCTTCCGAGAGGACCTATCTCGAGATCGACGACATCACGGCGGGCGAGGAGGCAAGGCTCATTCAGCTTGTCCGCGAGACCACTCCCGAGCCCGCGTTGGTGGATTTCATCGCCGCGAGGTGGGATTTTCATAATCTCAAGGCGATGATGAAGGCAAAGCTCCATCGGGTCGCTCCGGAAAAGGCCGTGGCGAAGCATGGTGCCTGTGACCTGGCCGTGATCGAGCGCGCGGTCGACGGTGAGACGCGCGACCTTCCGCAGCACTTGGCTCGGGCTTTCAGCGTCGCTAAAGCGGCTCACGATCTTCGTCCGGTCCCCGAGACCATCGATATCGCCGTTGACCGGGAGATGTACTCCTACCTTCTCACCTTGGCGAAGTCCATCGGCATTGCGTACCTCGTGGACCTCGTCCAAACAGAGGTTGACCTGTTCAACTTGTCGGTGTATTTCAGGTCCAGGAGGATGGGAAGGGACAAGGCGTTTGCGGCGGAAGCCATGGTGCCAGGGGGTCGACTCAATCCCATGCGGCTCCTGGCATCATATGAGCAGCCTCCGGAGGCTGTGGGTGCGAGCGTGACCGGCACCGGCTACGAAGCGCTGGCGGCTCAGGCCGCAACCGCGCTTGCGGAAGGGAAGCCGCTTTCGGACTTGGAAACGCTTTCGGAGCAGGTCATGTGGGAGCGCATCAGAAAGGCGCGGTACATGCCTCTCGGGCCTGGACCGCTTGTCGGTTACGTTTTCGCGAAGTTGCACGAGCTCAAGCTGGTGAGGCTCATTCTTGTGGGCAAACTCTCGGGTGTCCCCAGGGAGAGCCTGAAGGAAAGGCTGCGTGATGTCCATGTATAAGTTCGCAGCCGTCGGCGAGGAAGCGTCGGTTTTTGGATTCCGCGCCCTCGGGGTGGATGTCTTCGTCGTGAAAGACGAGGACGATGCCGCCTCCGTTCTGGAAAAAGCACGCAAGGGCGGGTACGCCGTGATATTCGTGACTGAGCAGGTGGCGAAGGCCGTGCCCGACGTCATCGAGGGGTTCCAGGACGCGCCGCTACCGGCGGTGCTCATCATCCCAGGCGTAGGCGGCTCTCTCGGGCTTGCCTCACAAAGAATGAAGAGGATCGTCGAGAAGGCGGTCGGAGCTGACATCCTGTTTCAAGAGAGAGGGTAGGATCGTCGATGGACGTGGGAAGGATCATCAAAGTCTCAGGGCCGCTCGTTGTAGCCGAGGGCATGAGCGATGCCAGGATGTACGATGTGGTGCGCGTGAGCGAAAAAAAGCTCATCGGCGAGATCATCGAGATGCGCGGCGACAAGGCGTCAATCCAGGTTTATGAAGAGACAGCCGGGCTCGGACCGGGGGAGCCGGTGTATTCGACTGGTGAGGCCCTCTCCGTGGAACTCGGACCGGGGCTCATCGAGTCCATCTACGATGGCATCCAGAGGCCTCTCGACAAGATCCGGGCCGCGGTCGGCGACCGGATCGAGCGCGGTGTGGAGCTCCCCGGCCTCGACCGTGAACGCAAGTGGGCTTTCGAGCCGCGGGTCAAGCCCGGCGACCACGTTATCGCCGGGGACGTGCTGGGCGTCGTTCAGGAGACTCCCGTGGTGGAACACAGGATCATGGTGCCCCACGGCATCGAGGGGACCGTTGAGGACATCCGCGCAGGGGAGTTCACCGTGCTTGACGTCGTGGCGAGGATAAGCACGGCCTCGGGCATCAAAGACGTCACGATGCTCACGAGATGGCCTGTGCGACGCGGCCGCCCATATAGGGAAAAGCTTGCGCCGTACGAGCCGCTTGTGACCGGGCAGCGTATCATCGATACGTTCTTCCCGGTGGCGAAGGGCGGGACCGCGTGCGTGCCTGGGCCCTTCGGGAGCGGCAAGACGGTGGTCCAGCACCAGCTCGCGAGGTGGGCCGATGCCGACATCATCGTATACATCGGATGCGGCGAGCGCGGGAACGAGATGACCGAGGTGCTCTTGGACTTCCCTGAGCTCACAGATCCGCGAACAGGGGAGCCGCTCATGAAGCGCACCGTGCTCGTGGCGAACACATCTGACATGCCGGTGGCTGCCCGTGAGGCCTCGGTGTATACGGGAATCACCATTGCCGAGTACTTCCGCGACATGGGGTACAACGTGGCACTCATGGCCGACTCCACATCGCGTTGGGCCGAGGCTTTGCGCGAGATATCCGGCAGGCTCGAGGAAATGCCGGGAGAGGAAGGCTATCCAGCCTACCTCAGCTCGAGAGCCGCGGAATTCTACGAAAGGGCGGGCCGCGTGAAGTGCCTTGGAAGCGGGGATCGGGAGGGCACGCTCACGGTCGTGGGCGCTGTATCGCCCCCGGGCGGGGACCTTTCGGAGCCGGTTACCCAGGCCACCCTGCGGATAGTGAAAGTCTTCTGGGGCTTGGACGATGCCCTGGCGGCTCGCCGCCATTTCCCAGCCATCAACTGGTTGAGCAGCTATTCACTGTACCTTGAGAGGCTGGAGGAGCACATAACTGAGACCGTGGCGTCGGATTTCGGAGTGCTGCGTGCCGAAGCCATGAAGATTCTGCAGGAAGAGGCGGAGCTCGAGGAGATAGTCCGGCTCGTGGGAGTGGACGCGCTCTCCGTGCGGGACAGGTTGACCCTTGAGACGGCGAAAAGCCTTCGCGAGGACTTCCTGCACCAGAACGCGTACCATGAGGTAGACACGTACACGTCCCTCAAGAAACAACGCCTTATGCTCAAGGCCATCCTCGACTTCCATCACGCTGCGCTCGCCGCCGTGGAGCGGGGTGCAAGCCTGGACGTCGTCCTCGAGTTGTCGGTAAGGGACGCGATCGCGAGGATGAAGTACGTGCCGGAGGGCGAGTTGGCGAGGCTGGACAAGATCAGTGAGGAGATAACGAAGGCGTTCGCCGGCTTGGCCCAAGCTGGGGGTGAAGAGGTTGCTTAAGGAGTACCTGACTGTCTCCGAGGTCGCCGGGCCACTCATGATGGTTGAGCAGGTCCGCGACGTGAAGTACGGAGAGCTTGTGGAAATAGAGACCGCTCCGGGCGAGACCAGGAGGGGTAGGGTGCTCGAGGCGTCCGGCTCAAGGGCGCTGGTGCAGCTTTTCGAGGGGTCGGCAGGGCTCAACCTCGCTCGGGCCAGGGTCAGGTTTCTCGGCAGAGGCATCGAGCTTGCGGTGGCCCCCGACATGCTCGGCCGCGTTTTCGACGGTTTTGGCCGCCCGCGCGACGGCGGTCCGCCCGTCATACCCGAGAAAAAGCTGGACATAAACGGCAGCCCCATCAACCCATACGCGCGCGACTACCCATCGGAGTTCATTCAGACGGGTGTCTCCGCCATCGACGGCATGAACACCCTGGTGCGCGGGCAAAAGCTGCCGATCTTCTCGGCCTCGGGCCTTCCGCATGCGACCCTGGCCGCGCAAATAGCGAGGCAGGCGCGGGTGCTCGGAACAGACGAGAAGTTTTCCGTGGTCTTCGGGGCAATGGGCATCACGTTCGAGGAGGCGGACTACTTCATCAGAGACTTTAGGCGCACCGGCGCCATCGAGCGGGCGGTCCTCTTCCTCAACCTGGCCAACGACCCCGCCATCGAGCGCATATCCACGCCGAGGATGGCTCTCACGGCAGCGGAATACTTGGCGTTTGAGAGAGATATGCACGTGCTGGTCATCCTCACTGATATGACCAACTACTGCGAGGCCCTGCGTGAGGTATCCGCAGCGCGCAAAGAGGTTCCTGGCCGGCGCGGGTATCCCGGCTACCTCTACACGGACCTCGCTACCATCTACGAGAGGGCGGGAAGGATAAAAGGGCGGAAGGGGTCCATCACGCAGATCCCGATCCTCACCATGCCAGAGGATGACAAGACCCATCCCATCGTGGACCTTACCGGTTACATCACCGAGGGGCAGATATTCCTCTCGCGTGAGCTCCACCGCAAGGGGATATATCCACCGATCGACGTGTTGCCTTCCTTGTCGAGACTGAAGGACAAAGGCATTGGGAAAGGCAAGACCCGCGAGGACCACGCCGACACGATGAACCAGCTCTATGCGGCGTACGCTCGTGGCAAGGAAGCCAAGGAACTCGCGGTGATCCTGGGGGAGGCTGCGCTATCCGATGTCGACAAGCAGTTCTCGAAGTTCGCCGATGAATTCGAGGCACGCTACGTGAAGCAAGGGCCCGAGGAGAACCGCTCGATAGAGCAAACCCTAGGTATAGGTTGGGAACTCCTGGCCATGCTTCCCACCAGGGAGCTCAAGAGGGTCCGCGAGGAGTACATCGAGAAATACATGCCCAAAGTACGGACCGCATAGGACCCCGGTCCGGGTGGTCCGCCCAGCTGGCTTGCCCAGCCGGGCGGCCGGGCTTGCGACGTCAGGATCCGAGGTCAAGATATGAGAAGGAGGGAGCCGCAGGACATCGCGCGCGAGCAGGAGCGGGTACAGCCCCTGGCGCGCGTGCAGACGCGGCGACGTCATGGAGGTCAGGGTGAGTCCCACCCGAATGCAGCTTTTGAGGCTCAAGAAGCGCCTCGCCATGGCCGAGCGCGGGCATAAGCTGCTGAAGGACAAGCGCGACGAGCTCATGAAGAAGTTCCTCGATCTCATAAAGAAGGAGCAGGCGCTGCGCGTCGAGGCTGAGGCGGGCCTAGGCTCGGTCTTGCCCGCGTTCCTCGAGGCAAGGGCCGCTATGTCTCATGAAGCGCTCGAGGAGGCCTTCATGGTGCCGAAGATATCGTGCGGCGTCGACGTCTCCACCACGACCATCATGAACGTGAAGGTGCCAGAGTTCACATGGCGGGGTGAGGACGCGCGAAACGTGCATCCTTATGGCTTCTCAGGCACGAGCGCGTCGTTGGACGATGCTGTGGCGGGCCTTGCCAGGCTGCTTCCCAAATTGGCCGAGCTCGCTGAGGTCGAGAGATCCATAGAGCTTTTGGCTGACGAGATCGAGAAAACGAGACGCCGCGTCAATGCGCTGGAGTACGTCCTGATACCGAACCTCCGCGATACGGCGCGCTACATCACGATGAAACTCGATGAGATGGAGCGCGGGAACCTCACCCGGCTCATGAAGGTGAAGGACATCGTCCGCGCGAAATGACAGGCCTCACTGCTTGAGCCTCGGGTCTAGCGCGTCGCGGAGCCCGTCACCGAAGAGATTGAACCCTAGCACGGTCAGGCATATGGCGATGCCCGGGAACACCGACCACCACCACTTTCCTGCGAGGAGGTATTCCTGACCCCGAGATATCTCGTACCCCCAGCTCGGGGTGGGTGGTTGCGTGCCGAACCCCAGGAACGTCAACCCCGCTTCAAGCATCACTATGCCGCCCATGCCCAGGGTCGCCGAGACTATCACAGGGGCGACCACGTTGGGGAGTATGTGCCTGAAGATCACCCTCGTGTCGCTTGCTCCTGAGGCTATCGCGGCCTGCACGAACTCTGTCTCCTTTATCGCCATTACCTGGCCTCTGACGATTCTCCCTATCTGTATCCACGAGATCGCGCCGATCACAGTATAGACCAGAGTGTCGCTGGGCGGCAGGTACGCGACCACTGTTATGACGAAAAGCAGGAACGGGAAGGCGAAGATAACGTTTATGAGCCACGACACGATATCGTCCACGAGCCCGCCGTAATAGCCCGCGAGCGCTCCCAGGGTCGTCCCGATGACCACGGATATGACGGTCGCGGCCACTGCGAGCCGGAGGGATATGCGCGTGCCGTATACGACCCGCGAGAAAACGTCCCGACCGTACAGATCCGTCCCGAACCAGTGTTTCAAGCTCGGAGGGGAGAGCTGCGCCGGAGGCCCCTCCGTCCACATGAGCTGCTCGATGGGGTCGTAGGGCGCTATCCAGGGCGCGAAGATGGCGCAGAACACCACAAGGAGCACGAGCGACAGCCCAAGCATCGCGGACTTGTTTCTTCGTAGCCGCAGCCAGGCGTAATACCATAGGCTCCTGCCAGCTTCCTCGCGGGCTGGTTTGTTAGCCCCGCGCCCTGTGCCTGGCGCGGCGGAAAGAGGCGTTGACCTTGCAGGAGCCGGAGCGGGCACCGTTTTCTGCATTCTCCCGAACACCCCTACTCATACCGTATTCTCGGGTCAAAGAGCGCGTAGGAAAGGTCGACGACAATGTTCACCGCGACGAAAACAACGGCCATAAAAAGCACTTCGCCGCGGAGGATAGGAAAGTCGCGGTTAACCACCGCCTCCACGGCCATCCGCCCGATCCCTGGCCAGCAGAATATGGTCTCGGTCAAGACAGCGCCGCTCAGGAGGTTCGCAGTGTCCACGCCTATCACCGTGACCACGGGGATCATCGCGTTGCGAAGGGCGTGTTTCCAAACGACCACCTTCTCTGGAAGCCCCTTGGAGCGTGCCGTTCTGACGTAGTCCTGGCGTATAACCTCCAACATGCTCGACCGGGTGATCCTGGCGATGAGTGCCGCCGGGCGCAGCCCGAGCGCCATGGCCGGCAGGATGAGATAGCGCAGCCCGCCGTAGCCTGTGCCGGGAAGCCAACCCAGAATCACGCAGAATATCACGATTGCGAGAAGGCCGACGAAGAACACGGGCATCGACACCCCGAGGAGGGCGAGAACCATGCTGGCGTAGTCCCAGATGGAGTACTGCTTCACAGCGGATACGATCCCGAGGACGACTCCGAGCGGAATCGCGATAGCCATGGATGCCCCCGCAAGCTTGGCGGACGCCGGTATCCTTTCCGCTATCGCCTGCGTCACCCTCATGTTGTTGCGGTACGAGCGTCCAAGGTCGAGAGTGATGGCATCCCTATAAAACTTGATCATTTGAATGTACCAAGGTTTGTCGAGGCCCATTTCCCGCCTTATTCGCTCGATTGTCTCCGGGTCACCTCTCTGACCTGAGAGTATCCTCGCGGGGTCGCCAGGCACGATCGTGCTCAAGATGAATACCACCAGAATGACACCCATGAGGACCGGGATCGCTGCAATAAGCCTCCGCATAACGTACTTTCCCACTGCGCGGACCAACCTCCCTTGCAAGACAAGCCGCGGTCCGCTTCTCTTGCGGCGCGCCGGCTGACTCTGGTTCGTCTCCCGCAGCGCCCCTCACAAGGATGAGAGACTCCCTGTCAGGTGCGTCGCTCTGGGGCTTTCCAGTGCAGCCCGTGGTTGGGACCAGACCGGGTTCCCCGGCCCGCGCCGCTGTTCGTCACCCGCCGCAGACCACTAAGTATTGCGCTATAAGTCTTTCGTCTCCTTTGTTGACAGCGCTAGGGTTGCCGGTGCTTGCACGACGGGGCGTGGAGGATCTGGCCATCTCGCACGCCAGACCCGAACGAGGCACGCTACAAGCACGCCGTCCCCGCCCTGCAGGGCAACACCGCGCCGGCAACCCTACGCATCACCGCCACGCCCAAGAGCGACGCGGAGTCCTGGCGACACACTCAGCAAGGCGCTACAGGTCCAGCCAGACCTCGGTGAACTTGTTGCAATATTGCCCGAACGACGGGAGCTTGTATCCTCGCACGAAGGGCTTTATCATGTTGTGGCTCGTATAGTGGTATATGAATACCCAGGGCGCATCCTCGACCACGATCTGCTCGGCTTTCTGGTATAGTTTCCTCCTGACCTCCTGGTCTGTGGCAAGCCTGGCTTGCTTCGTGAGATCGTCAAAGAGCGGGTTATGATACCTAGTGTAGTTACCTGGGTCTCCGAAGTTGTCGGAGTTCAACAGGACGTACAGGAAGTTGTCGGGGTCGGGATAGTCGACGACCCAGCCCATGCGGAAGAAAGGCACAGTCCCTTGGGTGCCGCATGTGTCAAGGTGGGCACCCCAGTCCACGTTCTTGAGGTCGACCTTGATACCGACCTGGGCGAACTGAGCCTGGAGAGCTTCGGCTATCCTTTTGTGGCCCTGGCTCGTGTTGTACTGGAGCGTCACCTGGACGCCTTTGGGATATCCAGCTTTCACGAGAAGATCTTTGGCCATCTTTGGATCATAGGTGTAGCCTTTGAGGTTCTCATTGTAAGCGAACATCCCGGGTGGGAGCACTCCCTTGGCAGGCATGGCGCGGCCGTTGAGCACGAAGTCAATAAGGGCCTGTCTGTTTATGGCGTAGTTAAAGGCCTGTCTCAGATACTTGTTGTCTTTGAACGGCGGGAGGGTCTGGTTCATGCCGTAGTAGTACGTGCCCAGCTGCGGCCTCTCAAGGTAGGTGCCAAGCTCGTTCACGGCGGTCTTCACGCCCTTGTCGACCTTCAAGCCTTTGGACGCCTCGGGATAGTATGGGTCGTCTACCTGTGTGGCGTAGAGGTTGCCCAGCTTGTACTCGGTCCATTCAATTGTGGCGTCGGTGATGATCCTGAACTCGATGCTGTCAAGATAAGGGAGCCTGTTGCCCCACTTGTCCTTCATCCAGTAATTCTCGTTCCGGGACAACACCAGCTTGTCATCGTGCTTCCAAGACTCGAACTTGAAAGGCCCGGTTCCCACGACGTGGAAGTTCCAGTCCTTGCCCCACTTCAACACGTCTTCCTTGGGCAACACCACGAACGTGTTGTAGCTCAACACTGCGATGAACGGGGCAAACGGATAGGTGGTCTCGATCTGCAGCGTGAATTTGTCGAGGGCCTTGATGCCCGAGATCGACTGGGCCTTCCCTTCGCGATACTCCTTGTAGCCCTTTACCATGTCGATGAAGTAGGCCCGCGGGGAATTGGTCTTCGGATCGCAGATGTAGTTGAAGGTCCATACCCAGTCGTCCGCGGTGACCTCGCGGCCTCCATTTGCGGTGGGTTTGCCACCTTCGGTGGTCTTGTGGAAGTACACACCTTTCCGGAGTTTGAACGTGAAGGTCTTGCCGTCGGGAGAGGCTTTCCAGGACTCCGCGAGGAGAGGCACGATCTCGCCGTTAGGGTCGATCGCGACTAGGGTTTCGAAGATCTGATAACCAACCTCGGCTGAGGTGGTATCCGTTGCCATAACGGGGTCAAGGTCGGGGGGATCTGCGCCGAGGGCGTCCTTCCAGATGCCGCCGTACTTTGGCTGCTGTTCCTGCCCGCTCGCGAGGAGCGTGCACGCCAGGACCAGGGCAGCCGCAAGGAACAACGTCGTCGTCACGCGGCCTCTACGGAACATTGCTCTACCTCCTTCATTCCTCGTTTACGCTCTCTAGGGGTTCCCGAAACACAGGACGCCGTGCCCAGCCGATGGGACCCTTGGTCATGCTGCGGGGACGCCGACCTCTCCTGCTCTCTTGCCTGCCACCTCCTTCTTGGGTTTGTGGCACACGTGAGACATGTGTTATAAGACGGGATATTCTATCGTTGCGGTACTATTCGCTACACAGCGAGCATTTCCTTCATGAACGCACGCTTTGCCGCTCTCCCGATACGGTGTCGTGCCGCAGCGTTAGACCTTTGCGGGGGTACCAGTAACCGTCCGAAAGCCGGGACCCGCCCGTCGGCCCCACGGTGCGGACTCAGCGATGGTGCCCCGCTTGGGGCTTTGTCTCCGGGCACAGGACCGGCTCGACCCTTCAGGGGCGACTTGGTCTTGCGTCGGCGGCGCAAGCAAGCACTGGGATGTGTCCCGCATGAAGGCTACAGGAGGCTGGAACGGCCGGAACAGAGGGAAGGGGGGTGCGGCGTCGAAACGTTCCCTGGGCGCGTTGCGGCGTCATAGCCATAGCGCAGTGCTCGTGAGATACCTCGCGTGATCCGCGCGGGAAGTGGGGAAGCTATTAGTCGGTAGCAGGGCGGCACGCCGGCGGCAGGGTCCGCAGAGTAAAAGAGTAAAGTTGTGTTTGCTGGTTTGCTGACTACGGCTAGTGCGAAGGGTGGCGTGGCAGGAATGGCTTCAGTCGATACTCTGGACAATGGGTTGCGGGTGATAACCGAGGAGATGCCGCATATGAGGTCCGCGTCCGCGACGATCTGGATCGGGGCCGGTTCACGGTACGAGCCCCCGGATGTGAACGGAGTGTCGCACTTCATAGAGCACATGCTCTTCAAGGGCACCCCGAAACGCGACAGCAATCTGAAGATCTCCGCGACGATAGAGGGCGTGGGAGGCGCGATAAACGGGTTTACCAATAAGGAAACCACGTGCTTCCTGGTGAAAGTGCCGTCGGAAAGCTTCGGATTGGGCATCGATGTCCTTGCGGACATGGTTCTTCACTCGCTTTTCGACCCTGAGGCCTTTGAGCGGGAACGCGGCGTGGTCATCGAGGAGATCAAAATGGTTAGGGACAGGCCGGATTCGTGGGTCCACGTCCTCCTCGACGAGATGATGTGGCCTGGTCACCCCCTTGGTCGGAGCGTCGCGGGCACGGAGGAAGTCATCCGGTCGTTAAGTCGCGAAAAGGTGATGGACTACTTTGATTCGCTGTACCAACCGGCCAATATGGTGATCTCCGTTGCGGGCAAGGTCGGCGCGGGCGATGTTCGAGAAGCTGTAGCCCGCGAGTTTGGAACGCGGTCCGGCGGGAAACGGCGTGATTACGCCCCCGCGAAGCCTGCCTCGAGGGGGCCCGTCGCAAAGATCGAGCGGCGGGACACGAAGCAGGCCAACCTCGCGTTGGGGCTCCCGGGCTACGAGCGGCTCCACGAGCGCCGGTACGTCCTTGAGATCCTCAACGTCATCCTCGGCTGGGGAATGAGCTCGAGGTTGTTTCAGGAAGTGCGGGTGAAGCGGAGCCTCGCGTACTCGGTCGGATCCCAGTATTCGGCGCATCTCGATACCGGCATCGTGAGGGTGTACGCTGGCGTCGACCCAGGCAGGGGAGCCGACACGGTCCGGGTGATCCTTGAGCAGCTCGCGCGGATGCGCGATGAGAGGGTGGGCGACGATGAGCTGCGCAAGGCGAAGGATTTCTACAAGGGCTCGCTCGCTCTTCGGCTCGAAGACACGCTCAATCTCGCTCTCCGCAACGGCGAGCACGTGGTCCTCACCGGCAAGATCATGCCGGTAGACGAGGTGCTTGCAAGGGTCGAAGCCGTAACGGCCGACGATATTGCCGAGGTCGCACGCGACCTCTTCAAGAAGGAGAACCTCCATCTTGCCGCGGTCGGGCCGTTCGAGAAGGAGGACGAGATGGCTGCCGCGCTCAGTGCATCTGTGCTATAATACCAAACTAGGTGGGCCAAAACCGCCGTAGGCGCAGGGCGCCGGCGATTGGCGGCGGACTGGGATCGGAAAGGGCGCGGGCCTCCCCGTCCCCGGACAGGGGCGTGGTGGCCCGGGCATCGTGGGAGGGGTTCTGCGTTGTTGTCCAACGTGGCGGAGGATGTGAGACGGGAGATTCGGGCTGTCGTAGTAAGGGCCATCGCTTCGAGCGAGCTTGCGACTAAGGTGGGGGAATGTAGTGCGATCGAGGTCCCCGTGGAACTCGCGCGTGACAAATCCCACGGCGATTTCGCCACCACCGTGGCGATGGTTCTCGCGAAGCGGCTCGGGCAGCCGCCAAGGCACATCGCCGAGGTGATAGAGGCGTCGCTGAGGCCGCTCCTCCGCGAGACCCGCTATGTACGCCAGGCCGAGGTGGCCGGGCCGGGCTTCATCAATTTCTTCCTCTCCCGGGCGTGGCTCGAGGACGCGATCCGGGCCGTGCATGCCGCGGGTTCCGCCTATGGGACAAGCCATGTGGGAGCTGGCAAGCGCGTGCAGGTTGAGTTCGTGAGCGCCAACCCGACCGGCCCGATGAACGTCGTGAACGCCCGCGCGGCAGCGGTGGGTGCCGCTCTCGCGAATGTCCTGAAGGCCGTGGGGTATGACGTGAGCACCGAGTACTATATCAATGACGCCGGAAACCAGGTGGCCGTGCTTGGAGAGTCCGTCGAGCTGAGGTACAGGCAGCTTCAGGGGGAGCACGTGGACTTTCCCGAGAAGTGCTACCAGGGCTCGTACATCATAGACATTGCGCGCGAGGCCGCCGCTGAGCACGGCGAGACGCTGAAGGCGATGACCCCTGTAGAGCGGACGCGGTTCTTCCGGGAATTCGCGCTCTCGAGGATGCTCGAAAGCCAGAAGCGGTCGCTTTCCCGGTTCGGCGTGGACTTCGATGTGTGGTTCAGCGAGCGCAAGCTGGTCGAGGGCGGTGCTCACCAGGAGATGCTGAGGATTCTCCGAGAGAGGGGCATGGTGTACGAGAAAGACGGCGCGGTGTGGCTCTGTAGCACGAAGTTCGGTGACGATAAAGACAGGGTGCTTGTGAAGAAGGACGGCGAGTACACCTATCTTGCCGGCGACATAGCTTACCACAAGAACAAGCTCGACCGAGGCTTCGATCTGGTCATCGACATCTGGGGGCCCGACCATCACGGGCATGTAGTGCCGACCCGGGCGGGCATCCAGGCTCTCGGGTACCCCGGCGAGCGCCTTGAAGTGCTGCTCCTGCAGTTCCTGTCCATTCTGTCGGGCGGCGAACGCGTGAAGATGTCGAAACGCGCGGGCGAGTTCGTGACCATGGACGAGCTCGTTGACGAGGTGGGGCGGGACGCAGCGCGCTATTTCATGCTTATGCGCAACATCGAAAGCCATCTCGATTTCGACCTCGAGCTCGCCAAGAGACAATCACAGGAGAACCCCGTGTACTACGTCCAGTACGCCCATGCGCGGATCTGCAGCATATTCAGGCAGGCCGATGAAAACGGGGTCAAGTGGGAGAGCGAGAGCGCGTCGGAGACGGACCTCTCCCGCCTGGAGGAGGAGATAGAGCTAGATATCGCCCGCAAGATTGCGGCTTACCCGGATGAGGTCGTCACAAGCGCGGCGGAGCGCGCACCGAACAGGCTCGCAAAGTACGCTCTGGACCTTGCAGGATTGTTCCATTCATTCTACAATAGTTGCAGGGTGATGAGTGACGACGCCGGCCTGACAGCCGCAAGGCTCGCGCTTTCCGGAGCGGTTGGCATTGTTCTACGGAACTGCCTCGGCATCCTGGGCATTTCCGCGCCGGAGAAAATGTGAGCGTGTGGTGTGCCGCAACAGGAGGTCGCGATGTCAGGACCGAAAGACGAGGTAGTGAGGGCAGGTGCCGTGGTAGGGGCGTCTGTTAAGGATGCCTATGGGTACCTCGGCACCGTGGTGCTCGTGAGCCTTGCGTGGTTCGGGTGGTTCGCGTGCGGCGCGCTCTTCTTGAGCTTATTCGTGAAGTCCCTCGTTGTTATCGTGCCAGCGCTGGTGGTTCTTGCCGCCCCGCCACAAGGGGCGGCCTTTCACGTGATAGCGCTTATCATGGACGGACAGGACGTCGCGCCCCGTGATTTCCTCGAGGGCCTGAAGAGGTTTTCATGGCGGTCGCTGGCCATCGTTGGGGCGCACGTAGGGCTCTTTGTCGTGGTCGTGGTGGACGTGCTCTGGTTCGTCTCGCGGCCGGGCACCCTGTTTAAGGTCGTGGGCGGCTTATGGCTGTATGCGCTCCTCTTCCTCGCCATGATGACACCTTACCTCCTACCTATCGCGGTCCAGCAGGACACCGGGTTCCGGAAAGCTTTCAAGAGAGCTGCGCTTCTCGCGCTTGCGAACCCTTTCTATTCGCTTCTGGTTGTGGTCTTCGAGATGGCTGTTACCGTCCTGTGTGTGATCATCGCCCCGGCGTTCAGCCTGCTTTACATGGGCCTGGTCGCTTTCGCGAGCAACCGCGCCACGCGGGCGCTTCTCGACAAGTACGGGGTGCTGGCCGGCGAAGACCCGGGGCACGATGCCAACTCGAAATAGCGGGGGGTGTCCTTGTGATTGCGAAGGCCATGCTTGCTAGTGCGGTGGTTCTCGCTGCGGGGTGTGTCCTAAGCGATGTTGTAAAGGCCGCCTCGGGCGGGCAGGTCACGGTCAGGTGGTACGGGCACGCGTGCTTCCTCATTACATCGTCGACAGGCGTCAAGGTGTTGACCGATCCCTTTGACGCGACCGTCGGATATCCCGTGCCGCAGGTTGAAGCGGATGTCGTGACCTCGAGCCACGACCACTTTGATCACAACAACGTGTCGGCCGCGCGCGGAAACCCGGTAGTGTTGAAGGGAAAGGGCAGGTATGAAGGGGCCGGCATCAAGGTTTACCCTGTGGCGAGCTTCCATGACACCGAGCGGGGGGCCAAGCGGGGTCCGAACACCATATTCGTGATTGAGATCGATGGTATCAGGATAGCCCACATGGGCGACATTGGTCACGATCTTTCCAGACAGCAGTTGGACGAGCTTGGCAAGGTGGACGTTTTGCTGGTGCCGGTGGGGGGCACTTACACCGTGGACGCCGCTGGCGCCGCGCGGATTGTCGAGGCGATATCCCCTAAGGTGGTCATCCCGATGCATTACAAGACGGCTGCTGTCGGCCTCCCGATCGCAGGTGTCGACGGGTTCCTCGCGGGCTTTCACAATGTGGTAAGGGTGGGCTCGAACCAGATCGCGCTTCGCGCGGGGTCGCTGCCGCAGAGCACCACGGTGTACGTGCTGAACTACAAGTAGGGAACGGTCCGGACGTGGAAGGGAGCAAGGGACTTGGCAAAGTACGTGTTCGTAACGGGTGGAGTTGTGTCAGGCCTTGGCAAGGGGGTCACGGCTGCTTCCATCGGTCGGCTTCTCAAAAGCAGAGGTCTTAAGGTGACAGCGATAAAGCTGGATCCGTACATCAACGTCGATCCGGGTACAATGAGCCCATACCAGCACGGTGAGGTCTTCGTAACGGACGACGGCGCGGAGACCGACCTTGACCTCGGCCACTATGAAAGGTTCATCGACGTGGACCTTGGCAGGCTGAATAACGTCACGACCGGCATGATCTACTGGTCCGTGATAAGCCGCGAGCGGAGAGGCGATTTCCTCGGCGGGACTGTGCAGGTCATCCCACACATCACAAACGAGATCAAGTCCAGGATAACACGGGTAGGGAACGAATCCGGCGCGGACGTGGTGCTTGTCGAGGTAGGGGGGACAGTGGGTGACATCGAGGGCCTGCCCTTCCTGGAAGCCATAAGACAGCTTAGAAGCGACCTCGGACGCGAGAACGTGATGTACATCCATGTCACGTTGGTGCCGTACATCGGCGCTGTGGGGGAGCTCAAGACCAAGCCCACGCAGCACAGCGTGAAAGAGCTGCGGAGCATAGGCATTCAGCCCGACGTGATCGTGTGCCGGTCGGAGCGGCCGCTCTCAGACGATATCAAGTCAAAGATAGCGCTGTTTTGCGACATCGATAAACGGGCTGTGATCCCGGATGTGGATGCTGCAACGATCTACGAGGTTCCACTGATTTTCGAGCGGGAGGGGCTCGATGATATCGTCATCGACAGACTCAACCTGGGGGCGGTGGCAGGTCGGTCCGACCTTGCGGAATGGCGTGAGATGGTACACAGATTCTTGCATCCGAGGCGTCAGGTGACCATAGCCATCGTCGGCAAGTACGTGAGCCTCCCGGATGCATATCTAAGTGTGGTGGAGGCGCTCCGCCACGCCGGGATCGCGTACGACGCCGAAGTGAAAGTGGTGTGGGTTAACTCAGAGCATCTTGACGCTGAAAACGTGAAAAGAGAGCTCGAGCTGGCCGACGGGATTCTGGTCCCGGGCGGGTTTGGGTGCAGGGGCGTTGAAGGAAAGATCCTCGCGGCGGCCTATGCGAGGGAGAATAAAGTGCCTTACTTCGGCCTGTGCCTTGGCCTTCACTGCGCGGTCATTGAATTCGCACGCGCTGTGTGCGGGCTTGAAAGGGCTCACAGCTCTGAGTTCGATCCCGATACGCCTCACGCGGTAATAGATCTGCTGCCGGAGCAAAAGGAAATCGAAGGGATGGGCGGCACGATGAGGCTTGGGGCGTACCCGTGCCGGCTCGTGCCGGGCTCTATAGCGAGAGCCGCCTACGGGGAAGAGCTGGTGCATGAAAGGCATCGGCACAGGTTCGAGGTGAACAACGAATACATCGACGTTCTTCAGAGGGCTGGGCTACAAGCCACAGGGCTCTCTCCGGATGGGCGCCTGGTCGAGATAGTTGAGGCCAAGGATCACCCATGGTTTGTGGCTACTCAATTCCACCCGGAGTTCAAGTCCAGGCCGAATCGTCCGCACCCGCTGTTCAAGTCCTTTTTAGCTGCGGCCCTTGAGAGGGCGGCTGCTGGGCACAACGCGGCCCGGTGAGAAGGGAGCGAGTGCGCCGGGACAAGGCGGAAGGAATTCCCGTTTCCGTGGCGAATTGGCAGGGAGGGTGAGGGTCCACGATTCTATCCCCCGCGTGGCTTGTCTGAGCCTTTTTGCCCGGTGTTCGTCGAGGGGTGGGTGCCCCGATGTCTCGATATATCTCAAGGGGTATGCCCGGATTTTACGGAGTTCTCCTGGCAATGCTATAATACCGGTGTGTGACCAGGCCTTCATTGACGCTGCGTGTTGTCCCAGGCACCATAGTGTTGATGCTATCAACCTTTTCGCATGGTTTTCCAATTGTACCCCGCTGTAAGTTCCCTGTCGTGCGACGTTAACATGGGTGTCTCCCGTGGCGTGGCGTGGCGCGATCTCAAGGCGGAATAGCGTCCGGCTTGCCCGGCGGGAGAACCGAGAACGAACCACAACAGAATTCAGAATGAAAGGACTGGGTAGCTAGATGGCGCGAAACGGACAGGGTGTTCCTGATGAGCCTATGAACATAAGCGACCTGGAGGCAAAAACCATCCATGAGCTCTACGAGATCGCCAGAGACCTCGGGATCGCGAGCCCGACGAAACTGAGGAAGAAGGAATTGATCTTCGAAATCCTGAAGATGCGGGCCGAAAAGGAGGGCCTCATCTTCGCCGAAGGCATACTCGAGATAATGGCGGAGGGTTTCGGCTTTCTCAGGGTGGCGGGCCTCAATCCGAGTCCTGACGACATTTACGTGTCCCCTTCTCAGATCAGGCGGTTCGCCCTACGCACGGGCGATATGATATCAGGCCAGGTGAGGCCGCCTAAGGAGAGCGAGAAGTACTTCGCCTTGCTGCGGGTCGAGGCCGTGAACGGCACGGACCCTGAGATGGCTACCAAGAGGCTCTTTTTTGAGGACCTCACGCCGATATACCCCAACAACAGGCTGCGTTTGGAGACCACCTCGAAGGAGATCACCACTCGCATGATCGACCTCATCGCGCCGCTCGGCAAAGGGCAGCGTGGCCTCATAGTATCGCCTCCTAAGGCCGGCAAGACCACGGTGCTGAAGAAGATCGCAAATGCCATAACGGCCAATCACCCGGAGGTCGAGCTGCTCGTGCTCCTGGTCGACGAGCGTCCTGAGGAGGTCACTGACATGGAGAGGTCGGTGAAAGGCCTCGTGACGAGCTCGACGTTCGATCTCCCGCCGGAAAACCACATACGCGTGGCGGAGATGGTGCTCGAGCGCGCGAAGCGGCTGGTGGAGCACGGGAAGGACGTCGTGATCCTCATGGATAGCATCACGCGGCTTGCGCGGGCGTACAACCTGGTGGAGCCTCCGAGCGGGCGCACGCTATCCGGTGGCCTTGACCCGAACGCTCTTCGCAGCCCGAAGAGGTTCTTCGGCGCTGCGCGGAACATCGAGGAAGGGGGCAGCCTCACCATCCTGGCGACGGCGCTTGTAGAGACCGGCAGCCGTATGGATGACGTGATATACGAGGAGTTCAAGGGCACCGGCAACATGGAGCTTCATCTGGACCGAAAGCTCGCGGAACGACGCATATTCCCCGCTATCGACATCAACAGGTCCGGGACCCGCAAGGAAGAGCTGCTTTTGACCGAAGAGGAGCTCGATATGATGTACCTGCTGCGCCGCGCCATGGGCAACCTCGGCACGGCGGAGATGACCGAGCTCATGCTGGAAAGGCTTCACCACACCAAGAACAACGAGGAGTTTCGCCAGCTGGTGGTGAAGTCGTCGTTCGCCGAGAACGTAAGAGCCCTCAACCAGTGAGAGTGAGCCACGGCCAGGCGGGCGCACGGGGCCCCGCGGCTCTCGGTCTCGCAGGTCCGGCACGGCGCGGGCGCGCGGCGCAATCGCGGGAACAAAACGCGGCCCAGCGACTAGCTACTGGCGACTAGCGACTGCCGGGCCGCGCGGTGGATGCTTCCCGATCGGGGCCACCTCGATCCTCGATCTCAATAGAGGTGGCACGCCGTGAAATGCCCTGGGGCGACCTGCTTCAGCTTCGGGTCCTCCTCTCGACACACGGGTTTCACGTGCCTGCATCGAGTCTGAAACCGGCACCCTTTCGGCGGGTTGACAGGGCTTGGGACCTCGCCCTGGAGAACGATGCGTTTCCTTTCCCTTTCGAGCCTTGGATCCGGTATGGGGATCGCCGAGAGCAGACCCTCGGTGTAGGGGTGAAGCGGGTTCTTGTAAAGCTCCGTGCTGGGGGCCAGCTCGACCAACCGGCCGAGGTACATCACCCCGACGTTGTCGGAAAGATGCTTCACCATGGCAAGGTCATGGGCGATGAAAATGTATGTGAGCCCCCTCTGCTCTCTCAGCCGTGAAAGCAAGTTCACGACCTGCGCTTGGATCGACACGTCCAGTGCGGAAATGGGCTCGTCGGCTACGATGAACTCCGGGTCCACGGCGAGCGCGCGGGCTATGCCGATGCGCTGGCGCTGACCGCCCGAGAACTCGTGCGGGAACCTGTTCGCGTGCTCGGCCGAGAGCCCCACAATGCTGAGGAGCTCGTGTATCCTCGCGAGGCGCTCTTTACCCCTTGCAAGGCTGTGGATGTCGAGGGCCTCCCCAATGATGTCGCCCACCGTCATCCGAGGATCGAGAGACGCATATGGGTCTTGGAAGATCATCTGGACCCGGCGTTTGAACCTCTTTAGCTCCGCGCCCTTCAACGTGCTCGTATCCTCGCCCTTGTAAAGGATCTTGCCGCCGGTGGGGCTGTAGAGCCCTACGATCGTCCGCCCCGCGGTCGTCTTCCCGCAGCCGCTCTCACCCACGAGGCCGAACACCTCGCCCTTCCTCACCGAGAAGGTTACGTCGTCCACAGCCTTGAGCACCGCCCTGCGGCCGAACTGGAAGTATTTCTTGAGGTTTATTACCTCGAGAACTGTATCCTGCGTATCGTGAGACATCACCTTGCGCCTCCTCTAGCACCGGAGTCCTCCGCCCCGCCGGCGGCGTGCCTTTCCCTGACACGCGCGGCTCTTGGGTCCATGAGCCAGCAGGCCACAGTGTGGTTCTCGCCCGCCGCGAAGTCCCCGGGCTCGTGCTCCACGCACACTCTCATCGCATAGCTGCAGCGCGGTGCGAAGGCGCATCCCTGGGGCGGGACGAAAAGGTCCGGGGGCGTGCCGGGTATGGCGAGCAGCTCTCTCTTGGTCTCTTCGTGGAGCCTCGGCACGGACTTTAGAAGCGCCTGGGTGTACGGATGCTGAGCGTTATAGAAAATGTCCTCGGAGGTGCCGGCCTCAGCGACCTTTCCGGCATACATGACCACTATCCTATCTGCCAGCTTGGAAACCACGCCGAGGTCATGGGTTATCAGGATTATGGACGTGTTGAGCTTGGTCTGCAAGCTCTTCATGAGGTCGAGAATCTGGGCCTGGATGGTCACGTCTAGGCCCGTGGTGGGCTCGTCTGCTATGAGGAGCTTCGGGTTACACGAGAGCGCGATCGCGATCATGACGCGCTGTCTCATGCCGCCGCTGAACTGGTGAGGATACTGGCCGAACCTCTCGCTCGGGTTCGGTATCTCGACGAGCGATAGCATCTCGATAGCGCGTCGCCTTGCCTCCTGCGCCGAGAGCCTCTGGTGCTTGATGAGCCCTTCTGTGATCTGCCTGCCCACGGTCATAGTGGGGTTCAGAGATGTCATGGGGTCCTGAAATATCACGCCGATTTCAGCGCCTCTCACGCTCTGGAGATCGCGGTCGCTCATGGCGGCAAGGTCTCTGCCGTCGAAAAGCACTGTACCCCCTTCGATCTTTCCCGGGGGCATGGGGATGAGCTTGATGACCGACTGCACAGAGACGGTCTTTCCGCAGCCGGACTCGCCGACTATCGCCAAAGTCTCCCCCTTGTTAACGTGGAACGACACGCCGCGAACCGCGTGCACTTTGCCAGCGTAGGTGTAGAAGGAGACCTTGAGGTTTCTGACTTCGAGCAACCTTTCCTCAGCCATCCTTCTCACCTCCGCAGTTTCGGGTCAAGCGCATCCCGCAAGCCGTCGCCCACGAAGTTGAACCCCAGCATAGTCATGATGATGGCGAGCGCCGGGATGATCAGCTGATAGGGGTATATCCTAAGGTATTGATACCCGTCGTTCGCCATTGTGCCGAGGCTTGCGAGGGGCAGCGGCACTCCAAGCCCGATGAAGCTCAAGAACGCCTCGCCGAATATGGCGTTCGGGATAGTGAAGGTCATCTGAACGATGATGACTCCCATGGCGTTGGGGATGAGGTGCCGAAGGATTATACCGAGGTGGCTTGCTCCGAGTGCTCGCGCGGCCAGCACGAACTCCTGCTCTTTGAGCTGCAGCACTTGCCCACGCACGAGCCTGGCCATACCGACCCACCCGGTTATGGTCATGGCCAGGATCACCGACCAAAGGCCGGGACCGATGACCACGAGGAGGAGGATGGCGACGATGATATAGGGGATGCCGTAGAGAATGTCCACGATCCTCATCATCACGTCGTCCACTATGCCGCCGAAGTACCCGGAGATCCCGCCGTAGATCACGCCTACCACGAGGTCGATGAGGGCGGCCATGATCCCAACGAAAAGCGAGACCTTGATGCCGTAGCACAGCCTTGCGAACATGTCGCGTCCGAGGTTATCCGTGCCGAACCAGTGCTCTCTGGACGGAGGCTTGTTCGTGTCAAAGAGGCTCTGTTCCCTGGGGTCCCAAGGCGTAAAAAACGGCCCTAAGAACGCGAACGCCACAAGGGCTATCAGGACGACAAGGCCCACCACGGCAAGGCGGTTTCGCCTGAAACGCCTCACCACTTCTCGCCAATAGCTTATAGGGGGGCGCGTGATCGCTTCCCCTTCCCCCGCGCCGATGTGAAGGGGTTCGAACATGTCTTGTGTTATCTCCTGCACCGATGCCAATCTCATCACTCCTTGCTCCTCATGAGCCGGATCCTCGGGTCTACGATGCCATAGGCCACATCAACCAGGAAGTTCAGGAACACGAGGAGAACGGCGTAGAAGATGGTGGTCCCCAGGATAAGGGTATAGTCCCGGTTGAAGATGCTCTGCACATAATACTTGCCGAGCCCTGGTATGCCGAAGATCTGCTCGATGACGAAGCTACCCGTTACGATGCCCGCTGTGAGCGGACCGAGGATGGTTACGACAGGAAGGATAGCGTTCCGCAACACGTGACGGAAGACTATCTCCCGCTGCGAGAGCCCTTTGGCCTTAGCGGTCTTGATGTAGTCTTGGCTTGTGACATCGAGCACACTCGTGCGCATCATCCTCGCGACCACCGCGAGCGTGCCGAGCCCAAGGGCAGTGGCTGGCATTATGGTGTACTTGAAGCCTTCCCATCGGGCTATGGGAAGCCATCCGAGCTTGAGGCCTATTACGTACTGCATGAGGCTGCCCATGATGAACCCCGGCACCGATATGCCTATGAGTGCTACGAACATCGCAAGGTAGTCCACCCATGTGTTATGCTGGAACCCGGCGAGGGTGCCCAGGAGCAGGCCAAGGGTCACGGCGTACGCCAGCGCCTCAAGGCCTAGAAGCGCCGAGACCGGGAACCCATCGCGGATCATGTCGTTCACGGAGCGGTGAAGCATCTTCAGCGAGGTGCCGAAGTCCCCGCGCAGCAGGTTTCCAAGGTAGATCACGTATTGCTCCCAGAGGGGCTTGTCGAGGCCGTACTTCCGCAACATGTTCTGGCGGATCGCCTCGGTTACCTTCTCTCCAAGAAAGGGATCGCCCGGGATGGCGTGCATGAGAAAGAAGGTGGCGGTGACGATCACCCAAAGCGCGGCAAGCATCAACCCGAACCGCCTGAGTATGTAGCGTCCCAAAACACCCACTCCTTTGCCGCGGTCACGCGCGCCGTGCGCCTGTTCCGAAAGACCGAGTGACCGCATCATACGGCAGCGAGGCCCTGCTTTCCTGGCGCAGGGCCTCGCTGCCTGCTTTTCGATAGTCCTATGCCGGGAATACCCGGGGATGTACATGCCTGTTGGGAGGAGATTCCACACCTGAGAACCGGGCCGAATCCGGCCTTGTGGCCTTACCTATCCCGGGCTCCTCCCGGACCCCCGGGACTAGGGCATGGCGTAACCAAGCTCAGCGAGACCCTCTGCCAGGAGCTGCTTTGCCAGCTTGACATCGGCCTTCGTAGGCAGCAGGTCGCCGACGTATACATCGTGGAACGATACTCCGTCCTTGCCGTGAATCGTTGGCGGCACCAGAGATGTCGCCGGCAGCGAGCCGTTCTTCAGCACGTAGTCGACGTAAGCCTGCCTATCGATGGCGAGGGAGAACGCCTTGCGAACCTTCGCGTTCTTGAAGATCTCGTGCTTGCAGTTGAACTCGAGGTACCATGAGGTCGCCTCGGCGATGGTCTTCATGCCCTTGTTCCTGTACTGGTCGATGTAGGTTCCGGGGACACCGACGAAGTCAAGCTCTCCTGCGTCGAACATGTTCAGCGGGGTGGCGATGTCCTTGATCATGTCGGCCTCGATGCGCTGCAGCTTGACTGACTTGGCATCCCAGTAGTTCGGGTTCTTCTCGAGGATGATCTTGTACTCGTGCTGCCACTTGGAGACCTTGAACGGCCCGCACGCCACCATCTTGTCGACCTCTGAGGCGTACTCGTCGCCGAGCTTCTCTACCATGTGCTTCGGGCTCGGCATGTAGGTGATGAACGTGATGAGGTCGAGGAAGAACGGAGTGGGCGCCTCGAGCTCTACGCGCAGGGTCTTAGCGTCGAGCGCCTTGACTCCCACCGTCGCGAGGGCATCATCGATGGCCTTGTTCTTCTCGGCTTTCTTGGGATCCTTGTCGTCAGGAACCTCCATGCCATTGACTTTCTCGGCGTTCTTGATCACATACATCATGTACGCGTACTGGGACGCTGTGCGTGGGTCGATGGCCCTCTTCCAGCCATACTCGAAGTCATACGCAGTGACGGCGACTCCGTCGCTCCACTTGGCATCGCGGAGCTTGAAGGTGTACACCTTACGATCCTTCGATACGGTCCAGCTCTCGGCGAGGCCGGAGCCCGGGAGGACCTTCATCTCCGGGTTTTTCCGGGCGAGACCCTCATAGGTCGCGTTGATGACCCAGAAAGACACCTGGTCCGTGGAGGTGGCCGGGTCGAGATCCGGCGGCTCCTCGCCAAAGTTCAGGCGGAGGAACTGGTCCTTGTCGCCGCCCGGGCGCCCTTCTGTGTAGGCCCACTTCCATTCGTAGTCGGAGCCCACGGTCTTGCGGATAACGTTCTTGACGTAAGGATGCTCGACGTAGTTCCAGGCGGGCCAGTACAGAGGCGCTATGGGCATCTCGCCGATGAGGATCTTCTCCGCCTGGGACATGGCTTTCATGCGGACTGCTTCGTCGGAAGAGGTCTTCGCCACATCGATAAGCTTATCGTAGCTGGGATTGCTCCACATGACGTCGTTGAAGGGGCCGTCGGTCACCCACATGTCGAGGAACGTCATGGGATCGTCGTAGTCGGCGCCCCAGCCGGCGAAGACGATCTGGAAGTCCTTGTTTCTCATCTTTTGAAGCCTTGTCTTGAAGTCGACCGCCTCGATCTCGATGGGGAGACCGAGGTTCTTACGAATCATTTCCTGCACGCCCTGGGCATAAAGCCTGGCGATCTGGGAGTCGCCCGAGAGCAGGACCAGCTTCGGCAGGGGCTTTGCTGCACTGACAAGCCCGACGCTCATGGTTGCAAGCACAAGCGCCGCCATGAGCACGACAAGCACTCTTCTCATTCAATATACCTCCTTGCTTTCTCGTCCGCTTGACTCGAAGGCCTCATCAGCTGCCTCGTGCAATGCGGTCTTGTGGAAGCCGCACGTAGAAGCGCACTGCTATCTCGCAACCAGTAGGCCATCACTCCCTTCTGGCGTCGAGTCACAGCCTAAGTAGATCACCACAAGTTCGTGCTGCTGTTCAGCGCCGAGGCCCGGCCTAGGGCTGTCCACTCTCCCCCTTTGGGGCGGGCGGCGCGCTTGCGGCGCGAATGTCCGAAGTCAGCGCGCCTTGTCGCCAAATCCCGGCCGTCTCGTCGCGCAAGCGCCGGTAACCCTGGCGCCTCCAAACAGAGGAGTCGAACACTCATGGCACCATACTTAGGGAAGCCGAGATGCTTGGGGTAACGATCGATGAAGAACCGATTAGCCACCCACAGAACCCCGTGCTCCGCGGCTCTTCTCGCGCCGCACAATCAACGCGCGGTGCGGCATGGCGTGACGTCAGCTGCCTCACCTCTCGATAGTATTCGATGACGTGGGTCGAATTCCTTCCGCAGAATTCCTGGGACGGCGTGGATGTCCCATATTCGCGCTGATATAACGAATAGACACGATTCAGACGTATCGACACGAGCTCCTTGCGGGGAGTGCGCCGGGAAGGTATAATTGTTCCGCGAGATCAGCCTGGTGACCGCGCTGTCTGGTGGGAGTGCAGCTCGGTCGCTTGGGCGAAGGCCGAGGACGTGCACTAATGATTCGGGCTTTGTACGCGGACGATCACGGCGCCATGTTTGAGGAAGGAAGCCTGGCGGCTTTCGGTCGCTCCTGGGACGAGATATGGGAGGTCCGGGAGGGCGACATGATCCCCCTCCCTCGCGGCTCCTCTCTCGTGATGCTTCCCGGGCGCCAGGCTGTCGGCATGAGGCCGGGCGACGGCGACGCACTCGCCATATGGCTAGAGACCGATAGGCGGGGGCGGCGCGAAACGGAGGCACCAGGGTGGGCGGTGGGGGCGCTCCTACCAGCCGGGTTCACGCGAACCCTCCTTCCGGCATATGTGGTCGACCGGCGCCGCGAAATGCGAGCCCTTCCTCTTTACGGATATACCGCGGTGGGAATGAAACAAGGGAGGCCGTACGTCGCCGCACTGAGGACCGACGAGCCCTTCAGGTGGCACCCTGCGAATTACAACGCCCCTGAGCTGCCGTCGCTCATAGAGGCGATGTTGAAGGAGCATCCAACCAATAGGATCCTGCGCCAGCTCGCGAAGTGTTCGACGGAATATCGATGCTTCACGGCGCAGAACGTCTTCTACCGCCGGTGGGAGGCGGGGATCCCCGTATCGCCGGCGTGCACGGCGTCGTGCCTGGGGTGTATCTCGCTACAGCCCGCGGGATGCTGCCCTTCCCCGCAGAGTCGCATCGACTTCGTTCCTACGCTTGACGAGATAGTCGAGATAGGCTTGCCACACCTTCGTGAAGCGCCACACGCCATCGTAAGCTTCGGACAGGGATGTGAAGGCGAGCCCCTGCTTCAGGCCGACCTCATTGCCCGGTCCATCATGCGGATGAGGGCGGAGGTGCAGGATAGAGGCCTCATAAACGCGAATACCAACGCGGGCCTCGTGGACGCCGTCGACAAAGTCTGCGCGGCGGGTCTCGACAGCATGAGGGTGAGCATCATCAGCGCGAGGCACGAGATATACAACGCGTACCACCGCCCGTGCGGGTACGGGCTGGACGACGTCCGAAGGTCGCTTGCCATCGCGAAGGAGAGAGGGGTTTTCGTGTCTTTGAACCTCCTCGTGTTTCCCGGCCTGACCGACCGGGAGGAGGAGCTGGACGCCTTGTGTGCTCTGGTTGAGAACGTCCACGTAGACATGGTACAGCTTCGCAACCTGAACATCGACCCCGACGTGCTGACGGCAACGCTCCCCGGCCCCAGGGGGCGTGTGCTCGGGATCGACGCTTTCGTCGAAGAACTCCGCGCTAGGTGTCCGGGACTTCGGATCGGCAGCTTTACGCCGTCGCGTGAAGAGATCTCGTCCTCGACTATACGTGGATGAAGGGCGGACCGACGTGGCTGAGCCGAAAACACCCAGAAGCACGAAAAGCCTCGTCCGCGGGGCCGCTGGCGCGGTCCTCGCCAGCGCGTTCGCCATTTTCGTCATCATGCGTCTCACGGGAGGCCGCGAGGGATGGGCGAGCCTCTTCCGCGTGGATCCCGTGTCCCTAGGCGTTGCAGGTTCGCTGGTAGCGGCCGGATGGGTCCTTGAGGCCGTGCGCATAGAAATGCTCGTAAGGGCGCTCGGGGGCAGACTCGGGTTCATGAGCGCCCTGCGGATAGCTCTTGCAGGGGCGTTCGTTGCGTGCGTCACACCGTTTGACACGGGAGGGGAGCCGCTCCAGGTGTACCTGCTCCACCGGCAGGGCATCGGAGCAGGCGAATCCACCGCGGTTGTGGCGGTCAAAACGATAGTGAGCTCCCTTGCGAGGCTTGGCCTGGCGCTCGTCTTTCCAGTGTGGTACATCGTGGGGCGCAGGTCTTGGGACCTTCCCGGGCGGCTTGAGGCTGCGCTCTTTGTCGGACTGGTTCTCTATGTCCTCGTCCTGGCGCTGATAGGGTTCTTTGCCCTTTATCCGGAATCTGTGGGGGCGGTCCTGCGGCGTGTCCTCCGCAATAGACGCGTCAGCAAGATCATCCCGGCCCATGCGGCAGATTCATTCCTCGAGAAGCTGAAGGCAGAGGTTGCCGGCTTTCGGGCCGCTTCTAGGACGTTCGTCCGGGAGCGCAGACCTGCGCTCGTGGCCGTTTCGGCGCTGAGCCTTCTCAGCTGGGCAATGGCGTTCTTCATCCCGGTGCTCCTCCTTCGTGGCCTTGGCGTTGACCCGCCCTTCGCCCAAACCATGGGCATCGCCGGCATATTCTACCTTGCCGCCGCATATGCGCCGACGCCGGGGTCTAGCGGGGCAGCCGAAGCAAGCTTGGCGGTGCTCTTCGGGGCGATAGTGCCGTTCAGACTCCTTGGCGTCTTCGTGCTTCTTTGGAGAGGCCTCACCTACTATCTGACGCTCCTGGTCGGGGCCGTGGCGGTCGCCGCGAGTTATCTGCACGGCGGAACGCGCCGGAGCAATGGCGATGGAAGAAGGAAATCTCCTGGTTGAAGGTGTAAGTCGTCATGTCCATTGATAAAGGCCTCACATTCAGCGGGCCTGCCGCAACAGGCGAGCGGCAGGAGGCAAGCGGGCGTTTGCGCACGGTGCGGCTAAGGTCGCGCCGGCGGACGCTCGGGCGTCCGGCGAGGCCCACAAGCACGATACGCCACAATTTCATATACACGACCCTTGAGGGAATGGCGACCAACACTGCCTTCGGCCTCGTCAACCCCTTCCTTGGAGTCTACGCCATCGCCCTGGGGGCATCGAGCCTGCTTGTGGCCCTGCTCACGGCCGTCCCGGCACTCGCCAACGCGCTGGTCTTCCTTCCCGCTGCAAGCCTGGTTGAAAGGCGTAAGGCTCGTCTCCCGGTGGTTCTCCTGTGGGCGGGTTTACACAGGCTGCTTTACGTTGCCCTGGCCCTTGTCCCGTTTCTGCCCGTGCTCCAGACGGGCAAAGCTGCCGTGCTCGTGGCCATAGTCACTTTGATGTCGGTGCCCGGTGCCATCTCCGGTGTGGCCTGGACCGCGATGGTTGGCGACATGTTTCCCGAGAACCGACGGGGCGAGGTGTTCGGGCTCAGGAACATGTACATCGGGCTCACGAGCGTTCTCGGGACGCTTGCGGCCGGATATCTCTTGGATAGTGTGGATTTCCCGGCCAACTACCTGCTGCTCTTCATGACCGCCGCGTGCTTCGGTGGCCTCGGGATTGCTTTCATGTCGAGGATGCGGGAGGTGGCTCCGCCCGAGAAGCCGGGGCAGGAAGCGAGCCAAGGCCTCATATCCAGAGTAAGGGACCTTCTCACCGATAAGGAATACGGCCACAAGTTCAAATTCTTCTCACTGAGCTGCTTCATGCTTTGGTTCGGGTTCGGGTTCACTGCCGCGATGTGGCCCATATACCACGTCGAAGTCCTGTCCCTTTCCAATGCCACGATCGGTGCGTTTGCGACGCTCGCGGGGATCGCCACGGTCGTGGGCTCAGTATACTGGGGAAAAGTCGTGTCCCGCCGGGGCAACAGGATCGTCCTGCTCATCTGCATGGCGGGGATGGCGCTCTTCCCCGCGGCCTACATGCTTTCGCGGTCGGTGTCGTACCTTTATGGGATGCAGCTCATATCGGGGTTCTGCATGGGCGGCATCAACCTTGCCGTGTTCAATCTAGCTCTTGCGTACGCCAAACCCGGCAGAAGCGCAAGCGCGGTCGCGGTCTTCAACATGTTGATAAACGTGGCGACCTTCGTTGCGCCGTTCCTCGGCGACGCGTTCTACCGGATGTTCGGGATTCAGCTCACGTTCTACGCGGGCACGTGTGTCCGCCTGGTATCGCTGCTGCTTCTTTCCAGAATCATGGATCGGCCGGCTCGCGTGATACCGCCCGTACAATGGGTCCGCCGCAGGCGCGTGGCCATCTCGAAGGAGGGGTGAGGGGAATGAAGCTGGTCTTCGCCATCGTGAAGGACAGCGATGCCTCGGCTCTGCTCGACGCCTTTGCGGAAAGGCACATAGGCGCGACTCGGCTGGCGTCGACAGGTGGATTCCTGCGCGAAGGCAACACCACGTTCTTGATAGGCGTGGAAGACCACAGGGTCCAGGAGGTTATCAGCGTTATCACGAAATGTTGCCCGAGGCGAATCGAGGCGGCCCCTCAGTTCACGCCTGGGACGGGTCAGATGCCGTTCGGCGGACTCCCGGTGCAGGTGGAGGCGGGAGGGGCCATAGTGTTTGTCACCACCGTTGAGAGTTTCATTCGCGTGTAGGTGGTGGGGTTGCGAAGACGGTCCCGGCTCTCGGCAAGGGTCGCATGCGATTGCACGATGGGTGCCAAAACCGGCCACTGGCCGCCCGGGCCGGGGCTGGGTTTTGCGAGGCGCCCGCCCGGGGCGCCGCATCCGAATGCAAGCCCGTCAATCCGATAAACTGCCGAAACAGGGCCGAGGACCAACGCACCCTTGCCCAGACGGGCGCGCGTCCGTCTGGGCAGGAGGTGCCGGCCCGGTGTGAAATGCCCCATGGTGGAGGACCGCAGGGCAGCGTTGTAGAAGAATAGACACATGAAACGCACGTTTGCACGCCGCGAAGCTGGCAGCGGGCCCCACGGCAAGACCCGCGAATTCAAGACGATAGTGGCCGGGCTCCTCATAGCGGTGGCGGTCATCTGCCTGGACGGCACAGGTGCGGGCGAGCGCGCCGGGCTTGCCGCGTACGATCTGTGCCACAGAATGGCACCCGGGCCGTTTCCGACGCGGCGCATCGTCATCGTGGGCATCGACGACGATTCTCTTGCGCACCTCGGACCGTGGCCGTGGCCGAGGTCTTACCACGCTAGGCTCATTGAGATTCTCACCCGCGAGAAGGCAGGCGTCATAGGGTTCGACGTGATGATGCCTGACGCGTCCGGCGATGCCGCGGCCGATAACGCCCTCGCTAGGGCCGCCGCGGCCTCAGGTTTAGTCGTTTTCCCCTTCTACGCGGAGAACAAGGTGCTTCCGCGCGGGTCCCACGTCTTCTATGTGGCCGGTGCCAGGAAACCGCCGTATCCGGCGCTTGAGCGCGCGTCCGTAAGTGGTAGCGTTGTCGCGGTGCCGGACGCGGACGGGGTGCTGCGCCGTCACGTTCCCGTCGTGTTGGACGGGGGGACGCCGCGCTACTCGATGGACGTGGAGGTTGTCAGGGTATTCCTGGGGCTTCCGCGTTCGGCTGTTTCGCTTGAGGACGGCGGGCTTCGGCTGGGCGAGCTGAGGGTGCCAATGGATTCCACGGGCCGCGTGCTCATTCGGTACTCCTCTGGGTCACCCGTGGGCCCGAAGTTCGAGACGCTTCCCTACTACAAGGTGATCAGCGGCGAGTTCCCGCCGGGCGAGTTCGCGGGCAAGATCGTGCTTGTGGGCGTAACCGCACATGGCCTTCATGACTTCTACTTCACGCCCCTTGCCACGGCAGGAAGCCCGGTTGCTGGGGTGGAGATACACGCCAATGTGGTGCAGGCGCTCCTCGACGGGCTCATCGTGCGTGAGCCTGCGAGGTGGCTCGCGTGCGCACTGCTCCTCGCGTTTTCAGTCGCGGCCGCGTTAGGGCTGGCGAGGCTTCGGCCGCGGGCGGCCTGCGTTGCAGCCTTCCTGGCAGTGGCCTGCATTGCCTGCCTTAGCTTGACCCTTTTCGCACGGGCGAGCATCTGGGCCAACCCCGTGCCGGTCATGGTGGTCCTTGCCGTCGTGTTGGCGCGCCACATCGTAGTCTCGTATGCGCGCACCGAAGCCGAGCGGGACAGGACGAGGACGACGCTCGGACGGTATCTATCACCAGCCGTGGTCGAGGAGGTCCTCAAAGCCCCTGGGAGAGTCGCCCTCGGAGGGAGGCGGCTCGACGTCACTGTCATGTTCGCGGACATCCGGGGCTTCACGTCGTTCGCCGAGGGAAGGGACCCCGAGCATGTCGTGGAAGTGCTGAACGCCTGCCTCTCAATGATGGTGGAGGCCGTCTTCAGAGAAGGCGGCATGCTCGACAAATTCACAGGGGATGGTGTCATGGCCGTGTTCGGCGCGCCGGTTCCACGGGAGGACCACGCTCTCCGGGCGGCTAGGGCTGCGCTTGCTATCAGCAGGACCTGTGGGTGGGGGCCCACCGGCGGCGGTGTCGCGGCCGCCCACGACGCTGGCGGCGCCGGGGTCAACGACGTCAAACTCAGCGTGGGCGTGGGGATGGCCTCGGGAGAGGCACTGGTCGGCAACATCGGGACCCTTGCGCGCATGGACTACACGGCCATCGGCGACGTTGTGAACATTGCAGCGCGGCTCGAAGGCATGGCCGGCCCGGGCCAAGTGCTTGTGTGCGGCCGGACTTACCAGGCCATACAGGGCCTGGTCGAGGCCCGCAGGGTGGGGTCGGTCGAGGTGAAGGGCAGGTCGTTGCCTGTGGAAGTGTATGAGCTCTTCTGACGCGTTCGAGCGAGAATGGTGGTATCTGGGCCTGTTCTGTGACGGCCGTCACCGAAACGCCGCGCACACCAGGTAAACTAGAAATGGGAGCTTGTGCTCATCTCCTCTGCCCGCGGCGCTCGCGCCGCGCCTGGTGTAGGAGGGGCCGGGAGGCAAGGTGAAGGAATATGGCGCAGCGCAGCAGTCCTGGCACACAGCCGAGCCTCTTTGCGCGCCTTGTGCGCCGGAGGCGTCGGGTTCGCTCGTATCTCGCGTTGCTTGCGATCATGATTCTCTATGTCGTGCTCTGCGTCATGCCCGGCGGACACGGACGCGGTGGCGGAGCATGGGCGCAGCCCGTCGCCACAGGCGTGATCGCGACGGTTGCGACGGTTGAGGGAACGTGCACGCGTCTTCCCGCAAGATCTGCAGAGTGGGTCGAAACAAGGGCAGGGGGCCTGATCTACGGCGGCGACCGGCTGAAGTGCGGGCCTGACTCCTGGGCCGTCATCGACCTCGTTGACGGCGGCTCTGTCACGCTCGGTCCTGGCTGCGAGGTTCAGTTCGACTCGCTCCTGTACGTGCGCCTGTTCATCGGCAGGCTGTGGGCAAGAATACAGCCGGTTGCGCCCGGCGGGACTGACTTTCGCGTGGAGACTCCTAGCGCGGTGGTGGGCGTCCGAGGTACGCATTTCACTGTCTGGGTGAGCGACGAATACGCAACCACTGTCTCCGTCGAGTCGGGAGTGGTGGAGGTGCTCGGAGCGGGGCAAGCGGTTCTGGTTCCAGAGGGGTACGCTACCCGGGTGAGACGAGGCCAGGCTCCCGAGGAGCCGGGGCCCATGGGCGATGACGAAAAGCGGGCGTGGGCGGAGAGACGGGGCAGGCTCAAGGGACAGACCGGCAGCGATGGGGACAGTGGGTACGACAGTGGTGACAAGAAGGGTGGCAAGCAAGACGTTCACAACGGAAAGGCTCCGGGTCCTCCGGATGACCGTCCCGGCGGCGGGGGCAAGGGGTAAAGTGTGACTGCTTGAGAGAAGGCTCGATTGATGGGAGACGCATTGGCTCCGACCGGGGGTGGTGTGAGCTGAGACAGAACCCTGAGCCCGAGCAGATCCTCAGGACTGTACCGCTTTTCAGCCGCCTGGACCACGCGAGCCTCGAGAAACTCTCGGGGATCGCGTGCAAGCGGCGTTACGGGCGCGGTAGCCACATCTTCCTCGAGGGCGACCCTGGCGGTTTTCTTTTGATCATCGCCGAAGGGCAAGTCAAAATCCACAAAGTCTCCGAAGACGGACGCGAGAAGACCCTTGCCATCCTGGAGGCCGGGGATTTCTTCGGCGAGATGAGCGTCTTCGACGGCGCTCCGAGGTCGGCGTCTGCCCAGGCTCTATCCGACTGCGAGGTGCTCATCATCGACCGCGAGCCGTTTCTCGCCCTCCTGAAAACCACGCCCGGACTCGCGGCCGACGTAGCGCTCGCCCTCGTGGAGCGATTGCGCAGGACGAACGACGACCTAGAACGCCTCGCATTCCGGGACGCGCGCGGGAAGGTTGTCGAGGCACTGCTTCAGCTTGCGGAAGCCCATGGCGAGAGGGTGGCCTGCGGCCTGCGTCTCAAGGTGAAGCTGACCCACCAGGAGCTTGCGAATTACGCCGGCGTGACGCGGGAGACGGTTACAAGGGTCCTCGCCGAGCTTGGGGAAGCTGGGCTCGTGACGGTCGATCGCGGGAGACGACTCGTCATTCGCGACGAAGAGGCGTTGCGTGAAGTCCTGCTATGACGATCCTTTGACTGAGTGAAGGTGCGTTAGTCTTTGCCTTATTTCCAGCAGCTGCCGGGTTGCCGGTGATTGCGCGAGAGGTGTCGAGACCTGGCCATTGGCCTGACGCGCCGGGTTTTGCGAAGAGACCCCGCTTGGTGCGCCGTCCGCGAGGGCAACACTAGCAACCCCCGGCCCAATAATCAGAAGCGTTTTCGGCTCCCCACTTAGAGGCATAACGGGTGTCCCGAGGAGGTCTTTTGGCGGTGGCTGTTTCACTGTCGGCATACGGGCACGTGGACCGGGTTTTCCTCTCCGCATTGGAGTCCCCCGTCGGGACTCTCCGGCTTGCCTCGACCTCAGGGGGTCTGGTGAAGGTGAGCCTCCCGGCCGAAGGCGAGAACGGGTTCCTGGCATGGCTGGCGCTCCGGTTCCCCGGCGCGGACCTCGTTTGCTCAAGCGACGAGAATGGCGAGTTTCATCGGCAGCTCGAAGAGTACTTTCAGGGTTCCCGGACGGCCTTCGACTGCCGGGTCAAGGTCGCCGGGAGCGCGTTCACCAGGCAGGTCCTGGAAGAGACTAGAAGGATCCCGTTTGGCGGCACGGCCTCTTACGGTGAAGTTGCGGCCGCCATAGGTCAACCGCTTGCGGCGAGGGCGGTTGGCAGAGCTCTCGCGGCCAACCCACTTCCCATAATCATCCCCTGCCACCGGGTGATCGGGAAAGGCGGATCGCTCGTGGGGTTCGGCGGGGGCCTTGTCTTGAAAGGGTGGCTCCTTGCTCACGAGCGCAGGGTGCTGTATGGGCAGCCCACATAGCACGTCTGGGTCAGGGAACGTCTTGCCACCCCCCTGCCGTGCGAGCGGAGTCGAGCAAGGCCATGGGTCGCCTTGCGGCGACCCGCGCCTCCATATTGTCTGTGGGCGTGTTGACGCGCGCGAGCGAACAGTGGCGCGATATATAGTGAAAGTGCAAGCTCGCCCCGCGAGTCCGGCGATCGCGGCCGCACACGGCGCATCGCGCCGGTTATTCCATGATGCATCTTTTAGAAGGCTTGGTGCTATAATATGGTCGAAAGGTCAGGAAAGGTCAAAGTGGTTCCTGGCAATACCAAATCGTAGATGCCGCGATATCGCAGGACATCGGGAAGGGAAATCCGTGGGCAACCTCGCAGACTACATTGAGAGCTACCTGAAACGGCTCCTCGAAAACGCCGAGCAGGGCATGATAGAGCTGCAAAGGCGCGAGCTTGCGGAGATGTTCAAATGCGTGCCTTCACAGATCAACTACGTGCTGACGACGAGGTTTACGCCTGATAGGGGTTACATCGTGGAGACCCGCAGAGGGGGTGGCGGTTACATCCGCATAGTCCGGCTGTCCTTTCGACCGAGCCAAGACCTGAGGTCTCTCATTGAGGCGGAGATTGGGGACGAGATCACGGAGAGGCGGGCTGACGCGCTGCTGCTCCGGCTCGAGGACGAGGGGCTGCTCGATGAGGGCGATCGCGCATTTGTGAAGGCCGTCATCGAGCGTGAGACGGGAAGGCTGCACCCGAGCTACCGCGGTATGGTACGGGCGAGCCTTCTGAGAGCCATGGTGATGTCGTTGCTGCGCGAGTAAGGTGTGAGCACGCCCGTAAGTCACGGCGGGGAAATGCTCCCGGCTTTCGGGCGGGGCTGCCGGTCGTTGCACGAGGTGTGTCAGAATCCAGCCGCTTGCGGTGCGGGCGGGATTCTGGCGGAGCGCTTCCCGGTTGAGGCGCTGTCCCTGGATGCGGCACGGGCGACCCTGCACGTGACGGGAACAGTCCGTCGATGGACGTAGCTTCGTCGACGCAACCTTACTTGGGGCCGCGGGCGTTGTGCGGGAATGGCGCGAGAGATGGCGAAGAGATGACGAGAGCCACGCGAGAAACTCGTGGCGCCATACTTAGACACATAGACACATACGGAATGTGGGGGGTGTGAGCGATGGTATGCGACGAATGCGGAAAGAGACCCGCGAACGTTCACCTAACCAAGATAATCAACGGTGTGAAGACCGAGTCGCACCTTTGTGAGCAGTGCGCGCGTGAGAAGGGCGAGCTCGACTTCTTCTCCGAGCCCAAGTTCTCGTTTCCAAGCCTTCTCGCAGGGCTGCTCCAATATGACCCCGGCTTCACGGCGCCGCTCACCATACCGGGCGGCGTGACAAGCCGCTGCCGGAGTTGCGGCCTGGACTTCTCAGAGTTCCGGAACACCGGGTTCCTCGGATGTCCCGACTGCTACGAGGAATTCCGCGGGAGGCTGGAGCCGCTTCTGAGGCGCGTCCACGGCAGCGTGCGCCATACTGGGAAGGTTCCTGGAAAGACGGGCGCGACAGCGGGCAAGAGGCGGGAGATCGAGGAGCTGCGTGCCGAGCTTGCGAGATTGGTGGCGAAGGAGCAGTACGAGGAGGCCGCGAAGGTCCGGGACAGGATCCGCGCTCTTGAGAAGGATCTCGCGGGCGAGTCGTGAGAGGAGGGTGCCGACGTGTCTCTTGAGGACATAATAGACAAGACGACCAGCGCTTGGATGCAGGCCGACGCGCCGTCCGCCGACGTGGTTTTGAGCTCTCGAGTGAGGCTCGCCCGGGATCTCGCGGGCATACCCTTTCCGCACCGGGCGTCAGAAGCGGACCTAGCGAGGGTGGCGGACCAGGTTCAGCGGGCGATTAGGACCACGAAGGAGCTCTCAGACCTCGTTGTGATCCGCCTGGCGGAGACGCCCGCACTTGACCGACAGATCCTCGTCGAGAAGCATCTCATCAGCCCGCAGCACGCGCAGGGCGCGAGACACCGGCTCGTGGCGATTCGTCCAGACGAGACCGTGAGCGTGATGGTGAACGAGGAAGACCACCTTCGCATCCAGGCCCTTCTCCCGGGGCTGCAGCTCGAGGAGGCCCTCAAGCTTGCGAGCCAGGTTGACGACCTGTTCGAGACCAAGCTGGATTACGCCTTCGACGAGAAGCTGGGCTATATCACGGCGTGCCCCACAAATGTGGGCACGGGGCTGCGCGCATCGGTCATGGTGCACCTGCCCGCCCTGGCCGCTACAGGCCAAGTCGGTCGTGTGCTGGCCACCGTTTCCAACGTGGGCATCGCCGTCAGGGGACTATATGGCGAGGGGTCCGAGGCCACGGGCAATGTGTTCCAGCTTTCGAACCAGGTGACCCTGGGTCGCTCCGAGGACGAGCTCGTGGACAACCTCGTGGGCGTGACCAAACAGATCATCGGCCAGGAGCGGAGCGTGCGCGAGAAACTGGTGCGTGACAGGAGAGACCAACTTGAAGACAAGGTGAATCGCGCCTACGGGCTCCTGTCTCACGCCCGGCTCATAACATCCCAGGAGGCGTTGGGGCTCTTGTCGGACGTACGGCTCGGCGTCGAGGCTGGGCTCCTCCCCGGCGTCGACGCGAAGACCCTGAACGAGCTCATGGTCATCACGCAGCCCGCATACCTCCAGAGGATAATGGGGAAGGAGCTCGGGCCCCACGAGAGAGACGTGCGACGGGCCGCGCTGATAAGAGAGAAGATAAAGGCGAGGAAGGAAGGTAGATAAACATGATGATGTTTGGAGGGCTTACCGAGAGGGCGCAGCGAGTCCTTCAGCTCTCGCAGGAAGAGGCGAGAAGGCTCGGCCACGACGTCGTCGGAACCGAACATCTCCTGCTCGGCCTCGTCGGTGAGGGACAGGGCATCGCCGCCCGCGCGCTGCAGAATCTTGGCATAAACCTGGACAACGTGCGCCAGGCTGTCGAGAGCATGGTCGGCCGTGGCGACCCGGACCGGGTGCGCATGTTGACGCTCACGCCTCGCGCCAAGAAGGTACTGGAGCTTGCCATGGCTGAGGCGAGGCAGCTTGGCCAGGGCTACATCGGCACGGAGCACATCCTTCTTGGGCTCATCCGGGAGGGCGAGGGCGTGGCCGCTCAAGTGCTCACGAGCCTCGGCGCTGACCTCGAGAAGGTGCGCAAAGAGGTCGTGAGTCTGCTCGGTGAGGCCCCAGGTGCGGCTGTCAAGGGCAAGAAGGCGCACAAGACGCCCACCCTGGACCAGTTCGGCCGCGACCTCACCGCTATGGCCGAGGAGGGCAAGCTTGATCCGGTCATAGGACGCGCCAAGGAGATCGAACGGGTGATCCAGGTCCTGAGCCGCAGGACCAAGAACAACCCAGTGCTCATAGGCGATCCGGGTGTTGGCAAGACCGCCATCGTCGAGGGGCTCGCCCAGAACGTGGCGCGGGGCGACGTGCCGGAGGTGCTTCGCGGGAAGCGCGTCATCGCCCTCGATATGGGGTCGATAGTGGCAGGCACGAAGTTCAGGGGCGAATTCGAGGAACGCCTCAAGCGCATAGTGGACGAGATCAGGGCTTCCGGCGATGTGGTGCTCTTCATAGATGAGATGCACACGATAGTGGGGGCAGGCGCGGCCGAGGGGGCGATCGACGCTGCCAATATCCTCAAGCCCGCGCTTGCCAGGGGTGAACTCCAGTGCATCGGCGCGACGACCATTGACGAGTACCGCAAGTACGTTGAGAAAGACGCCGCGCTGGAGCGGCGGTTCCAGCCCATCATGGTCGGCGAGCCGACCGTGGATGAGACTATCGCTATCTTGGAGGGGCTGCGCGACAGGTATGAGGCCCACCACCGGGTGAAGATCACCGATGAGGCGCTCCGCGCCGCGGCGCGTCTGGCTGACAGGTATATCACTGACAGGTTCCTGCCGGACAAGGCCATCGATCTTGTGGACGAAGCGTCGTCGAAGGTCCGGCTCGCGACGACCATCGAACCGCCCGACATCAAGAAGCTCGAGGACGAGTTCAACAGGATAAGGACGGAGAAGGAGGCTGCCATCAAGAACGAGGAGTTCGAGAAGGCGGCGGCCCTCAGGGACAAGGAGCAAAAGATCAAGGAAGAGATCGACGCGAAAAAGAACGAGTGGCAGAGCAAGCGCGGCATGGCCGAGGCCACCGTCACCGCGGAGGACATCGCCCAGGTTGTGTCGTCGTGGACTGGAATCCCCGTGGCACAGCTTGCTGAGGAGGAAACCCAGCGGCTGCTCAAGCTGGAGGAGACCCTCCACAAGCGGGTCATAGGCCAGGACGAGCCGGTCGAGGCCCTTGCCAGGGCCATCCGGAGGGCGCGCGCAGGGCTCAAGGACCCGAGGCGCCCGATCGGGTCGTTCATCTTCCTCGGGCCGACGGGTGTTGGCAAGACCGAGCTTGCGAGAGCGCTCGCCGAGGCCTTGTTTGGCGACGAGGACGCAATGATAGCGTTCGACATGTCCGAGTACATGGAGAGACATACGGTGTCGAGGCTCATAGGCGCGCCTCCTGGCTACGTCGGCTACGAGGAAGCTGGCCAGCTCACGGAGAGAGTGCGAAGGCGGCCGTACTCGGTGGTCCTGTTCGACGAGATCGAGAAGGCGCACCCGGACGTGTTCAACGTCCTGCTGCAGGTGCTCGAGGAAGGTAGGCTCACGGATGGCAAGGGACGGACTGTGGACTTCCGAAACACGGTCATAATAATGACCTCTAACGTGGGCGCGAACCTTATCGACCGGGAGTCCCGGCTGGGGTTCACCGCCCGTGAGGATGAGGAATACAGCTACGAGCAGATGAAGGAAAAGATCACGTCGGAGCTGCGACGGACTTTCAGGCCGGAGTTCCTCAACAGGGTGGACGAGATCATCGTGTTCCGTGCGCTTACCCCCGAGCAGATCAGGCGGATCGTCGATCTCCAGCTCAAGGACGTGGAGGCGAGGCTCAAGGATCACGACATCCATCTGGAAGTGACGGATGAAGCCAAGGACCTCCTTGCGAAAGAGGGGTTCAGCAAGGAATTCGGAGCGCGTCCGCTCAGGAGGACCATCGAGCGCATGATCGAGAACAGGCTCTCCGAGGAGCTCCTCCAAGGCCGCATCAAGGATGGCGACACGGTGCGAGTCTCGGTTGTGGACGGGACCATCGCCGTGCAGCGCAAGGAAAGAGAGGCCGTGCGTCAGGCATAGCGCAGGCGCAGGCGTCACTCGCCGGCCCGACGGGCGCGACCAGCGCAGCCTCGCCGCCCCGCGACTCGCGGAGGTCGCGCGTCATCCCATGACGGAAAGTAAAGAGCCCCGGGCGCGGACGCCACGGCGCCCGGAAAGTTCGGTGGGCTGCGGGCAATCCTGAGCAACGAAAACGGCCGAGCAGGGACTCGTCTCAAGAGGCGACGCCTTGCTCGGCCGATTCATGCTTTTGGGTGAAGGGGATCCGTCGTCGCGCGGCGAACCCTGCCACAAGCCTATTCCATTGAAGAATCTCCGCGCCACAGCGTCTGATCATACGAGACCTCAAGAACGTGCGGGTGCGGCGCGGGGCAGGGATGAGGAGGGTCGCGGGGGTGGTGACGCCCGACGATGCCCTCATAGAACGGTGTCGCGCCGGGGAGCAAGCGGCATTCGAGGAAATGGTTGCGATTTACCACCGGCGAGTGTGGAGCATCGCATATCAGATGAGCGGTGACCCTGACGACGCGGACGATATCACTCAAGAGACGTTCGTCAGGGTTTACCGGGCCATTGGCAAGTTTCGAGAGAGGTCATCGTTCACCACGTGGCTCCATCGGATCACGTTGAACCTGTGCACCGACTTCCTAAGGCGGCGTCGACGCCACTACGACACCATATCGCTTGACCTCGTCGACGCCGAAGGGTGCGGTGAAGTGAGGCAAACGCCGGTTGCCGCCGGCAGCCCTGCCGGAACCCACAATCCCTCGGCAAGTCCGCTGCGGGAGGCAGAGACCGCGGAACTCCGGGCGAAGCTGCGAGAAGCCATACTCTCTTTGCCGGAGCACTACCGTGCGGTGATAGTGCTGCGAGACATCGAAGGCATGTCGTACCGGGAGATTGCGTCCGTGCTCGCCTGCCCAGAAGGAACCGTCATGTCGAGGCTTTTCTACGCGAAGAGAGCGCTGCGGGAAAAGCTGCGCGGCTATGTAGAGGAATGATGTGCGTGGGACGAGTTCGCCGACAGAGGAACCGGCCGTTGAGCTGTCGTGACCTTCGTTGGAAGGTGCTTATGTACGCGGAGGGGACACTTGAAGGGCCGGAGCGCGGGGCGGTGGAGGCTCACCTCGAGGCGTGCGAAAGCTGCAGAACCACGGCGGGGCACATGCGCGACGTCACCAACGCGCTCACCGTGCTGCGCGACGAGCCTGCGACCCAGCTCGACCCCGTGAGGCTCGCGCTGATCGCGCGGCGAGAGGTTGCCCGGAGACGCGGCGTCCGTGGCCTGGCCCTCCAGGTGGGCTCGAGGATGGATGCCTTGGTTGGCCCGGTGCTGGACCACCCCACCGAAACCCTCCTGACCTCGGGGGCGGTGATGTGGCTCGCGACTTTGAACGTGGCCGAAGTCTCTGGTCTTGAGAAGTTCGTGGTGAAAGCCGCGCTATTCGTGCTCGATCACTTGAGGCTACCGGGCTGCGCGCGATGAAACCGCGCTCACCCCGCACGCGGTGTTTCATGCGGGACGCGAGCACGAGTGCCCGCGAGCCTGACGCGGGCGGTTCGAACTCGCGGCTGGGGGAGGAGGCGTTGGCAGGATGAGGGGCGCCTGGGTTTGGCTGAGCGGGCTCGTTGCACGTCCTGGGGTCTTCTTCCAGGACGTCAAGGCGGGCGCGCCAGTCTGGCCATCCTTCGCCATCATGACGTTCATGTGTTGGGGCACCGGCATGTACCTCTCGGAGTCTCTGTGGCCCAGCATGCCATGGTTGCCTGCGCACGTCCTTGCAGGCGCGGTCCTGGCTGCCCTCATCGCGGCGGCGTCCCTCGCCGTGATTCACATCATCGCTCGAGCGCTGGGTGGACGCGGTGACATGCGCAGCCTTTCCGCGCTATGGGGATACACTTACATACCTGAGATCGCGACCGGCCTTCTGATGGCGCTCGTGCTGAGGTTAGCTGTGTTCGGGAGGCAGGTCAACGGTGGTGGGAGCGGCATAGGTCTCGGATGGCTTGTCGGGATTGCGATCTTGGCACTAGTCGTCGCCATATGGTCGCTCGTGCTGCGCCTGCAGGCCCTCAGAGCAGTGTACGCGCGCAGCGTGCTGATATGCCTACTGATACTGATCCTGTCCGATGCGGCGACGGATGTGGCGGGCTGGATCCCGCAGCTTGCCGTGAGGGCCGTGCTCGTGCCGATGGAGCCGACCTCGACCGGAGTCATGGATCCGATGGATCCGCGGGTCGCCCGCGACATCCGGACGATCCTCGAGAAGGAGATGTCGCTCGTCCCGGCATCCGGAGAAGAGGCCGAAGCCGGGATGAGCATGCATATACCCGTTAACGCTAGAGCATACCCTCCCAAGAGAGGCGATGCCGTCGTTTTCTGCCGCGACGAGCACACACGTCGCGACCTCAAGCGACGCATAGACATCGGGATACCTACGAGGCACGGCATTGGTGGGAGCACGTCTCAGCTCGTCGCGGACGTCGCGGTGGCCCGGGTGGTCGGTCTTGAGGGAGAGGTAATTGAAGTGAGGGCCGGCCGAGTGCTCGTGAACGGCCGGGCCCTGGACGAACCTTACGTGAAAGTCCCCGGCAACCTTGCCACCTCGCCCACACTGGTCCCGGAAGGGTCATTCTTCCTGTTGGGGGACAACAGGTCGCTCGATCCCGGAGCGTATGGAGGAGGGATAGTTCGAGCAGAGAAAATCCTCGGGAGGGTGCTCCGTACCTGGGCCGACGTCATGGTCCCGCTTTCTCGACTTCTCGTGTTTGGCTGAGGCGCCATTTGCGCGGATATCCTCTCGGGCTATCCTCAGAGATGTCCGATGTATGATAGAATTGGTTCGTGAGAAGGTGCAGGCTGCGGGCCACCTTTCTCACGGACCTTTTTTAACGGGAGTGCTGATGTTGTGAATCACGCCTGTTGTCCCCCGGGGATCCGGTCAGACGTCGAGGTGGCACGCGAGATGGTTCTTAAGAGAGGTCTCGGCCTCGTGGCGGTGAAGGATGGCGAGGTTGTCATAGGGTCACGGGAGCGCGGCGTCCGCCCCCTGGTCGAGGCGGTCCTCCGCGCGGGCGAGAGGTTGAGAGGTGCAGTCGTGGGGGATCGAGTGGTCGGGCGGGCCTCAGCGATGTTGTGCGTCTACACCGGTGTCGGCGCGGTGTACACACCGCTTGCGTCGGAGGGTGCCCTCCGCGAGCTCGCGCTGGCTGGCATCCCCGCGATCGCGGACAGCACCGCCCCGGCGATCCTTAACAGGGACGGCACTGACAGGTGTCCGTTCGAGAAGATGACGGACGGGCTCCGCACACCCGCGGAGGTCGTGGAGGCGCTGAAGGCGTTTTTCCAGACGCGTACGTGAGTCGGGGAGGTGCGCGGGGGTGCGATTGTACCGACTGGGGAAGCTCGGCGGGCAGCAATCGATGCTCGTGTTCCACGCTCTTGCAAGGATGGGCCGGGAAGGCCTCATACTCGTGTCGCCAGCGGAGCCGATCGTGAGCATAGGCTATTTCCAAGACGCCCGAAAGGTGGCGGACCTAGACTACTGTAAGGCCCGAGGTATCTCGGTGATGCGGCGCGAGATCGGCGGCGGCACGACGTACCTCGATGAGAATCAGATCTTCTTTCAACTGGTCTTGAGACGGGACAACGCGGCCTTCCCGAGGCAGATCGCAGCCCTATACCAGCTTGTAGCCGGGCCCTGCGTAGATACCTACCGGGACCTTGGCGTGGACGCCGTCTTCCGCCCCGTCAACGATGTGGTCACGAGGGAGGGGCGCAAGCTTTCCGGCCTGGGTGGGGCAGACATCGGAGAGTGCATGGTATTTGTGGGAAACATAATCCTAGACTTCGATTACGCTGCCATGGCGAGGATTCTGAAGGTGCCCAGCGAGAAGTTCCGCGACAAGGTTCACAAATCCCTCGAGGACAACCTCACCACCCTGCTCCGGGAGACTGGGAAAAGGCCACCGCGCAAGCAGGTTGAAGATCTCCTCGCGAGACACTTCTCAGAGCGAGTGGGACAGCTCGAAGAGGCCCCGGTTGAAACCGAGGTTCTCAAGGCTGCGCGGGCTCTGGAGAGGGAGTTCATGTCAGATGAATTTCTCTTCAAGAAGGGCAGGGCCCGCGAAGGCCAAGTAAAGATCGCCGAAGGAGCCTGTGTTCTGGAACGAAACCACAAGGCTCCCGGGGGGCTCATCACGGTCACGTGCGCGATCTCGAACCATACCATACGAGACATGTCCATTTCCGGTGATTTCACGTTTTACCCGAGAGAACGGTTGAACGACCTCGAAGAAGCGCTCGTGGGAGTGAAACATGAGGCCGCCGAGGTCGAGCGGGCCGTCCGCCGTTTCTACGAGGAATTCCACATTGACTCGCCGGGCGTTGCCCCTGCCGATTTCGCCGAAGCTATCTGCGGCGGGTGAGAGGGGCCAACCTGCCAGCCGAGCGTGGGTGCGCCGGGGAAGGCTGCCGCCGTGAAGAGTCGGGCCCGCGGCCTGCGGCATGCGGCCTGCGGCTGCGGAGGTCGCGGCGGCGCTCGCGAGCGAACGGGTCGACTGACCGGCGGGAGCTCGCAAGCGGTCGTGCGCGGGAGCTCGGAAACGGTCGCGAGCGTGTCACGCGTTCATCAGGAGGGGGCGCGACGTGACGAAACCGAGAACCAATTATGTCTGCCAGGAATGCGGGTACGAAGCTCCGAGATGGCTCGGAAGGTGCCCGGGATGCGGGGCATGGGGGTCCCTGGTTGAGGAGGTCGTGGCAAGACCCCTCGCAGTTCCGGCCGGCGGCGGCGTTGCCGAGAGCTCGCCCGTGCCGATCACTGAGATCGAATCCACATCGGAGTACCGGTTTTCCAGCGGCTCTCTTGAACTCGATAGGGTGCTCGGCGGGGGGATCGTCCCCGGTTCCGTGGTGTTATTGGGCGGCGACCCCGGCATAGGCAAGTCTACTCTGCTCTTGCAGGTATCGAACGCCGTCAGCGCAAGCTTTCCCGTTCTGTACGTGTCGGGTGAGGAGTCAACAAGGCAGATAAAGCTTCGTGCGGAGAGGCTGCAAGTGCACTCAAGAGGTCTCCTCGTGGTAGCTGAGGTGGACCTGGAGAGGATCGAGCAGCACATTGATGAGGTCCGTCCTGGCCTGGTGGTGGTGGACTCGATTCAGACGGTGTACACCCGGGAACTCGGCTCCGCGCCCGGGAGCGTGTCCCAGGTGAGGGAGTGCGCGGGGCGCCTCCTCAGAAAGGCAAAGGAAGCGCAGGTGCCCATCTTCCTCGTGGGGCATGTCACTAAGTCGGGGATGCTCGCGGGCCCACGTGTGTTGGAGCACGTGGTTGACACGGTCCTGTACTTTGAAGGCGAGCGCAACCACAGCTTCAGGGTGTTGAGGGCGGTCAAGAACAGGTTCGGCTCGACCAACGAGATCGGCGTGTTCGAGATGAGTGACTCCGGGCTGGTGGAGGTGAAGAACCCGTCGGAGCTGTTCCTCTCGGGGCGGGTGCGGGAGGTGAGCGGCCTCTGCGTCACCGCGAGCATGGAAGGGTCCAGGCCCATCCTAGCGGAGATCGAGGCTCTGGTCTGCTCAGCGCCTTTTGGAACACCGAGGCGCACCACCACGGGGGTGGACGCGAGCCGGGTCGCCATCATCCTCGCGGTGCTCGAAAAGCGTGCCGGCCTGCTGCTTTCATCACACGACGTCTACGTGAGCGTGGCGGGCGGGGCGCGGCTCGACGAGCGTGCCAGCGACCTCGCCATTGCGTGCGCGATCGCGTCGAGCTTCAGGAACGCCATCTGCGGTCCGAAAACAGTGGTGATAGGGGAAGTGGGGCTGTCGGGTGAGGTTCGAGCGGCGGGCCGAGCGGACGCGCGGATAGCTGAGGCAGCTAAGCTGGGCTTCGAACGGTGCGTGGTGCCGCTTGCCAACGCGAAGGCCCTGAAAGGCGACCGCGGCTTGCGAGTTGAGGGAGTGGCGACGGTCGGCGAGGCTTTGGAGATCGTGCTGGGGGGATAAGTCGGTGCCAGTGACGGATGTAAGACCTTCGGAAGACGTGCTCCTCAAGATGCTGAGGACGGTCGCGCCCGGCACCGTCCTGCGCGAGGGGCTTGACAGCATAATCAGCGCGAGGACTGGCGCTCTCATAGTGGTGGGTGATTCCCCCGAGGTGATGTCGCTTGTTGACGGGGGATTCCGCCTGGACTGTGACCTCACGTCCGCCCGTCTGTACGAGCTGTCGAAAATGGATGGCGCGATCTTGCTAAGCGCGGACGCCCGGAGGATTCTTGTGGCCAACGCCCTGCTCGTGCCGGATCCTACCATCCCGTCGGGCGAGACTGGCACGCGGCACAAGACTGCCGAGAGGGTCGCGAAACAAACAGGTGAGCTCGTCATCGCCATCTCGCAGAAGAGGAACGTTATCACGCTTTACAAAGGCGGAATCAGGTACATGATTCCGGAGACCGGCGTGACCCTGGCTAGGGCCAACCAGGCCCTTCAGACGCTTGAAAAGTACCGCAGCGTAAGGGATCATGCCATGACGGAACTGAACGCCTTGGAGTTCGAAAACTCGGTGACCCTCGGGGACGTTGCAGTGGCTGTGCTCCGCACGGTGATGGTGCGGCGAATCGCGAAGGAGATAGAGAAGTACATCTGCGAGCTCGGAAGCGAGGGCCGGCTCGTCCGGATGCAGCTCGCGGAGCTTGTGGCGAACATCGACGACGAGGGCGATCTGCTCATAGAGGACTACATCGCCAAACCTGACGCCCGTTCCATTGACGCGGCAAGGCGCGAACTCGATGCCGCCCCCCAGGACGAGATCTTGGATCCCGTGGCGATAGTGAAGGCGCTGGGATACTCGGCGGGCGCAGCCGGCCTGGAGACCCCGGTCTCGCCCCGGGGTTACAGGACTCTAGCCAGGATCGGTAGGCTCCCGAAGTCCGTGGCGGACAATCTCGTGGCGAAGTTCAAGAGTTTACAAGGGATTCTCGACGCGTCGACCGACGACCTCGACCAGGTCGACGGGATCGGTGCCGCCCGGGCCCACGCCATAAAGCACGGCCTCCAACGCCTGCGCGACCAGGCCCTTCTTGAGGGCCTGCGACGAGGCTCGTGAAGGCCCCGACCCCGGACCGGGCCGGGAAAGGAACAGTGAGGCCTCGAGTCACTCGGGTCATCAGGTGAGTCCGAAGACGCCAAGGGTCGAGAGCCTGCTGCGCTCTATCTCCATGATGTGTTCCAGGTCGAGATCTAGCAGATCGCACAGCGCTGCCATATAGAACAGCGCCCTGCCGAGCTCACTTTCGACGATCTCTCGGCATTCGGGGCATAGCTTGCCGTCGAGATGGGAAGCGGTGTACTTCCGGAGGTCAGCCAGAGAAGCGTCCGGCGGGAACGTTTGGCGGGAAGCAGATATCTTCACGCAGCCGCAATTCGTGACCGCCTTGATTATCGCGCGGTTGACCCGCGCCGATGCCTCATCGAACTTGGAGATGCAGTCGAGGATGCTTCTGTGCCTTATCAGGTATTCCGAGACCGCCTCTTGAAAGGACGGGACATCAACGTGTTCCACCCGTGTCACCTCGCCTCGCAGAGTGTACCGGAGGAGGCGTCGGCTCTTCCCCCGTTAACTGCCAGCAGTTGCCAGGTTGCCAGCATCGCATCCGAGGACGGCGCCTCAAGCGGAACATGCTTTACCGAGGTCGGGTCTGCTGAAGGCCCACTCCCCGATCAATGAGGTGTCGTCACTTGACAGCTCCGAGCCCAGCGGCCACGACTCAATTATACTGATGCGTTTCTCAGGTTGTCAATGTTACGGGGCGCTTGGAAATACGGGCGGTCTAGCAGGCGGTGGCAACGCTGTCAGCCTATGGTATTCAATTGACACCCTGAAGGCGTCCGTGTTAGAATCAAAAAGCAGGAAGTGCTCATGATTCCGTTGTTGTCCTCCTCTTTGAGTCTTGAGTCTCGCAAGGTCCTGCGGCCAGCGGCAGGCGGTGGACGACGGGCATCGTTCGCATGGCGGCGGTTCTCTTTCGGAGGCTTGTCTTGGTTTTGACGAAACCGTCGGGGCGGGTGTCCGGGTCGGGACTCGGTCCGGGCTGGGGCGGCGACGTGTGATTGGGGGGAACATGGCCGTGTTCAACGTCGGCGACAAAGTGGTCTACCCAATGCACGGGGCTGGCGTCATCGAGGCTGTCGAAGAAAGGGAGGTCCTGGGCGAAAGGCAGAAATACTATATCCTTCGCATCCCGCTTGGTGACATGAGGGTCATGGTTCCTCTCAGCAACGCCCATGAAGTCGGCCTCCGGAGCGTGATAGGCGAGGAAGACGTCAAGAAGGTGTACGAGATACTGGGTGGGGCCAAGACGAAGATGTCCTCGAATTGGAACCGCAGGTACCGCGCCAACCTCGAGAAGATGAAGAGCGGCGACGTATTCGCGGTGGCCGAGGTCGTGAGGAACCTCGCGTACCGTGATCGAGAGAAGGGCCTGTCCACGGGCGAGCGACGGATGCTCGACAATGCCAAGCAGATTCTCGTGAGCGAGCTGGTCGTAGCCCAGGAAGCCGAAGAGGCCGAAGTTCTCAAGGCTATCGATGAAGTCCTGCAATAGCCGCGGACACGCGGGGGAACCTGCTCACCCTTAGGCGCGTTTACAAAGTTTAGACAGGTCGATCCTGATGCTCCGGCTCCGCGACCACCTGGCCGAACGGATAGAACCGAGCCGAGCCGAAATGAACCGTGTGAAGCGTGGGGAGCACCATCACGCGAGAGCCGCGATGCCGGACGACTTGCGAGCGAGGCACGGATATCAGTGGCGCGCAATTCCCATAATAACCCCGACAACCAGCGTGAGATATCGCGGAAGCTCATGCGCCCCCGGAGTCCCAGGGGGCGATCAACTGTCTTGGGCGGGATGGAGGTGAGAAATCGCGTGCTTGACAGGTTAATCCGTCTCATCTTCCTAGTAGGTGGCTCGTTTCTGGGCGTTTTCATGTATCGGATAATGGGGGGAGTCGCGCCAGCGGCCCTCGGAACAGGTAATGAGGCGGCAGTTTTCGTTCTCATGGCGTCGGGTGGCGGACTCCTTGGTCTCCTCGTTGCACCTCTGGCCACCCAGGGTCTGCGCAGAATCACATCGAAGATGGAATCCAACCTTCACAGAACGCCGACTCAAGACCTTGTGGTGGGCGCGTTCGGCGCCATAGTCGGCCTTCTCATCGCAGTCTTGCTGACATTGCCTTTTTCTCAGCTACCTTACATAGGGGTATACCTTCCGATAGGTTTCACGCTCTTCATGGGCTATCTCGGGATGCACGTCGCTGTGAAGAAGCGCGAAGACTTGCTCAACCTCTTCATGGCGGTCCCGCGCTCCGTGGAGCGGGCGGTCAGCACCTCGAGAGAGAGGAGCGGGAGGCACCAAAGCCCGTCTAGCTGCAAAGTGCTTGACACGAGCGTCATCATCGACGGCCGGATCCTAGACATCTGCAAGAGCGGCTTTATTGAAGGGACGCTCATTGTCCCGACGTTTGTTCTTGAGGAACTCCAACGGATAGCGGATTCGTCGGACCCGCTCAAACGTAACAGGGGGCGCAGGGGCCTTGACGTGCTCAACGGCATGCAGAAAGAGGAGGGCATCCAGATCCAGATCGTCGATACGGACCCGGGTGAGGGCCTCGACGTGGATTCGAAGCTTCTGAGGCTCGCCGCAGACCTCGGCGCGAAGATCATCACGAACGACTTCAACCTCAACAAAGTCGCGGAACTTCGGGGCGTCAAGGTCTTGAACATCAATGAGCTGGCTAACGCCTTGAAGCCTGTGGTTCTTCCTGGCGAAGAGATGACCGTGCGCGTCATCCGCGACGGGAAGGAGGTCGGCCAAGGCGTGGGTTATCTCGATGACGGCACGATGATCGTCGTTGACGGCGGCAGGCGGTTCATCGGGGAGGACATCGGGGTGACCGTGACAAGCGTGCTCCAGACCTCGGCAGGCAGGATGATATTCGCGAAGCCCAAGGCCATGTGAGCGGGTGGACCGGGGGAAGGGCGCGGTGGGCGAGGCGGGCCAGGTCTTCTTCGGCCCGTTCCGCCTCCTCGAGAGCTGAGAGGGGTGCAGGTGCGTGAGCGTGTGTGCTTTGATAGCCGCGGCCGGGGCGGGCCGCAGGATGAAAGCTGGGCTCAACAAGGTGTTTCTACCCCTCCTCGGCGAGCCCGTGTTGCGCCACACCCTTCGGGCATTTGAGGAATGTCCCAGTGTCGATGACGTGATCGTCATAGTGGCCCCGGGCGAGGTTGAGTCGACGCTGAGCGTCGTGGGCACTTGGAGCGAGATCTCGAAGGTGCGGAACGTCGTGGCCGGAGGCGCCACGCGGCAGGAGTCGGTCTCCAGGGGGCTTGCCCACCTCGGTGCGGCGTGCGACATCGTGGTCGTGCACGATGGCGCACGGCCCTTGATTCGTCCTCACACGATCTCGCGTGTCGTGGGCGAGGCACGTGCATCCGCAGCGGCGATCGTCGCGGTTCCGGTTAGGGACACGATCAAGACGGTGCGTGGAGGCGAGGTCGTGTCGACGCTTGACCGCGATTCTTTGTGGGCAGCGGCGACCCCGCAGGCTTTTCGGAGGGACCTGATCGAAAGCGCGCACGAGACCGGCACAGGCGGCGGCATTTCGGCGACTGATGACTCAATGCTGGTGGAGAGGACAGGCGTGAGAGTCAAAGTGGTCCAAGGGGAATACGCTAATATCAAGATCACCACGCCGGAGGACCTCGTGATCGCGGAGGCGCTGCTCGCTGCGATGAAGACGAATCGAATCCCGGAGGGCGGACCGGCATCTCTCGTCGAAGAAGGGCCGCAGCTGGCGAAGCTCTGGGCGCGAGGTGCGCCCAACGATGCGGCGGACCACGGGCCATGGGTGAGGGTGGGGATCGGCTTCGACGTGCACAGGCTGACTCGCGGGCGGGCCCTCGTCTTGGGCGGGGTTACCGTGCCTTTCGAACTCGGGCTTGAGGGACATTCCGACGCCGACGTCATTCTCCACGCCATCGCTGACGCTATGTTGGGCGCATGCGCGCTCGGTGACATCGGCCGTCTCTTTCCCGACACTGATCGGGCGTTCGAGGGAATGTCCAGCGCGGTCATCCTTGAAAGGGTCCGGCAGCTAGTGGAAGGAGCAGGCTACGTCGTGGACAACGTGGATGCAATGCTCCTCGCCGAGCGGCCCAAGATAGCTCCTTATGTGGACGCCATGCGGGAGAGGGTGGCTCGCGTTTTGGGGGTGCCTGTAGGCTGCGTGAGCATAAAGGCCACCACCATGGAGGGGATGGGGTTCGTCGGGCGCGGCGAAGGCATGGCTTGTTATGCAACGTGCAGCGTTCGGCGCGTGAAATCGTGACGCTTCAAGCTGACGGCGTCCACGTGGGCGCCGTAGGTTCGCGCTGGCGCTGCCTTGCAGTGTGCAAGCCGGCAAGTCCTGCCGAAGGCTATCGGCCTTGCCATCAGAAGACGGCCCGCCTGCAGTGCGCCCAGTTCGAGTTCATCGCGCAGCCTGGTCGAATTCTCGACGCCCTGTGGTGCAAGCACCGGCAGGCTTGGCGCCCCCAGAAAGAGGGGCGAAGACTCAGCTACTGGAAACAAGGCAAAGACTAACGCGCGAGACTGTTGAACTTCCCCCGCAACTACCAATCTACGCGGCCCCAGCGAAGGCTTTGCGGACTTCAACTGGGCCGAGACGGCATAATGTGGGGAAAACGAACGGTCTTGCGCACCGTCACTTAGGTTTGTTTATGCACAGAATACGAAATGAGCGATCCGGGAGGTAGAACAGGTGACAGTAAAGCGGATAATGAACGCGAATCCGGTGACGGTCGGGCCAGATACGCCCATCGCAGAGCTCCGAAGAGTAATGCTGAATAGCCGCACCAACTTCCTTCTCGTGACCGAGCCTGGCCGGGTGATCGGGATCATATCTGACAGGGATCTCCTCACCCCAGCCCAGGAAGCCTTGGTGGCACGGGACGTGATGGATACGAGGCTCATCAAGGTCTCGGACGAGTGCACCGTTTCGGAAGCGTGTTCATTCCTCGGCGATTCAAGCGCTCCAGCCCTGGTGGTCGTGGATAGCGAGGGCGAGCTCGCGGGGGTCGTGTCCCCGAGGGACATCGTCAAAGGGATGGCGGAGGATGAAGAGGTTACCAAGATCTCGGTGGAGTCCGCGTCCATATACCTCGTCATGACCCGCAGCCGGGAGTACGAGAAGTACTGGCTCGAGAAGGTTCGAGGATACGGGTACAGGGGTGCCATCACTCAGGTCGGTGCCAGCGCGGACCGCCTGGCTGCGAAGCTGCGCGAGAGCATGATCGCCGCTGCCGTCGCCCTTGGAGTGATCTCAGAGGACGCACGCGAAAAGATCGCGGTCTCCAACGCCGTGAGGGACGCTTACATACAGCTTTCCCTCATCAACCCCGGGCTCGGTGGAGGATTCAAGCTGGCTGCTGTGCGTGGGGATGGTAGAGTATCGGTGGCTATCTTCGGACGGTTCGGCCACGCGCTTGTCGACGGCCCGGAGCAGCTAGCCGTCGGCTACAGCGTGATATAGCCCGCGTCACGCTACATTATGTCCGGGAATCGCCGCCGACCCCGTGACATGGGACGTACGCCAAGGTTTTGGCGGTCATCGTGAGCACGGTTGGCCGACTGCGACTGGCCGGCTCGTCGTGCCCCCGTGTGGGAAGCGGAGCTGTGGAGGGGTTGTCGTGGCAAAGCTGGTGGTGACCGGGGGAAACAAGCTTTCTGGTTCGGTTCGGCTGACCGGCTCGAAGAACAGCGCTCTCGCGATCCTCGCCGGGGCGGCGCTCGGGGTCGGAAAGACCGTTCTTGACAACGTTCCCAACTATACGGATACGCTGGTGCAATGCCAGATCCTGGAGGAGCTCGGAGCCAAGATACGGTTCCTTGGGCCAGGCAAGGTCGAGGTTGACGGCTCCAACATCACGAACCATCGACCCTCGTACGAGCTCGTGAGGCGCCTTCGAGCGTCGTTTTACGCGGCGGGGCTGTTGCTGGCGCGTCTTGGGGCTGCAGAAGTTCCATTCCCAGGCGGGGACGTAATAGGCGCAAGGGGGATCAACTTTCATCTCGATGGGTTCAGGGCCCTCGGAGCCGAGGTTGCCGTCGAGCACGGGTACGTCAAGCTGCGGGCGAAGCGGCTGCGAGGGACCAGTTTCTACGTGGGCAAGGCAAGCCACGGCACAACCGTTAACATGTTGCTCGCGGCGAGCCTTGCGGAGGGCACCACCATCCTGGAAAACGCCGCCCGCGACCCCGAGATCGTCGACCTTGCGATTTTGCTGAACTCTATGGGCGCGCGCATACGAGGCGCGGGCACGAGCACCATAAGGATCGACGGCGTCGATCGACTATCCTCAGCGAGACACGAGATCATCCCCGACAGGCTGGAAGCGGGCACGCTCGCCATAGCGGCAGCCATGACGTCCGGCGACGTGACCATCGAAAACGCTGTGCCCGAACACCTCAGGACGGTCATCATTCAGCTTCAGGCGGCGGGAGCTGCCGTCGAGGAATACCAGTCCGTTCTGCGGGTTCGCGGGCCTCAGCGTTGCAACGCCGTGAACGTCGAGACGCAGCCGTATCCCGGGTTTCCCACAGACCTCCAGCCCCAGTTCGTTGCGATGATGACGCGCGCCACGGGAGTGAGCGCGGTTACCGAGACCCGGTTCGAGAACAGGTTCGGCTACGCTGATGAGCTCCGCAGGATGGGCGCGGACCTTCAGGTGGACAGGGACACGATAATCGTGCGGGGTGTCGAGAAACTCACTGGTGCTCCGGTGGAATGTCCCAGGGACATCCGTGGAGGGGCCGCCCTGGTGCTGGCGGGCCTCGTTGCTGAGGGCGATACGGAGATACGTGAGATTCACCACATAGATAGAGGGTACGACCGGATAGAAGAGAAGCTCGCCTCGTTGGGGGCCTGCGTGAAGAGGATCAAGGACGGGGATGATCCGTGAGTCTGCGTCTCTTTGCTTGTTTTCCGGGCATACGAATGCGCGGCAATGCGCTGCGCGCGGCGAAAAAGGCCTCTGTGTCCTTGATGGCGCGTCTCGTGCGCCCGGCCGCAGCTATGCTGGTCATCTGCGGCTGGCTTGCTGTGGTGGACTGGCCATCGTGGGCGGGCGCGATCGCAGGGGCGAGCGCGCGGGAGGCGAGTAGTACGGCGGCGACGACGGTCGCCGGAGCCGGGACTGGGGCCGGGGCTCCGGCCACGGCTGCCGCCGACGTGGCGCCCACGGCCGCGCGTCCTCCCGCGGTTGAGGTCGGGGAGTCGGCAGGCCAGGCCGGGGTGTGGGAGGTGACTGTGAACGGACAGGTCGCGATCCGCATCCGCGCGGGGTCTGGTGGCATGTCTGCTGAAGAGCGGGCGCGCGCCGTTGCCGAGAGACTTCGCAGGGGCCTTGAGTGTGCGGGGCCGGAGGCTGTGAAGCCAGCTATCGTCCGGGGCAGCTTCGCGGTGGCTGCCGGAGACCTGCTCGTTGTCACGGTAGACCCTCAGCATGGCGGGGCGAACGGCAGCTCGTGTTACGACCTAGCGTTGCGATGGGCCAACAATATCCGGGCCGCCTGCGGTGTCTCCGTGCTGAGCGAGAACGGCGGTCATCTCGTGTCCCTCGACGGAGAGAGGGGAAGGACCGTTCTCATCGGGCGTGCCTCCTGGTACGGGGGTCGCTGGCATGGGCGGCCGACGGCCACGGGTGAGGTTTACGACGAGAACAGCCTCACGGCTGCTCACAGGACCCTGCCGTTCGGGACCCTCGTTCGAGTCACGAATCTCTCCAATGGTAAACAGGTCACGGTCAGGATCAACAACAGGGGGCCGTACATCGCCGGTCGTGACATCGACCTCTCGAGAGCTGCCGCCGAGGCCATCGATCTCATCGAGCGAGGAGTCGCCCCAGTGGCAATCGAGGTCCTGAGTGCGAAATGAATTAGGGAGGCCGGACGGTGCGGGAGGAATTCCCGCACCCCTGGCGTATTGGGCAATTCATAGGCCGAGCAAACATGGACTCCACTGGGTCTTTGAGAGATACGGAAGGAGGGACCGAGATGGGGCTGCGCGTGTACAACACGCTCACCAGGACAAAGCAGGATTTCGTCCCTCGCACACCCGGGCGGGTGGACATATATCAATGCGGCATCACGCCATACGATTACACGCACATGGGTCATGCCCGCCAATACGTGTTCTGGGACACGGTCAGGCGGTATCTTAAATGGCGGGGCTTCGAGGTGTTTTGCGTCCAAAACGTCACGGACGTGGACGACAAGATAATCGCCAAAGCGAACGAACGGGGCACCACGCCGGCGGACATCGCCACGCAGTACCACGAAGATTTCCTGGACGTCATGGACAGGCTCGGTGTCCAGAGGCCCGATGTGTTCCCCAAGGTCACTGACCATATACAGGACATCATTCGTGTCATAGCCGGCCTTGTTGAGAAAGGCTATGCTTACCAGGCGGATGGCGATGTGTTTTTCGATGTCGCACGGTTTCCAAGCTACGGGAAGCTCTCGCGGCGGTCTCCCGATGAGATGCTGGCGGGGGCCCGCGTAGAAGTAAACCCGAAGAAGCGGAGCGCGATCGACTTTGCCCTCTGGAAAGCCTCGAAGCCGGGCGAGCCCGCATGGGAAAGCCCGTGGGGCCCGGGGCGCCCAGGCTGGCACATCGAATGCTCCGCGCTTGCACTGAAGTACCTGGGGAGCGGGTTCGACTTTCACGGGGGCGGCGACGAACTCATATTCCCGCACCATGAGAACGAGATAGCGCAGTCCGAGGCCTATACGGGTCAGGAGCCCTTCGCGCGCTACTTCGTCCACCACGCCATGCTCAACGTGGGCGACGCCAAGATGTCCAAGTCGCTCGGGAACTTCTTCGCTGTGCGCGACGTGCTGCGCGAGTACGAACCAGGGGTCATCAGGTATTATTTCGCATCGAGGCATTATCGCAGCCCGGCGAACTACGGTGCCGACGAGCTCGATTCGGCCCGCAGGGCCTACGAGCGCCTGCGCGCCACGTTGGAAGCGGCGAGGCGTTGCCTCGCGGCCCCGCAACGTGGAGGACACGCGGACGGCACAGAGCCCGGCGTAACGCCGGCGGCCTCCGCAGCGCGCGACGAGGCTGCGACTCGGGCGGAAAACTCACCAACCGATGAACTCTCCGAAGCCGCACGCGGGGCACGGGAGAAGTTCATACAGGGAATGGACGACGATTTCAATACCGCTGTCGCGCTCGCGGCGATCCACGACCTCGCGAGGTGTGTCAACGATGTGTTGCATTCAGGCAGCGAGGTGGACCGTTCGGCGCTTCAGCTTGCGGTGGGTGCCATGGAGGAGCTCGGCGGCATCCTCGGCCTGTTCCGCGAGGAGGGAGACGGCGGCACGAGCGGGGAGGCCGAGACCGTGGAAGGCCTTGTAAAGCTCTTGGTGGACGTGCGCGGGGAGCTTCGCGCCAAGAGAGAGTGGGCGCTCGCGGACAGGATACGGGGCGGCCTTCGCGACTTGGGGATCATACTCGAAGATACCCCGTCGGGCACGGTGTGGAAGCGCGAGAGATGACGACACCGACCTCCAGGGCTGACCAAGTGGAGAGGCTCCCCGCAGGCGTGCTGGCTTACGTCGGCGACGCTGTGTACGAGCTCTACGTCCGCGTTCGCCTCGTGCAGGGCGGCCTGCGCGACCTCGACGAGCTGCATAGGGGGGCTGTCATGCGGGTGAGCGCGAAAGCCCAGGCCCGCACCCTGGCGCAGCTAGATACGTTTCTCCGTTCAGATGAGCTGGAGGTGGCAAGGCGCGCGCGGAATGCCCATACCGGCCGTGGCCCCAGGAACGCGGCGGTCCTCGACTACAGGCATTCCACGGGATTCGAGGCTGTGCTGGGATATCTTTACTTATTGGGCCGCGAGGAGCGGCTCCGAGAGGTGATCGAAAAGGCGCTGACCATTGCGGACGCGCCTCCGGGAGGTCCGGGGCAATGAAAGTCGTACTAGTAAGTCACACACCGAATCCCGAAAGGGTCGTGGCGGTCGCGGCGAGGCAGTGCTACTCCGCGCTCGAAGCCGCCGAGCTCACGGAGGGGCTATCCGACGAGAAGGTGGGCGAACTCATTAGGACCATCATCGAGGCGGGACATCTCTCCCCTACTGAGCATGCCTCGTTTACGTTCGCCATTGAGGGCGTGAGCCGAGCTCTCAGCCATCAGCTCGTGAGACACCGCATAGCATCGTATTCACAGCAATCCCAACGCTACGTGAACGAACAGGGCTTTGCCTATGTTGTTCCCCCCTCGGTTGCGGCGAACCCCAGGGCGCGGACGCTCTTCGAACGGCATATGGAGGAGGCTCGCGAGACGTACCGGGAGCTTGCGAAGCTCGTGCCCAGGGAGGACGCGAGATTTGTCCTGCCGAACGCGTGTGAAACGCGGCTCGTGATGACCATGAATTGCCGGAGCCTCTACAATTTCTTCGAACGGCGTCTTTGCGAACGGGCGCAGTGGGAGATACGTGAGCTTGCCAAGGAGATGCTCGAACGCGTCCGGGAAGTCGCGCCGCGGTTGTTTTCATGGGTGGGTCCACCTTGCGAGATGCGGGGCTACTGCCCGGAAGGCAAGATGTCCTGCGGCCGGGTGGAGCAGGCAAGCCGACATCTCATAGCGGCAGCGGATGTCGCGAAGAATAACAGCGGGGCCGGTGGCGATGGGAGAGGGTGAAGTGGGCCGCCCGAGACGAAGTCGGCCCCTTGAAGAAAGCGAACGCGGCAGGCCCGTGGCAGCGCCGGAAGAGCGTGAGCGCGGGGCCACGCTCATGGGCCGCAACCCCGTCATCGAGGCGCTTCGGTCTGGCCGCCCGCTCACGAAGATCATGATCGCTAAAGGGATTGAGCCCGGGTTCGCCACGCTCGTCAGGTCCCTCGCGCGCGGCGCAGGCGTGCCTGTGATAGAAACTGGGCGGTCTGCGCTGGATGCGTTCGTGGACGGGCAGCCTCACCAGGGCGTGGTGGCCGTGGGAGCGGCCGCTAGGTACCACGAGGTGGACGACCTCCTGAAGCTGGCCGAAGGGACCGGGCAGGCGCTCATCGTCGTGCTCGATGGGATTGAGGATCCGCGCAACCTGGGGGCCATCATCAGGACGTGCGATGCCGTGGGCGCAACGGGTGTGATCGTGCCCAAGCGCAGAGCGTGCGGCCTAACAGCCGCTGTGGCTCGCGCGTCCGCAGGCGCGGTGGAGTATGTCCCGTGCGCCAGGACCGCAAACCTCGCACGCGAGGTGGAAAGGCTCAAGGAGCACGGCTTCTGGGTTTTCGGTGCCGATGCGTCAGCCACCACGACCATCTACGAGGCGGACTTCACGGGCAGGGTCGCGCTTGTCATCGGGTCCGAAGGGGGCGGGATATCGCGCTTGCTTGCGGAGAAGTGCGATTTCCTTGTGAGGATCCCCATGGCCGGCCGGGTGTCGTCTCTGAACGCATCGGTCGCCGCTGCGGTTGTCATGTTTGAGGCACTGCGTCAGCGGGAGGCGGCGAGAGGGGACTAACCTTGTGGTGAGGCTCCGTCTTGCTAGAGTTGTCTGCGGAATCATCCTGGTAGGCGCCTGCCTAGTGGCCGGGACGGCCCTCGGTGCGGGCGCGTTCTTTTGTGGAAGCGGAGGACGGGTTGCGCCCGGGGTGTGTCTCGGGGGCCTCGAGGTTGGCGGGGCGACTTCGGCTGAGGTGGCCGACATTGCGGCGCGCGTGGCGGCCCTCGCGAATGAGAAACCGATCGTGCTGATCCACAGAGACCAACGTTGGGAGCGCGACCTTAAGAGTCTGGGTGCGGAGTGCGACCCCGACGAGCTCGCGAGGCGCCTCATGGAAGTGGGTAGGAGAGGGGGCGTGGCGCGGAGGGTGCAGGAGCTCGCAGCGGCTGCCCTGGCCGGGCGGAACGTGGGCGTGGTCACGTACGTGGACGAGGACCGGCTGCTTGAGGCGGTTTTGACCCTGGCCGCGGAGATCAACGTCGAGGCACGGAATGCCACGTTCGACGTGCGGACGGGACGTCCCGTGCCCGAGAGGCAGGGGCGGAGGCTAGACGTTGCGCAGGCGGTAGCACGAATACAGGAGGCGCTGGCCCTCGTGGAGCGCTCCGCAGTATTCCTTAACTCCAGGGATGTGCGGCCTCTCACCACCCTTGGAGACCTCGCGGACCTCGGCATCAGAGAGCTTGTTTCCTCTTACTCGACAACCTTCGATCCCCAGCTTGAGAACAGGGCTCACAACATCCGCCTCGCGTCGGGGCGCATTTCCGGGGTGATGGTGCGGCCGGGGGAGGAGTTCTCATTCAACGAGGTGGTTGGGCCGCGGACACGTGAGTTCGGGTTCCTGGAAGCGCCCGAGATCGTGGAGGACGAATTTAGGCCGGGGATCGGCGGGGGCGTTTGTCAGGTCTCGTCAACGCTGTACAACGCTGCCCTGCTCGCTGACATGAGAATCACAGTGAGGCAGAGCCATTCCAGGCTGACAGGATACGTCCCGCCTGGGCGCGACGCGACGGTCTACTATGGCCGGCAGGATCTCAGGTTCCGTAACACTGGAAAGACGCCCGTTCTCATCCTCTCACAGGTGGTCGGGAACAGGATCACTGTGAGCATATTCGGCGACCGGCCAGAGGACCGGGAGGTGCGCATCGTGGCCTCACACCTGGAGAGCATCGAGCCGGGCGTGCGTGAGATACCAGACGCGGAGCTTGCGGAGGGCGAACGCGTGGTGGAAAGAGAAGGTGCTCCCGGTTGTGAGGTGGTGACGGAGCGGCTCGTGATCGTGGGAGGACGGGTCGAAAGACGGGAGGTGCTCTCGAGGGACAGGTACCGCGCCGAGGACACCGTGATCCGTGTCGGGACGAAGCCTCGCAACACGCCGCGGGGCGCGCAAGAGCGTTGACGCCGTTGCAGCGGCTCGCGGTAGCGGGGCGATTCCTTGACTTGTCCACGAACGGAAGTGTATAATTTCTACGTAGGTCGAGCGACATCACACCAGGGGGCGATGCTAGTGAATGCTGAACCGCAGCGCCAGCCATCTTCTGCGTATGATGACATGCTCGACGAGGAAATTGTCGAGAGTGCGAGATGCGGGGAAAGATCCGCCGAAGAGTACCTGATCAACAAGTACAAGAACTTCGTCCGCGCCAAGGCGCGCTCCTATTTTCTCATCGGTGCTGACCGCGAAGACATCGTTCAGGAGGGCATGATAGGGCTCTTCAAGGCCATCAGGGATTTCCGCAGCGATAAACTGGCGTCGTTTCGAGCGTTCGCGGAGCTCTGCATAACCCGACAGATAATAACTGCGATAAAGACCGCAACCAGACAGAAGCACATCCCCCTGAATTCGTACGTCTCGCTCAACAAACCCATATACGATGAGGAATCTGACCGCACCTTGCTCGATGTGCTGTCGGGCACGAAGGTCACCGACCCGGAGGAGCTCGTCATAAGCAAGGAAGAGTTCATGGACATCGAGTCGAAAATGGGCGAGTTCCTCAGCGACCTCGAATGGAAGGTACTTTCGGCGTATCTGGACGGGAAGTCCTATCAAGAGATCGCGGGCGAGCTACATAGACACGTGAAATCCATAGACAACGCGCTGCAGCGCGTCAAGCGCAAGCTCGAGCGATACATAGAAAAGAGAAACGAAGCGATCTAGTCGGCGGGGACCAATGCCACGGCGCATCGCCGGCGGGCGCGCTCTTGGCTTTGCGCGCGGCCCGCAGTGAGAAACACTCTGGAGGCGCGGATGGCCGTACGTGAGGGATGTGGCTGCCAGATACTGGAGCGGGCCGCTTGACACGGCGGCGGAGACGGGTTAAGATCCTAAGCGGATCGCTCTGAAAGACACCTCCGACATTGGCATGCCGACATGACGCATGCTCGATGTGGTGCCGACGTAGCTCAACGGTAGAGCAGCTGATTTGTAATCAGCCGGTTGGCGGTTCAAGTCCGCCCGTCGGCTCCAGCTATTTTGGGGGTTTCGACGCCAGTATCCGGCATTCGCGGCCCGGGCATGGTGCAAATCGGGTGAAAACGCATTCACCGCGTCACAAAAGCGCAGCTACGAGGGCTGCGCTTTCTTTCTTGGAGCGGCAGGTGCGGGGAAGAGGGTGTCCGTAGTGGCCCCACCTCATCCTCCATTTCATCCAGCACGTGCCCATGCAGATCGAGGGCAATCCCCGTCCCTGAATGCCAGAGACGGGCCGAGACTGTCTTGATCGGCACCCGCGCCGTGATGAGCAAGGCCGCGCTTGTGTGCCGCAGGTCGTGGACCCTCAATTGTTGCGACCTCGAAAGGGGCTGGTCACCACCGCCAAACCGCTGCCACTTTCCCTTCTTCCGTGACCCCGGTGTCTCTGGGCGGTCGCGATGGGAAGACACAATGGGAAGAAATGAGAAAACACCCATCCCTTGCCGCGTGCCGGGAGAATGCGTTTTGCGGCCAGCCCTCCTGCAATTGCTCTCGGGCACACGCCGTGTGCTTCTCTCGGTGGGATCCGCGGCATTCTCTGCAGACGTGGATAGAAGGAAGCGCCGGGCACCGCGCCGCAGCAGATGTCGCCAGTCACCTTCTTGCAGGCGCCATCGCCTCAGTGGCCTGGTCGCGCATCTCGGGAGACGTGGCCCAGACTTCGAAAGGTCCGGGAGACGCTGTACGAGGCGTCTTGTCCGGCGCTCGAGGAGATGGCCTGGAAGACGTCCCGCGGGATATGTCTCCAGGAGTCCCCTCGATCCTGAGTATTCCCAGACCTCGGGTCCACTAACCCAGTTAACCCAACCAATCCAGCCAACCCAGCTGACCCGAGCGGGCCGAGTAACCCGAGCCTTTTGCGTCGCCTCTTCAGGCGCGGCCTCGTCCCGTCGTGCGACGCGACGACTTGGCTACACCCGCCGTGGGTCTGTCATGCCTATCGTCAGTGCCTTGCGAACTCCTCGACCGCTTCGAGCAGGCGCTCCACTTCTTCCATGGTGTTGTAAGGCGCCATGCCGACCCTCACAACGCCGCCGGCCTTGGCGAGGCCCAGGCGTTCGATCAAGGTCGTGGCATAGAAGTCGCCGTGCCATACGAAAATACCGCGTTGCCCGAGGAATCTCGCGACGTCCAACGGGCGCCGTCCTTCTATCGTGAACGACACAGTCGGCGTCCGCTCGGCTTGTGCGGGGAGACCATATACAGTGACTTTGCGGATGCTTGCCAGCCCGTCCATGAGCCTGGAGAAAAGCGGCCGCTCATGCAGTTCGATGGCGCGTAGGCCCGCGAGGATGCGTGACCTCCGTTCACTCCGTTCGCTCGCCCCTTCCGGATGAGCCTGCAGGCCCCGGGCAGTCTTAGCGCCGTCGTTATGTCCTTCGACTCCCTCAGCAGCGTCACCGAGGCTGGCTATAAACTCCAAAGCCTCGATAACACCGGCTATGCCTTCGTGGTTGAGGGTGCCTGTCTCTATCTTGTAAGGAGCGGCGGGGTTCTGCGGACGTACCTTGTATGTGACCAGGCGCCCGAACACGTCGCGCCGACCGTACATGATGCCTATGTGCGGCCCGAAGAACTTGTAAGCGGAGCACAACAAGAAGTCGCATTCGATGTCACGTACGTCGATCACGCCGTGCGGTGCATAGTGAACCGCGTCAACGACGCACAGAGCCCCGACGGAGTGGGCGAGGGCAGATGCGCGCCTCACGTCGTTGATGGTTCCCACCGCATTCGATGCGTACCCGAGCGCCACAACCTTGGTTCGGTCGGTGATCGCCCGTTCCAGGTCGTCATAGTCGAGTGTGCACTCGGGGATGTTCACGCGCACGGATCGCACAACCACACCCTTCTCTTCAAGAGCTTGCCAGGGGCTGCGGTTCGCCTCGTGGTCAAGGTCAGTGATGACGATCTCATCACCGGGCGCGAGCGCGCGTCCTATGGCACGCGAAAGCGCGAAGTTCAGCGTGGTCATGTTCGGACCGAACGCGATCTCGTCGGCGTAGACGGCGCCGAGCATGTCTGCCACAGCCTGCCGCGCTGCCGAGATGATTTCGTCTGTGCGCTGGCTGGTCACGAACTCACCATGGCAGTTCGCGTTCGCTTCTCTGAAGTACCGCGTGACCGCCTCGATCACCCTTGTCGGCACCTGGGTTCCGCCTGGGCCGTCGAAATAGGCCGCAACGTTTCCGTTCACCCGAAGCGCAAGCGATGGGAATTCCCTCCTGCACGAAGAGAGATCGACGCTCATGAGCTGCTGCCTCCTTCTCGATTCCTGTCCTTCATGTGCCTTCCAGACCGTCGCAGGATTCGTGCGCAATGGGCCGGCCTCAGCGCTTGGCGCCTAACCGCTTCCCGCCACGCGGTCTGAACCTGCGCGTTCGCTTAGGTGGCTCATGACATGTCTTCGGCGGGGATGCCGCGAGTCCTGCTGCCGGCGATGCCGCGATCACCCCACTGTCGGCGGCACAAGTCACTGGACACGTCCGTGCGGCCTTGCGGCCGAAGCGAAGGTCGCGCCGTGACGCGCCCGACGCGCCTAGTGCGTGGCTCGTCAGCGTGCCCACGCGGGGCGGCTAGAAGGCACACACGAGGCGGATGATACTTGCGTACGGGTGGTCTCTATGGTAATATAATAAACGCAGCGCGGGGCGTTGCCTCAGGGTGGGGCGCAGATGCTGTGATGAGCACCCCGGGTCCGCGCTGAATCCCATGAATGTGCCCTAGGCACGTGCCCCAATTGTGCGGTCGCGGGCCGCGTTGAGTCGAGAAGTCGTCGAGATGTTTTGTGGAGAGGTTCCCGAGCTGGTCAAAGGGGGCAGACTGTAAATCTGTTGGCTCAGCCTTCGGTGGTTCGAATCCACCCCTCTCCACCAGTTCTTTTGTGGCGAGCGGGAATAGCTCAGTTGGCTAGAGCGTCAGCCTTCCAAGCTGAATGTCGCGGGTTCGAGTCCCGTTTCCCGCTCCAGGTTATGTTTAGGAGCCCATGTAGCTCAGCAGGCAGAGCACATCCATGGTAAGGATGGGGTCGCCGGTTCGATTCCGGCCGTGGGCTCCAGTCTTTTAGCCTCGCTAGGCGCCTCTGTCTATGGCGCTGTTTTGTTGTACCGCCGCCTGTCTTGCGGCCGGCTAGGCCGCCTGGTGTCCTACTTCGGGTATCCTCGGGTATCCGCGGTCGGCACGTTTACGTGTCAGCGGCGGCAGGTCGGGACCTCGGTGGTTGGTGGCTCTGTGCCAGGCGCGCTGCCGGCCCGCGACACCACACAGGGTTTGCCGGGCTTGCGGGACCTTAGGGAAACCGAGGGCGTGTGCAAGTGCCTGCGGGGCCGCAACCATTTCCTGCCTTCGGACAGCCGCCAGTCTGCGTGTGCGTCCGGCTGGCGCCAGTGCGTTATTGACATGCCTGGCGCGGTATGCTAGATTCTAGGAGTGACGTACCAGGGGGTGTAGGGAAGTGCGCGAGGGCATCACTCTTGAGTGCACCAAATGCAAGCAGAGGAACTACCGAACCGAGAAGAACAAGCGGAACGACCCCGACCGAATTGAGCTAAAGAAGTACTGCAAGTTCTGCCGCACTCACACTGTCCACAAGGAGACCCGGTAAGGGGCGACGTCCCTGCTTTCCTCCTCGCGTTTCGCGGCTGTGCGGAGGAGAGGGCGCGCGGTGACAGGCGTCAGGCGCGACGTAGTGGGCGTCATGTCCGGCGCGGAAACGGGTGAAAGCGGCTGACGCTGGGCGGATTTGGCGCTCGTTTCGCGGATCCGGTGCAGCTAGGCAGCATGGGGTCGGGTGATCCGTTAGGCATTCGCCGGCTTGTCGGGGCGCCCGTGTTCGGGCCGGCGGGCGACGAAGGGACGAGGAAGGGAGCGGTTATGCAGATCAAAGACAGGCTTGGCCGCATCGGGAAGTTCCTTCGAGAGGTCAGGGCCGAAATGAGGAAGGTATCATGGCCCGATCGAAAGGAACTTGTGTCTTCGACCGTGGTCGTGGTCACCGTGGTTGTGGTGGCCAGCGCGTTCATCGGTCTCATCGATTTCTTGTTTTCGCAGGGTCTGGCGCTGTTCATTCGATAGTGCGCGATAAAACTTCAGTAGGGGGTGGAGGGCTGCGCGGTCGTTAGGCGATGCAGCCCCTCGTGAGGTGGAGGAAAGAGAGATAACCCGGTCTGCTGAAGGAGAACTCGCTGCTTCTTTAGAGGAAGGCCCGCCGCGCCAGGAGGCGGGGGCCGGCGACCACGGGACGGGGCCCGGTGAGCAGGCAACTGGCTCTGGCAACAGGCCCTCGGAGCCTGAGAATCCCGATAAGAAATGGTACGTGATCCACACTTACTCAGGTTACGAGAACAAGGTCAAGGCCAACCTCGAGCGGCGGGTCAAGACCATGGAGAAGGAAGACAAGATCTTCCGGGTCCTTGTCCCGACTGAAGAGGAGTACGAGTTCAAGGACGGCAAGAAAAAGGTCATAAAAAAGAAGATCTTCCCGGGGTACGTGCTCGTCGAGATGGTGATGGAGGACGACTCCTGGTACGTTGTCCGAAATACCCCGGGTGTGACCGGGTTTGTGGGCTCGGGCTCGAGGCCGGTCCCGCTCCAGGAGACGGAGATGCACGACATACTCAGACGCATCGGTGTCGAGGAGGCCCGGCCAAGGATCGACTTCTCGGTCGGAGAGGGCGTGCGCGTGATCTCCGGTCCGTTCCAGCATTTCTCCGGGATAATCGAGGAAATCCAGCCAGATAAGGGAAAGGCCCGGGTGCTCGTGTCGATGTTCGGTCGCGACACGCCAGTGGAACTAGACTTCAGCCAGATCGAGAAGCTATAGGAGCCCAGGGCAACCGCGCGGCAGGCACCGTAAGTTGAATGCCCACACGTGGTCGGCCTAGCTGGTGTCACCCGGACGTCATCGGGGTCAAACCCATGTCACGTGTTGGGATCGCGTAGGAGGGACATATCTCATGGCCAAGAAAAAGGTCGCGGCGATCGTTAAGCTGCAAATACCCGCCGGCAAGGCCACGGCTGCGCCACCGGTTGGACCAGCGCTCGCGCAGCACAGCGTGAACATCATGGAGTTCGTGCGCTCGTTCAATGAAAAGACCGCGGCGCAGGCTGGCACGATCATACCGGTGGAGATCACCGTGTACGAGGACAGATCGTTCACGTACGTGCTCAAGACGCCTCCGGCCTCCTTCCTCATCAGAAAGGCCGCGGGCATCGAGAAGGGCTCCGGGAAACCCAATAGGGAGAAAGTGGCGAAGCTTACCCGCGCCCAGCTGCGTGAGATAGCTGAGCTCAAGATGAAGGATCTGAACGCCACCACCATTGAGGCAGCGGAGCGGATGATCGCCGGGACGGCGCGGAGCATGGGCGTGGAGATAGAGGCGTAGGGCTTGAGGCATCGCGTCTCAGCTCCGTCTCGGCTCCTGAGATGGTCGTGGCAAGGTCACAGCTCGTCAAGGCGCGCTGGAATCCGGCGCGCCAAGGCTCAAAGACCGGCCATGACAGGCGAGAGCAGCGGTCTTCGCGAGAAGATTTCAGTGGGAGGAGCAATCCGCTTGTACCACAAGGAGGTTTAGGTTATGGCAAAACGTGGCAAGAGATATGAGGAAGCCTTGAAGCAGTACGATAAGCAGGGGCTCTACTCACCGTCCGAGGCCGTGGAGCTCGTCAAGAAGACCGCGACTGCGAAGTTCGACGAGACTGTTGAAGCTGCTGTGCGGCTTGGAATAGACCCAAAAAGGTCTGATCAACAGGTGAGAGGGGCGGTTGTGCTTCCGCACGGCACCGGCAAGGCAGTAAGGGTCGCGGTGTTCGCCAAGGGCGAGAAGGCGAAGGAGGCTGAGGCCGCGGGGGCAGACTATGTCGGTGCAGAGGACCTCGCGGAAAAGGTGCAAGGCGGCTGGATGGACTTTGACGTCGCGGTCGCAACGCCGGACATGATGGGCATCGTTGGCAAACTTGGCCGCATCCTCGGCCCGCGGGGCCTTATGCCCAACCCGAAAACAGGTACGGTCACGTTCGAGGTGGCCAAGGCCATCCGAGACATCAAGGCCGGTAAAGTGGAATACCGGGCCGACAAGGCCGGCATCGTGCACGTTCCCATCGGGAAGGCCTCGTTCGGGGCGCCGCAGCTTCTCGGGAATCTGAGTGCGTTGATGGACGCACTGGTCAAGGCGAAGCCTGCTACCGCGCGTGGCACGTACATCAAAAGCGTGGTTCTCTCAACCACCATGGGGCCTGGAGTCAAAGTGAGCCCGCAGCAGGCAACGACGATTTCGGCGGAGAAATGAGGGTGCCGCGTATCGCGTATCGCGCGGCTCACGGTACCTGAGACAACTTGATATTCATATTCAGCGAACCTGTGGAAACGCGATTTCCATGACCCAAGACAGCGGGTGTTCGAGAGGGTTCGGCGTCGTCATCGAGACCGCCGACGGGCTCGAACTTAATGGGCCGCCCCGGGCTGCGACGCCCTCCGGGTGCGCTCGCCCGCCGAGGTCGGGGGACAGGCGTCAGGTCACAGATACGTGACGATGTGCGATCGATGACAGCGCTGACGGGACGGGATGACGCACGGTCCTACGGCAGCTGGCATCCGGTCGGCGCACGTCGGTGTATGAGCGCTTGTCAAAAGGCCCCCGCATGTCTTGCGGGGGCCTTTTTGGATCGCGGGATCGTGCGACAATCCGTCGCACCCTTGTGCCTGTGTCATCGGGATCATCGGGCATCCGGCGCTGCTCCTGCGGTCCTGCGACGCGCCTCGAAATCGCACGGGAGGCCGCGAGCGCGGAGGAGGCGTCGTCATTGGGGCGACGCGGGGGCCGGGCGACTCCCTGGTGGGATGGGGGAGGGCCCGCGCTGTCCCTGGGCAGTCGGATACGGGTGCTGTGCGTCAATGCGCTGCGGATCTCGTGATGATACTGAGGACGTTGTGAAAGTGAAAGGAGGTGCTAGTCTGAATGCCAAAACCGGAGAAAGAGGCTGCGGTACAGGAAATCCGGGAGATGTTGTCGAAGTCGCAGGCTGTCGTGCTTGCGAATTACCGTGGGCTTAACGTGGCGGCCATGACCGAGCTCCGGAGGAAACTAGGCGAAGCGGGCGCCGAGTTCAAGGTCGTGAAGAACACGTTGGCCCGAATCGCGTCGCGAGAGGTGGGTCTCGCGGGCTTGGAGCAATATCTCGAGGGACCGACCGCCATTGCGTTTGCGAGCGGTGACCCGGTGGCGCCCGCGAAGGTGATCTCGGAGTTCACCCGAGAGCACAAGGAGATGGAGATCAAGGGCGGTGCGCTGCAGGGTAAGATCATCGGGCCCGACGACGTGCGGAGCCTCGCCGAGCTGCCGTCGCGTGAGGTCATGCTGGGCCGCGTTGCGGCGACCATGGCGGCGCCGATATCAGGGCTGGCCCGTGCTCTCGCGGGCACCATCCGCAATCTCGCCTATGCTATCGATGCTGTGAAGCGTCAGAAAGAGGAGCAAGGCGCGGCGGCGTAAGCTCTGGCGTGTATATGCATGATGGCGCGAGTCGGTTCGAGTAGGCGTTACGATGGCGCACAAGACTCGTGAGAGATCCTATCGCCCCATCAGAGGGATCAGCAGAACACTGGCAAAGGAGAGGAACAGACAATGACGAAAGAAGAGATCATCGAGGCAATTGCCAATATGACCGTGCTTGAGCTTTCGGAGCTCGTCAAGGCGATCGAGGAGAAGTTCGGGGTGAGCGCGGCTGCGCCTGTCGCGGTCGCTGCCGGGCCTGCTGTGGCGGCGGCTCCAGCGGCCGAGGTGGAAGAGAAGACCGAGTTCGACGTCATCCTAGTGACCGCGGGCGACAAGAAGATCCCAGTGCTCAAGGTCGTCCGGGAGCTTACGGGCCTCGGGCTGAAGGAAGCCAAGGACCTTGTGGAGGGCGCGCCGAAGCCGGTGAAGGAGGGCGTCAAGAAGGAAGAGGCCGAGGCAATGAAGGCGAAACTCGAAGAAGCAGGGGCTACCGTGGAGATAAAGTGACAGGATCCGGCATGAAAGGACAAGGGGCGTCCGCGGAAACACACGGGCGCCCCTTTTATGCTTGACAGCAGCGAAGCCCTCTGCTACCATAAAAGAATGCGGCAACCTAACTCGGGCGCATGCTATTCATCTAATCTAGTAATACTACATGAGACCCTTCTTTTCCTTCACGCAAAGCGAATTTCTCAGGTCCTGACAGCAGGGAACACTCCGTGACCTGCTTATAGTGTTGTCATCCGCTCACATTCGGTGGGAGATAGGAGCGTGACGGGATGGCTGTTATGACACAGGTCGGCAGGCGGCAGCGGCTCAGTTTCTCCAAGATCAATGAAGTGCTTGACGTGCCCAACCTCATAGAGATCCAGCAAAGATCCTACGAGTGGTTTCTTTCCGAAGGCCTGCTCGAGACGTTCCGGGACATATCGCCAATCCAGGACTTCACCGGCAACCTCGTCCTCGAGTTCGTGGACTACTCGCTCGGCGAGCCCAAGTACTCGGTGGAGGAATGCAAGCAGAGGGACGTGACGTACTCGGCACCGCTCAAAGTGCGGGTCCGGCTCATCAACAAGGAGACCGGAGAGGTCAAGGAGCAAGAGGTATTCATGGGCGAGTTTCCGCTCATGACAGACAAAGGCACGTTCATCATCAACGGCGCGGAACGGGTCATCGTGAGCCAGCTGGTCCGCTCGCCCGGCGTCTATTACGGCCGGACCATCGACCCTAACGGCAAGGCTCTTTACTCGGCCAGCGTCATCCCGAACAGAGGGGCTTGGCTGGAGCTGGAGATGGACTCACAGGAATGCATTTGGGTGCGTGTGGACCGCACGCGGAAGATCCCTGTTACTGCCCTGATCCGTGCCATCGGGTACGGGACCGAGGCCCAGATCATCGACCTTCTGGGTGACAGCGAGGCGATACGCAACACGCTGGAGCGGGATAACACCGAATCCGAGGCGGACGGCCTGATAGAGATCTATAAACGTTTGCGCCCCGGCGAGCCGCCGACCGAGGAGAGCGCGCGTTCGCTCTTCGAGACGCTCTTCTTCGACCCGAGGCGGTACGATCTCGCCGCTGTCGGGCGCTACAAGCTGAACAAGAAGCTCTCGCTCACCGAGAGGCTCGTCGGTTGCACTCTGCTCGAGCCGTTTGTCGATCCTTCCACTGGTGAGGTGGTCATTGACGCCGGGCAGAAGGTCGACCGAAAGGCTGTCATGGCTATCCAGCGTGTTGCCGAGAAAAACAGAGGCACGGTACTCGAAGCTGTGGTGGCGGATGCGGACGGCAGGCCTATGAAGGTACTGGACAACGGCGCTCCCGCGCCCGATGTGAAGACCATCACGCGCGAGGACATAGTGGCAGTGGTGAACTACCAGCTCGGCTTGATCCGTGGTGTGGGGAACATCGATGACATAGATCACCTCGGCAACCGCCGGCTGAAATCCGTCGGAGAGCTACTGCAGAACCAGTTCCGGATCGGCCTGTCCCGGATGGAACGCGTCGTTAGGGAGCGCATGACCATCCAGGATGTAGACGTCATCACCCCGCAGACGCTCATCAACATCAGGCCCGTGGTTGCGGCGATAAAGGAGTTTTTTGGCTCGAGCCAGCTTTCGCAGTTCATGGACCAAACCAACCCTCTGGCCGAGCTCACGCACAAGAGGCGCCTGTCGGCTCTGGGGCCTGGCGGGCTCAGCCGCGAACGCGCTGGGTTCGAGGTAAGGGACGTCCATCACTCGCACTACGGGCGCATGTGTCCCGTGGAGACGCCCGAAGGTCCAAACATCGGGCTCATCGGGGCTCTGTGCACGTATGCGCGCATAAACGAGTATGGCTTCATCGAAACGCCTTATCGAAGAGTCGTTGATGGGAAGGTCACGGATGAGATCCTCTATCTCACCGCCGATGAAGAGGACAAATACGTGATAGCCCAAGCGAATGAGCCGCTCAACGACGACGGGTCGTTCGCGAATCCGAAGGTGGCAGCCAGGTACAAGGACCAGATCGTCGAGGTGCCGGGCGAGCAGGTCGACTTCATGGATGTCTCGCCGAAGCAGATCGTCAGTATCGCGACTGCGCTCATCCCCTTCCTAGAGAACGACGACGCTGGTCGCGCGCTCATGGGTTCAAACATGCAGCGCCAGGCGGTCCCGCTCGTGCGCACGGAGGCGCCGCTGGTCGGCACGGGCATGGAGTACAAGGCGGCCATCGACTCCGGTGCCGTGGTACTGGCGCGGAACCCGGGGCGGGTCGTGCGCGTAGCATCCGACGAGATCATCGTGGAGACGGACGCGGGCACGACCGACACATATAAGCTTTTGAAGTTCACGAGGTCTAACCAGGGAACGTGCATAAACCAAAAGCCTGTGGTGAAGAAGGGGGACCGCGTCGAGCGCGGGGACGTGATCGCTGACGGGCCCTCGACCGATAACGGCGAGATGGCCTTGGGAAGAAACGTGCTCGTCGCGTTCCTGCCCTGGGAAGGGTACAACTACGAAGACGCCATCCTCATCAGCGAGAAGCTTGTCAAGGAGGATACCTTCACATCCATCCACATCGAGGAATACGAGTGCGAGGCGCGCGACACTAAACTCGGCTCCGAGGAGATCACGAGGGATATCCCGAACGTGGGGGAGGAAGCCCTCAAGGATCTGGACGAGCGGGGGATCATCCGCGTGGGTGCGTACGTGCGCCCCGGCGACATACTGGTCGGGAAGGTGACGCCCAAGGGTGAGACCGAGCTCACTGCGGAAGAGCGTCTCCTACGGGCGATTTTCGGCGAGAAGGCCCGTGAGGTGAGGGACACCTCCTTGAGGGTGCCGCACGGCGAATCCGGGAAGGTCGTTGCGGTCTACGTGTTTTCTCGTGAGGCCGGCGACGAGCTAGGCCCCGGGGTTAACCGGCTCGTCCGCGTTTACATCGCGCAGAAGCGCAAGGTATCCGAGGGCGACAAGATGGCCGGACGCCACGGAAACAAGGGAGTCATTGCAAGAATCCTGCCTGAGGAGGATATGCCGTTCATGCCTGACGGGACGCCGATAGAGGTGGTCTTGAACCCGCTCGGCGTGCCGTCTCGAATGAACCTCGGTCAGGTGCTCGAGACACACCTGGGGTGGGCCGCCAAAGTGCAGAATACGCCCGTGGCAAGCGCCGTGTTCGATGGCGCTACGGAGAAGGAGATCCTGGAAGCGCTCGAGAAGGCCGGGCTTCCGGCAAACGGCAAGACGATTCTGTACGACGGCCGTACGGGGGAGCCCTTCGATAACCCGGTTACGGTTGGGTACGCCTACTTGATGAAGCTCCTACACCTCGTGGATGACAAGATTCACGCGCGGTCCACCGGCCCCTACTCCCTTGTCACCCAGCAGCCCCTGGGGGGCAAGGCACAGTTCGGCGGGCAGAGGTTCGGTGAGATGGAGGTATGGGCCCTTGAGGCGTACGGGGCTGCTTACACCCTTCAGGAGCTTCTTACCGTGAAGTCCGACGATGTGGTGGGCCGCGTCAAGACGTATGAGGCGATCGTAAAGGGCGAGAATGTGCCCGAGCCTGGCGTGCCCGAGTCGTTCAAGGTGCTCATAAAGGAGCTGCAGAGCTTGGCGCTGGACGTCAAGGTCCTCAGCGAGGATGAGCGCGAGATCGAGATCGGCGAGTCCGACGACGACATCGTGGACACCGCCAGGGATCTCGGCATCGACATCGAGGGAAGGGAGACCGATGACCTCTCGCCCGAGGAGCGCCTGTTCGGCGCGCGGCGGTCGGAGGCGGATCTCCTCGAGGAATCGAACGAGGCCGGTGCTGAGACTGAGGAGGACGAGGACGCTCTTGCGATGGCGATCCACGCGGGCCCTGCTCCCGGCCAAGGTGAGGACGAGGAAGGCAACGAGGAGATAGACGAGGCTACCGAGGAAATCGCGGGCGCCGAAGAGGCGGAGGTTCTCGAAAGCAGACGGCGAGCCGCCCGCGGCGTGGGTGGCCCCGGCGGGCTCGAAGACGACGATGACATCGTCGGCGAGCTTGACGAGGTCGATGTCGAGAGCGAGGACGATGAGCCTGCTGAGGAAACGGATGAAGAAGACTTCTGCGTGGCTGAGGACGACGAGGATACCTCCGGCTACATCGAAGATGACGAGGACGACGAGCTGGGAGACGTTTTCGATGATGACGTGGATGACTCCGACGACGGCGACGATGACGATGACGACGAGCGCGCGTAGCATGCAGGAGAGGAGGAGAGGCCGGTGCTAGACGTCAACAACTTCGACAAGATCCGTATTGGCCTCGCGTCCCCTGAGCAGATCAGGCAATGGTCGAGTGGCGAGGTGAAGAAGCCGGAGACGATCAACTACCGGACGCTCAAGCCCGAGCGCGAGGGACTTTTCTGCGAGAAGATCTTCGGGCCCACCAGGGACTGGGAGTGCCATTGCGGCAAGTACAAGAGGGTCCGGTACAAGGGAATCGTCTGCGACAAGTGTGGCGTCGAGGTGACCCGTTCCAAGGTGCGGCGTGAGCGTCTCGGCCACATCGAGCTCGCGGCGCCTGTGACGCACATATGGTACTTTAAAGGTATCCCCAGCCGGATGGGCTTGCTCCTCGATATGTCTCCGCGCGCCCTCGAGAAGGTCGTTTACTTCGCGTCCTACATCGTGATCGACCCGGGAGACACTCCGCTCACAAAGAAGCAGTTGCTTTCGGAGGCGGAGTACCGCGAGTACCGCGAGCGATTCGGAAACCTGTTCGAGGCTGGCATGGGCGCGGAAGCCATAAAGAAGCTGCTCGAGGAGATCGACCTCGACGAGCTCGCGGAGGAGTTGCGCGCCGAGATACGTGATTCCTCAGGCCAGAAGAGGCTGCGGGCCACAAGGCGCCTCGAGGTCGTGGAGGCGTTTCGCAAGTCCGGAAACCGGCCGGAGAGGATGGTCCTCGACGTCATCCCGGTGATCCCCCCTGACCTCCGTCCGATGGTGCAGCTGGACGGCGGGAGGTTCGCCACCTCAGACCTCAACGACCTTTACAGGAGGGTCATCAACAGGAACAACCGTCTGAAGAGGCTTCTGGAGCTCAAGGCGCCCGACATCATCGTGAGAAACGAAAAGCGCATGCTTCAGGAGGCCGTGGACGCCCTCATCGACAACGGGCGGCGCGGGCGGCCGGTTACCGGCCCAGGAAGCCGTCCTCTCAAGTCCCTTTCGGACATGCTCAAAGGGAAGCAGGGGCGTTTCCGCCAGAACCTCCTCGGCAAGCGCGTTGACTACTCGGGTCGGTCGGTCATCGTTGTCGGGCCTGAGCTCAAGCTTCACCAGTGCGGCCTTCCCAAGGAGATGGCGCTGGAGCTCTTCAAGCCCTTCGTCATGAAGAAGCTGGTGGACCGGGGTTACGCCCACAACATCAAGAGCGCCAAACGGATGGTGGAGAGGGTCCGCGATGAGGTGTGGGACGTGCTCGAGGAGGTCATCAAGGACCACCCGGTGCTCCTAAACCGCGCGCCGACCCTGCACCGCCTGGGCATCCAGGCGTTCGAGCCCGTGCTCGTCGAGGGCAAGGCCATAAAGATCCACCCGCTGGTGTGCGCGGCGTACAACGCGGACTTTGACGGCGACCAGATGGCTGTGCATGTGCCGCTTTCCGCGGAGGCGCAGGCCGAGGCGAGGCTTCTGATGCTCTCGGTGAACAACCTCCTGTCGCCCGCGCACGGCAAGCCCATTGCTACTCCCGGGCAGGACCTGGTTCTCGGCTGTTACTACCTGACGTTGGAGCAACAGGGCGCGAAAGGCGAGGGCAAGATCTTCGGCAGCCCCGACGAGGCGATGATGGCGTATAGTGAGGGCGCTGTGTCGCTGCATGCGCGCGTAGCTGTGAGGATGCCTGCGGGGAAGAACGTCCTCGGCATGAGCGAGGAAGACAAGAAGAGGAAGCTTCTCGTCACCACAGTCGGGAAGCTCATCTTCAACACGATATTCCCGGACGACTTCCCGTACATCAATGACGCCGTGGAGAACGCGGTGGACGAAACGGTGTTCACCGGAACCATCATTGATGTGCAGGGGGGCAAGCCGCTCACAGCCTGGATGCAGGAGGCTCCCACCACTCGGCCGACGAGCAAGGGCTTCCTCGCGCAGCTGGTGGCGATGTGCCAGCGCAAGTACGGGAACACGAAGACCGCGGAGATCCTCGATAACCTGAAGCGGATCGGGTACCGGTACGCGACGCAGTCCGGAACGACCGTGGGCATCGAGGATATCAATATACCCCCGGAGAAGCAAGAGATCATCCGGGAGACCGAAAAGAAGGTCGAGGCCATCGAGCAGCAGCATAAGCGGGGGCTCATCACGAGCGACGAGCGGTACCAGCTGGTGATCGACCGCTGGACCGAGGCGCGCGAGAAGGTCCAGGAGGCCATGCTGGCCCACCTCGACAAGTTCAATCCGGTTTACATGATGGCGACCTCCGGTGCCCGAGGCAACATCTCGCAGCTCAGCCAGCTTGCAGGCATGAGGGGGCTGGTGGCTGACCCGTCGGGACGGACCATTGACTTCCCGATCAAAGCCAACTTCCGTGAGGGTCTGACAGTGCTCGAGTACTTCAGCTCAACCCACGGCACACGCAAGGGTCTTGCGGACACGGCGCTCCGGACCGCCGACTCTGGCTATCTGACTCGGCGTCTCGTGGACGTGGCTCAGGACGTGATCGTCCGCGAGGAAGACTGCGGGACCGACGATGGCATAGTGGTCAGCGCCATCCGGCAGGGCGATGATGTGGTCGAGACCCTGCGTGAGCGAGCCCTGGGCCGGGTCGCCGCCGAGGACATCGTGCACCCCAAGACCGGCGAGGTGATCGTGAAGGCGGGCGAGGAGATCCTCGAGGAGCATGCCAAGGCGATAGACCTTGCGGGCATCGAGGAGGTCAAGGTGCGCTCGCCGCTTACCTGCCGCACCAGGTGTGGTGTGTGCGCGAGGTGCTACGGCCGCAACCTTGCAACCGGAAGGATGGTTGAGGTGGGCGAGGCCGTCGGCATTATCGCAGCTCAGTCCATCGGCGAGCCCGGCACGCAGCTCACCATGAGGACGTTCCACACTGGCGGCGTGGCAGGCGACGACATCACCCATGGTCTGCCGCGGGTGGAGGAGCTCTTCGAGGCCCGGAAGCCCAAGGGCCAGGCGATCATTAGCGAAGTGGACGGCGTGGTGCGTATCACGGAGGCCAAGGGCACGCGGAAGGTTATCGTTCGTACCGATGAGGGCGAGGAAAAGGTGTATACGGTGCCCTACGGCGCGCGGCTCGAGGTCAAGGACGGCGACAGGGTGTACGCGGGCGACCAGATCACCGAGGGGTCATTGAATCCCCATGACATCCTGAGGGTCAAAGGCGTCCGGGCCGTGCAGAACTACCTAGTGCGCCAGGTGCAGGATGTCTACAGGTCGCAGGGAGTGGAGATCAACGACAAACACATAGAGGTGGTCATCCGCCAGATGCTTCGCAAGGTGCGTGTGGATGACCCGGGCGACACCGACCTTCTCATGGGCGGGCTTGTGGACATGTTCGATTTCGAGGACGAGAACCGGCGGGTTGTGGAGGCTGGCGGCCGTCCGGCCACGGCGAGGCCGGTGATCCTCGGGATCACGAAGGCGTCCCTCGCGACCGACAGCTTCTTGTCGGCGGCGTCGTTCCAGGAAACGACGCGGGTGCTCACCGAGGCGTCGATCAAGGGGCGCACCGATCCCCTGATCGGGCTGAAGGAAAACGTGATTATAGGAAAGCTCATCCCCGCCGGGACCGGGATGGCCCGCTACCGGAACGTCAAGCTTTTGTTGCCTGAGGAAGTCCGGATAGGCGAGGAGGAGGCCGCCCCAGTCGAAGCGGTGACGGAGCCCACGGAACCTGTCGGGCCTGAGGCAGGCGTCGAGGCTGAGACAGGCAAGGATGGCGAGGCGGAGACGCCGGGAGAGGCTGAAGCCGCCGAGAGATCGGATCTCCTCGAGGACGTGTACGACGCTGGCGGTCCCACCTTAGAGTCAGTAGGCACTGCGCCCGGGGCGACGAGCGAGGCACTCGGGGAGCTTTCACAGGCGGAGGCAAGTGCCGAGACGAAGGACGGCGCCGGGCACGGTGAGGCGTGAGCGTGCGGCCGAAAGGTCGATGACGCCCGAGGAAGGGGGCCGTGAGGCCCTGGAAACAGAGCTCTGTGCAAACCTCCAAAGCCGCGAAGTATTCTTGACAGGGCTATGGGGCGATGCTAAAATGTGAACGTGTGCGAAAAGGCCGTGTCCTCGGGTGTCTTGGGTCTGGGAGAGGATCTCCAGGGAGGAGAGAAGACGCAAGATGTCCCACGAAGAGTTGAGGATGGCGAAGCGTAAGGCTGTCGGCACGAAGCAAACCATCAAGGCTCTCGAAAGGGGAGAAGCAAGAGTCATCTATCTGGCCAGGGATGCTGAGGAACGGGTCATAAAGAACGTAATAGAGTTGTGCAAGGCGAATGGTGTCAAGGTCGTCCACGTAGATACCATGGCGCAACTCGGGAAAGCATGCGGTATTGAAGTAGGCGCGGCCTCAGCCGCAATCCTGGTGGATTGAAGCCGGGGTCAAAGGACCGAAGGAGACGATCCTGCATGCCCCTTGCACCCTGAGGTGGAAGGGGCATGTTCTGTGTATGGAGGACTCAAGGGAAGGAGGTGCCAGGTCGCATGCCAACCATCAGTCAACTGGTACGCAAAGGCCGGGAGAAGGTTGCGGAAAAGTCCTCGGCGCCGGCGCTTAGGTGGCATTACAACTCTTTCACTCGGCGGTCGGAGTACACAGCGAAAGGGTCCCCCCAGAAAAGGGGAGTGTGTACCGTAGTGAGGACGACGACGCCCAAGAAGCCCAACTCCGCGCTTCGCAAGATCGCGCGTGTGCGGCTCACGAACGGGCTCGAGGTGACGGCGTATGTTCCGGGGATAGGTCATAACCTGCAGGAGCACTCCGTGGTGCTCATAAGAGGCGGCAGGGTCAAGGACCTCCCTGGTGTTCGGTATCACATTATCCGCGGCACGCTCGACGCCGCGGGCGTCGCAAATCGCAAGAAGGGGCGCTCGAAGTACGGGGCGAAGCGTCCAAAGGCGTAGCATTGACTCTCAAGCAAGGCGGCCGGGGAACCCACTGCGGAACGGTGGCTGCTGGTAGGTCCATCCCGGCGTCAGACGGCATAGGCCGGCCAGGGTAGCCAGATACTATAAAGAATGTGCTTGGGAAAGGAGGGGTGCGGATGCCCAGGAGGGGCGGGGTGGTGAAACGTGAGACCGTGCCAGATCCGGTGTTCCAAAACGTCCTCGCGGCGCAGATGATCAACAAGCTGCTTCTCAGGGGTAAGAAAGGCGTTGCGGAGTCCATCTTTTATGGCGCCATGGACATTGTTCGGGAGAAGAGCGGCAAGGATCCGATGGAGGTTTTCGAGCGGGCGGTCAAGAACGTCATGCCTGTGCTCGAGGTGAGACCGCGGAGGGTCGGCGGGTCAACCTATCAGGTGCCGATGGAGGTGCGCCCTGAAAGGCGCACGGCGCTCGCGCTGCGCTGGCTCGTGCAGAACGCTAGAGCACGCTCGGAGAGGAGCATGGCCGAGAAGCTGGCGGGTGAGATTCTCGACGCGTCGGCTGGCCAGGGGGCTTCCGTGAAGAAGAAGGAAGACACCCACAGAATGGCCGAGGCCAACAAAGCGTTCGCTCATTACAGATGGTAGGTCTTTCTTTTGAAGTCGCAAGTGGCATGGGATTTGGAACGTTACTTGAGTCCGGCTTCCCGCTTGACATTCGTTGCGAGAAAGGAGGGGATGGAAGGTGGACGAAAGGTTCCCACTTGAAAAGACGAGGAACATCGGCATAATGGCACACATCGACGCCGGGAAAACCACGACCACCGAGCGCATCCTCTTCTACACCGGGCGCGTGCACAAGATTGGGGAAGTGGACGAGGGCGCGGCAACGATGGACTGGATGGTCCAGGAACAGGAGCGCGGCATCACGATAACCGCTGCGGCCACAACGTGCTTCTGGAAGGGCCATCGGATAAACATCATAGACACGCCCGGGCACGTGGACTTCACCATGGAGGTTGAGCGGTCGCTTCGCGTGCTAGATGGCGCGATCGCAGTGCTGTGTGCCGTGGGCGGTGTGGAGCCTCAGACGGAGACCGTATGGCGGCAGGCCGACCGGTACCACGTTCCGAGGATCGTCTTCGTGAACAAGATGGACCGTGTTGGGGCGGATTTCGACCGCGCGGTGGACATGATCCGCGCTAGGCTCGGTGCGCGGGGTGTTCCGATCCAAATGCCCATAGGGTGTGAGGAAGGCTTCAAGGGCGTAATCGACCTCATCGAGGGAAAGGCCGTGGTTTACCTCGACGACCTCGGCATGCAGACGGAGGTTACCGACATACCTCCGGAGATGCGCGAAGAGGCTGCAAGGCGACGCGAGGAACTCATCGAAGCCCTGGCTGATCTAGATGATGCCATAATGGCAAAGTACATCGAGGGTGAGGAGATATCCGCGTCAGAGCTGAAGCGGGCGCTTCGCGAGGCGACCCTCGCGGCGAAGATCGTCCCGGTGCTTTGCGGCGCGGCGTTTCGCAACAAAGGCGTCCAGCCCCTTCTCGACGCGGTGGTGGAGTATCTTCCGGCGCCGAGTGACCTTCCGCCGGTGAAGGGGATCAACCCCAAGACCGGTGAGGAGGAGGAAAGGGCGCCAGAAGACGGCGAGCCGCTTGCCGCTTTGGCGTTCAAGATAGCGGCCGACCCGTACGTGGGCAAGCTCACGTATTTCCGGGTGTACTCTGGAGTCGTGCGGGCTGGGTCATATGTCTACAACGCGACGAAGGGCAAGAAAGAGAGGCTCGCGCGGATACTGCTGATGCACGCGAACCACCGCGAGGATGTGGACGTGGCGCGCGCGGGCGACATCGTCGCGGCTGTGGGCCTCAGGGAGGTCACAACCGGCGACACGCTCAGTGACGAAGAAAGGCCGATCGTCCTGGAGGCCATAGAGTTTCCGGAGCCCGTTATTTCGGTGGCGGTGGAACCGAAGACCAAGGCCGACGAGGACAAACTCGGCGCTGCGCTCGCCAAGTTGGCTGAGGAGGATCCGACCTTTCACGTCCGGCAGGATCCCGAGACAGGGCAGACCGTGATCTCGGGCATGGGCGAGCTACACCTGGAGATCATCATCGACAGGCTCGTCCGCGAGTTCAAGGTCGAGGCGAACGTCGGCAAGCCGCAGGTGTCGTACAGGGAAACCATACGGTCAACCGTGGAGAGCGAGGGCCGGTTCATCAGGCAGACGGGTGGCAGAGGACAGTACGGCCACGTGAAGCTGGTGCTTTCGCCGCTGCCTGCGGGAAGCGGGTTCGAGTTCGAGGACAAGGTTACCGGGGGAGCTATACCCAAGGAGTTCATCCCGGCGGTGGAAGCTGGCGCCCGCGAGGCCATGGAGTCCGGGGTGCTTGCGGGCTATCCTCTGGTAGACATCAAGGTCACGCTCTTCGACGGATCGTACCACGAGGTGGATTCGTCCGAGATGGCCTTCAAGATAGCGGCATCCATGGCCGTCAAGGATGGTGCGAGGCGGGCCAACCCGGTGTTGTTGGAGCCTCTGATGCGCATGGAAGTAGTCATCCCGGAGGAGTTCACCGGGGATGTCATTGCGGACATCAGCGCCAGGCGTGGCAGGGTGCAGGGCATGGAGAGGCGAGGCCCGTCCCAGATTATCAGGGCTCACGTGCCTCTTGCGGAGACATTCGGGTACGCCACTGACCTGCGGTCGCTTACGCAGGGGAGAGGAACCTACGTCATGCATTTCATGCGTTATGAGGAGGTTCCCGCGCAGATCGCTGAGGCCGTGTCTGCGCGCGGGAGGTACTCGTGATAAAGTGAAGACCTATGCCAAGGGAGGATGACTTGAGAATGGCCAAGCAGAAGTTTGAGAGGACAAAGCCGCATGTGAACGTGGGGACCATCGGGCACATCGACCACGGCAAGACAACCTTGACCTCGGCGATCACGCTGGTCCTGAGCAAGCACGGCATGGCTACCTACAAGAAATTCGAAGAGATCGACAATGCTCCGGAGGAGCGGGAGCGTGGCATCACCATCTCCACTTGCCACGTGGAGTACGAGACCGAGAAGCGTCACTACGCGCACGTGGACTGCCCTGGCCACGCCGACTACATCAAGAACATGATCACCGGCGCGGCACAGATGGACGGCGCCATCCTCGTGGTGAGCGCTGAGGACGGACCGATGCCTCAGACGAGGGAGCACGTGCTGCTCGCGAGGCAGGTCGGTGTGCCTTACATCGTGGTCTTCCTGAACAAGGTCGACAGGATGGAGGGCGAGGAGGAGCTCATCGACCTGGTCGAGATGGAGGTCAGAGAGATCCTCTCCAAGAACGAGTTCCCTGGGGACGAGATCCCGTTCGTGAGGGGCTCTGCCCTCAAGGCGCTCGAGTGTGGCTGCGGGAGCAGGGACTGCAAGTGGTGCGGAAGCATCATGAAGCTCATGGATGCGGTCGACGACTATGTTGCCACACCGCAGCGTGAGGTAGACAAGCCGTTCCTGATGCCTGTGGAGGACGTGTTCTCCATCACCGGCCGCGGCACCGTGGCCACGGGCAGAGTGGAGCGCGGCACCGTCAAGGTCGGCGACGAGGTTGAGATCGTAGGGCTCAGTGATGAGGTCAGGAAGACCGTGGTCACCGGCGTCGAGATGTTCCGGAAGACCCTCGATATGGGCCAGGCAGGCGACAACATCGGTGTGCTCCTCCGGGGCATCGACAAGGACGAGATCGAGAGAGGCCACGTGCTCGCAAAGCCCGGCTCAATCACGCCTCATACCAAGTTCACGGCTGAGGTGTACGTGCTGAGCAAGGAGGAGGGCGGCCGTCACACGCCGTTCTTCACCGGATACCGTCCGCAGTTCTACTTCAGGACGACCGACGTTACCGGCACCGCGGTCCTTCCTGAAGGGGTAGAGATGGTAATGCCCGGCGACAATATCAGAATGACCATCGAGCTCATCACGCCCATCGCCATGGAGGAGGGGCTCCGGTTCGCCATCCGCGAGGGCGGGCGCACCGTGGGCAAGGGCGTGGTCACGTCGATACTCGCGTAAGAGTGCGCGTAGCGGGCATGCCCATCTTCGAGGTGAAGGGATGGGGCAGGCCGCCGGCCTGGCCGGCACGCGACCGCGCCGTGGCGCGAATTGTCGGATGGCCGGCATGACGCGGCCTGCCCCTCCTGGCGATGATGCCGGAGGTTGCCTGCGTGGCAGGGGAATTCCGGCGGAGTATGTCTGCGAACGTGATCAGGCGATGACTGGGAGGTATGCTAGACATGCCTGAGCAGAGGATCAGGATCAGGCTGAAGGCGTTTGACCACCGGCTGCTGGACCAGTCGGCGGAGAAAATCGTGGAAACGGCGAGGCGCAGCGGAGCACGTGTCTCCGGTCCCATACCGCTTCCGACCGAGAAAAGCGTATACACGGTTTTGAAGTCGGTTCACGTGGACAAGGACTCGCGCGAGCAGTTCGAGATGAGAACTCACAAGAGGCTCATCGACATAATCGATCCCACGCCCAAGACCGTAGACGACCTGATACGGCTGGACCTTCCTGCCGGAGTGGGCATCGAGATCAAGCTCTAGCCTTGCGGCCTGGGGCGCCGCACGGGGCCCCGGGTAGGTGCGCAGGGCACATGAACAGCAGGGAGGTGCGCGACAAATGCCCAAAGGCATACTCGGACGGAAACTCGGCATGACACAGGTGTTTGGCGAGAACGGGGAGGTCATTCCCGTGACCGCCATCGAAGCCGGGCCATGTGTCGTCGTTCAAAAGAAGACCAAAGAAAGCGACGGCTATACAGCGATTCAACTTGGGTTCGGGGAGATCCGTGAGAGCCTCCTGACAAAGCCTGAGCGCGGCCATTTCAAACGCGCGCGGGTTAAGCCCATGCGGTATCTCAGGGAGATCCGGGTGAAGGACGACAGCCCCTACGACGTGGGGACTGAGATCAAGGTGGACATCTTCACTAAGGGTGACCGAGTCGACGTAGTGGGTACCTCGCTCGGCAAAGGGTTTGCCGGCGTCATCAAACGGTGGAATTTCAGGAGGGGCCCCATGGGCCACGGCTCGATGTACCATCGTAGAGTAGGGTCCCTAGGCGCGACTGACCCCGCCCGGGTCTTCAAAGGGCGGAAGCTCCCAGGACGGATGGGCGCAGAGCGGGTCACCATTCAGAACCTCGAGGTCGTAAAGGTCGATCCTGAGCGGAACCTCCTCCTGGTAAAGGGGTCCGTTCCGGGACGGCGCGGGGGGCTGCTCCTCGTCAAAGAGGCAGTCAAGACCACCGTCAAAAAGAAGAAGTGAGGCAGGTGGAAGTAGATGCCAATGGCGCCTTTGTACAACATGAAGGGTGACAAGATAGGCGAATACGAGCTGCCTGACTCCATCTTCGGCGTCCCGGTGAACGAGGCCGTTCTCCACGAAGCTGTGGTTATGCAGCTTGCATCGAGAAGGCGGGGAACCGCGAAGACGAAGACCATAGGCGAGGTGTCGGGCGGCGGGATAAAACCCTGGCGTCAGAAGGGGACGGGCCGCGCGAGGCAGGGAAGCCGCAGGTCGCCCCTATGGCGCGGTGGGGCAACCCTTTTCGGGCCAACGCCGAGGGACTACGCATACAGACTTCCTAAGAAGGTCCGTAGGCTGGCTCTTCTCTCGGCGCTGTCTTCGAAGGCGCAAGCCAACGAGATAGTCGTTCTCGAGGGGCTGACGTTTCAGGAACCAAAGACCAAGCAGATGGCGGCCATTCTCAAGAAGCTCGATGCGGACGGGAAGGCCCTGGTGGTGACGAGGGAACCCGACAAGAACGTCGAGCTTTCGGCGAGAAACCTGCCGGGGGTGAAGATGCTCGTGCCTTCCGGCCTCAATGTATACGACATCCTAGACCATGAGAAGCTCGTTTTCACCCGCGACGCGGTTGAGGCCGTCGGGGAGGTGCTTAGCAGGTGAAGTCGCCTAGAGATGTGATCATAAGGCCGCTCGTTACAGAGAAGAGCACGAAGCAGCTCGAGGAGAACAAGTACGCTTTCATGGTGGATGTCAGGGCTAGCAAGACCGAGATAAAAGAGGCCGTCGAGGAGATCTTCAAGGTCAAGGTGAAGGAGGTCAATACCCTCCGCGTGCCTGGCAAGACCAAGAGAATGGGCCGGTTTGAGGGCAAGACCCCTGATTGGAAGAAGGCTGTTGTAACCCTGGAGAAGGACCACAAGATCCCGCTCTTTGAGGGTGTATAGTTGCTGTGACAGCCGGCTGTGGCAGCCGGCTCCCCCTCTGGCGGTATCGTTAGGTTAAGGAGGGGCGAAAGGTGGCAGTTAAAAGGTATCGGCCGGTGACACCGGGAAGGCGGTTCATGACCGCGCTGACGTATGAGGAGCTCACGGCGAAGGAGCCTGAACGATCTCTCCTCGCTCACAACCCGAAAACCGGCGGCCGCAATGTGTATGGCAGGATAACGGTGAGGCACAGGGGCGGCGGAGTCAAGCGCAAGCTTCGCATCATCGATTTCAAGCGCGACAAGGATGGGGTGCCCGCGAAGGTCGCCAGCATCGAATACGACCCCAACAGGTCCGCGAGGATCGCGCTGCTTAACTACGCCGATGGCGAGAAGAGGTACATCATCGCGCCGCTCGGCCTCGAGGTCGGCAGCACGGTGATGTCAGGTCCAGGGTCTGACATAAAGCCTGGAAACGCGCTTCCGTTGCGTGAGATACCAGTTGGGACAGTCGTCCACAACCTGGAGCTCGTGCCCGGGAGAGGCGGGCAGCTTGCAAGGGCAGCGGGCATGAGCGCCCAGCTGATGGCCAAAGAGGGTGACTACGCACACGTGAGGCTTCCTTCCGGCGAGGTGCGGCTGGTGCGCCTTGAGTGCAAGGCCACCATCGGGCAGGTCGGAAACGTGGAACACGAGATCGTGCGTCTCGGCAAGGCCGGGAGAAAGCGTCACATGGGCTGGCGGCCTGAGGTACGGGGCGTTGTCATGAACCCCGTCGACCATCCGCACGGCGGTGGAGAGGGCCGCGCTCCGATAGGGCATCCTTCACCGCTCACCCCTTGGGGGAAGCCCACGTTGGGCTACAAAACGAGAAAGAGGAAGCCGTCGGATAGGCTCATTGTCAGGAGACGGAAGTAGCCAGGGGAAGGAGGTAGGCTGATGTCACGGTCGCTGAAGAAGGGCCCTTACGTGAATGAAAAACTGCTCGCAAAGATACGGGCGCTCAACGAGAAGGGTCACAAAGAAGTCATAAAGACGTGGTCCAGAGCCTCAACCATCTTCCCCGAGATGGTGGGCCACACGATCGCGGTCCATGACGGCCGCAGGCACGTTCCGATCTACATCACCGAGGATATGGTCGGTCACAAGCTGGGAGAGTTCGCTCCGACGAGGACCTTCCGCGGGCATGGGGCCCACACTGAAAGGTCCACGGCGTTGAAGTAAGGTGCCTGTCGAGGCCCGGAGGGGGTGGCAAGCATGGAAGCTCGCGCTGTTGCGCGTTACGTGAGAATAGCTCCGCGAAAGGCTAGGCAGGTCATGGACCTGATACGGGGCAAGAGCGCTTCGGACGCCATGGCGATCTTGAGGTTCACGCCCAAGAAAGGCGCGAGGATCATCATCAAGGTCCTGAAGTCAGCTATGGCGAACGCGGAGCACAACTTCGAAATGAACAAGGACGACCTCTACGTGGCAGAGGCCAGGGTCGATGAAGGCCCTACCATGAAACGTTGGCGGCCGAGGATGCGCGGGATCCCAGTGAGGATCATGAAGCGCACGAGCCACATAACCGTAGTCCTGAAAGAGAAGGAGGGGTGAGGAGTGGGCCACAAGGTTCATCCCCTTGGCCTGAGGCTCGGGATTATCAAGGACTGGTCCGCGAAATGGTATGACAAGAAGGCCTATCGCGAGCTGGTGCACGAGGACCGCGAGATCAGGCAGTTCGTGAAGACCAGGTTCTACAACGCGGGGGTCTCCCGGGTCGAGATCGAGAGGGCGGCCACACGCGTCAAGGTCAACATACACACGGCGCGTCCCGGCATGGTGATCGGAAGGGGCGGGCAGGAGGTTGAGCAGCTCAGGCGAGATCTCGAGGCGATCACTGGCAAGCACGTGTCGGTGAACATCGTCGAGGTCAAGAACCCGGAGATCGATGCCCAGCTCGTGGCGGAGAACATCGCTTCCCAGATAGAGAAGCGCATCTCCTTCCGGCGTGCTATGAAGCAGGCCTTGACGAGGGCCATGAAGATGGGCGCCCAGGGCATGAAGGTGAAGGTCGGAGGCAGGCTCGCTGGCGCGGAGATCGCCCGCACCGAGGGTTACAGCGAGGGGAAGATCCCCCTTCATACCCTAAGGGCTGACATAGACTATGGATTCGCTGAGGCACACACCACTTACGGCAGAATCGGCGTCAAGGTGTGGATATACAAGGGCGACGTGCTTCCTGAGAAAGAGAAGGCCGCTGGCGAAGGGAGTCGGTGAAAATGCTGCAGCCCAAGAGAGTCAAGCACCGTAAGGTCCAACGTGGGAGGATGACGGGCAAGGCCGTCCGCGGCTCCGAGCTCTTTCTCGGCGAATACGGGCTTCAGGCGCTCGAACCCGGGTGGATAACCGACCGGCAAATAGAGGCCGCGAGGATCGCCATGACAAGGTACATCAAGAGGGGTGGGAAGGTTTGGATCAAGATCTTCCCGGATAAGCCCGTCACGAAGAAGCCCGCGGAAACCCGCATGGGGAGCGGGAAGGGGAACCCCGAGTACTGGGTGGCGGTGGTGAAGCCCGGCAGGGTGATGTTCGAGATCGCTGGGGTGCCGGAGGAAGTTGCGCGAGAGGCGATGCGTCTCGCAGCGTTCAAACTTCCCATAAAGTCCAAGTTCGTCAAGCGAGAAGAAGTAGGTGGTGAGGCAAGTGAAGGTTAAGGACATCCGCGACCTCACCAGCGAGGAGCTCCAGCGCAGGCTGGAATCGCTGAAGGAGGAGCTTTTTAACCTTCGATTTCAGGTTGCCACCGGTCAGCTCGATAATCCCATGCGCATGCGCGAGGTCCGCAAGACGATAGCGCAAGTCAAGACGGTCCTGCGCGAGCGGGAGCTTGGAATTAACCAGGCATAAGGAGGGTTGCTTTGTGGATGACCGGGGTATGCGCAAGATTCGCGTAGGCACCGTCGTCAGCGACAAGATGGATAAGACCGTCGTGGTAGCGGTTGAGCGGACCATCAGGCATCCGCTCTATAAGCGAACGATCAAGAGAACCACGAAATTCATGGCCCACGACGAGCAAAACCAGGCGAAAGTCGGCGACAAGGTGCGGCTCATGGAGACAAGGCCCCTCAGTAAGCGTAAGAGGTGGCGTGTAGTGGAGATCGTGGAAAGGGCGAGATAGCGGGCGCACCCAAGGCCCCCGGCCGGGTGTGGCCAGTGCCCTTTTGTCGAGGAGGGTGGGCGAGATGATTCAACCGCAAACCATGCTTTCCGTCGCGGACAACACCGGCGGGAAGAAGATCATGTGTATACGGGTGCTCGGGGGCGGGAACAGGAAGTTCGCTGGAATCGGCGATGTTATCATAGCGAGCGTCAAGGAGGCTGCGCCCGGGGGCGTGGTCAAGAAGGGCGAGGTCGTGAGGGCCGTAATAGTCCGGACGAAAAAGGAGATCCCCCGCCCCGACGGATCTTACATCAGGTTCGATGAGAACGCCGCGGTCATCATAAACGACCAGAACAATCCCAGGGGCACTAGGATCTTCGGTCCCGTCGCAAGAGAGCTGCGGGACAAGGATTTCATGAAGATAGTCTCCCTCGCCCCTGAAGTGCTGTAGAGCCACAAGGAGGCGGGCGCTTTGAGCCGGATGAAACCTAACGTAAAGAAGGGCGACATGGTCATCGTCCTGTCTGGCAAGGACAAGGACAAGAAGGGGAAGGTCCTGCGGGTGCTTCCCGCGGAGGGACGCGTGCTCGTGGAGGGCGTCAATGTGGTGAAGCGCCACACCAAGCCGACACGCCTGGTTCCCCAGGGGGGTGTCATCCAAAAGGCGGAGCCCGTGCCCCTGGCGAAGGTGATGGTTATTTGCCCGAAGTGCAGCAGGCCGACGCGGGTCGCAAGGCACATCGCCGAGGACGGCGAGCACGTGCGGGTATGTAAGGAGTGCGGGCGCGAGATAGACAAGTAGGACACGGGGGTGACGGTAAGTGGCGGCGCGGCTCAAGGAAAGATACCTGAAGGAAGTTGCACCTGCCCTCCGCGAGAAGTTCGGCTACAAAAGTGTGATGCAGATTCCCAAGGTCGAGAAGGTCGTCGTGAACATGGGGGTAAGCGACGCAGTCGCGGACCCCAAGATGCTCGACTCGGCCGCGGCGGATCTCGCGGCGATATCGGGGCAGAAGCCGCTCATCACCAGGGCCAAGAAGTCCATCGCAGCCTTCAAGCTGAGGGCGGGAGTCCCGATAGGCTGCAAGGTAACTCTCCGGGGGGAGAGGATGTACCACTTCCTTGACAAGCTGTTCAACGTGGCCCTGCCGAGGATCCGCGACTTCCGGGGAGTCTCTCCGGACGGGTTTGACGGCAGGGGGAACTACTCCCTAGGTGTGAAGGAGCAGCTCATTTTCCCCGAGATCGTTTACGACAAGGTTGACAAGATACGGGGTATGGACATCACCATAGTTACGACGGCGAAAACCGATGAGGAAGCGTACGAGCTCCTCAAAGCCCTTGGGATGCCATTCAGAAGGTAGCCCAACAGAACCCGCTCGGGTGGTTTCCCCTGGAATGGGGACGCGGGTGACGCGGGCAGCGCGGCGCAGCGCTGGCATCGGACCTGCGACTTACGGGCGGCGGGCGGCGCGCGGCGCGGGTGGCGCGACGCGATATGACGAAATGTTGAGACGCTAAAAGGGTTTCCAGTGCTTTATTGGAGGGATGGCTTTGGCGAAGAAGAGCCTTATCGAGAAGCAGAAGCGGCCGCCGAAATTCCGCGTGAGGGCCTACCACAGGTGTCCCATTTGCGGGCGGCCGAGGGCGTACATGAGGAAGTTCGACATGTGCAGGATCTGTTTCCGTAGGCTCGCTCTCCGGGGCGAGATCCCTGGAGTGACCAAGGCGAGCTGGTGATAGGTCCATCGGGAAGGCCTGCAAGTGGAGGAGGTCGATGCGAATGGTAACGACGGACCCCATCGCTGACATGCTAACGAGGATCCGAAATGCCAATACTGTGGCAAGGGACGTCGTTGAAGTCCCCTCCTCGCGGGTGAAGCGCGAAATCGCGAAGATCCTCAAGGAAGAGGGATTCATCAAGGACTTTGAGGTCATAAGCGACGGCAAGCAAGGGACGCTGCGCATATACCTCAAGTATGGTCCGAACAAGCAGAGGGTCATAACCGGCTTGAAAAGGATAAGCAAGCCCGGACTGCGGGTTTACGCCGGGAAGGACGAGCTGCCCAGGGTCCTCGGGGGTCTTGGGATCGCGGTTATCTCCACGCCCAAGGGCATCATGGCCGACAGAAAGGCGCGCAGAGAGGGCGTGGGTGGCGAGGTCATCTGCTATGTCTGGTGAGACTAGACCGGTGGGACCACGCGCATATAGTGCTTGCGACATCGAGCACGGCTGCGCGCGGAAACATCTGGAGGCTCCTGGACAGGTCGTGAGGGGGTGAAATGATGTCCCGGATCGGGAGAATGCCGATAGTGCTGCCGAAAGGCGTCGAGGTGGAGGTCAGCGGCAATACCGTTGTAGTCAAGGGGCCCAAGGGCAAGCTCCAGAGAGACGTCGCCCGGAACATGAAAGTCTTCGTCCAAGGCGACAGGGTTGTAGTGGAGCGGCCCAGCGATGACAGGGAGAGCAGGGCATTGCACGGCCTGACGAGGACGCTCGTAGCTAACATGGTCAAAGGTGTTACGGAGGGCTACGAGAAGTCGCTCGTTATCTCCGGCACCGGCTACAAAGCGGCCAAACAAGGCAGGAAGCTGGTGCTTAGCATAGGGTTCTCGCACCCTGTCGAGATAGAACCGACTGAAGGCCTCGAGATAGAGGTTCCAACCCCTACGAAGGTGGTGGTCAAGGGCATAGACAAGGAGCTTGTCGGCCAGACCGCCGCGAACATCCGGGCCGTGCGGCCGCCTGAGCCATACAAGGGCAAAGGGATCATGTACGAAGGCGAGCACGTTCGCAGAAAGGCTGGCAAGGCCGGCAAGGCTGCTGCGGGCGGGAAGAAGTAGTAGGCTCGGAGCCATGGAGGGTGAGGATAGGCTATGTTCAAGCGCAAGGATAGGAAGGTTGCCCGGGCCAAGCGGCACATGCGGATAAGAAAGAAGGTCTCCGGCACGTCGGAGGTTCCGAGGCTCTCTGTAGCGAGGACGCTCAGGCACATCTACGCCCAGGTCATCAACGACGAGTCGGGCACCACCCTCGCGTTTGCGTCGAGCCTCGACCCAGAGGTGAGAGCCCAGGTCAAGAACGGGGGCAACGTGGAGGCCGCGCGCTTGGTGGGCAGGGTCATCGCGGAGCGGGCGCAAGCGAAGGGGATCAAGAGAGTGGTGTTTGACCGCGGGGGCAACCTGTTCCATGGAAGGGTTGCCGCTGTTGCAGAGGGCGCGCGCGAAAGCGGGCTTGAGTTCTAGCGTCCGGGGGAGTTGGTGAAAAACGATGATGGAGTTTGAAAGCCAGGAGCTTAAAGAGAAGGTTGTCAGCATTGACCCTGTGGCCAAGACAACCAAGGGCGGCCGCACCCGGAGCTTTCGCGCCCTCGTCGTGGTGGGCGACGAGAACGGGCACGTAGGCACGGGCATCGGCAAAGCGTCTGAGGTTTCCGAGGCGATACGCAAGGGAGCTGAGGAGGCCCGCAAGAACATGTTCGATGTCCCGGTGGTGGGGACGACGATCCCTCACGAGATCATCGGTGAATTCGGGGCGGGCAAGGTTTTGTTGAAACCTGCGGCTCCCGGCACGGGCGTGATAGCTGGCGGGCCGGTTCGGGCCGTCTTGGAGCTCGCGGGCGTAAAGGACATCCTGACCAAGTCCCTGGGGTCGTCCAACCCGTTCAACATGGTGGGTGCCACCGTGAAGGGGCTCAAGTCTCTCAGGAAAGCCGAGGATGTCGCCAAGTTGCGCGGGAAAGCCGTGTCGGAGCTGCTGTAGGGAAGCGGGGGTGTATTGGATGTCCTTGGGCGCAAACGGTGCCGGCAAGGCAGCCAAGATGTTGAAGATAACGCTCAAACATAGCACGATAGGTGCGCCGAGGGTGCAGAGGGCAACCGTGCAGGCCCTCGGCCTTACGAGGCTGAACAAAACCGTCGTCCTACCGGACAATCCCCAAGTGCGGGGAATGGTGCGGAGAGTCGACCATCTGGTGGACGTGGAGGAAGTCACGGAGTAAGGAGGTGGCAAGGTTGAGGCTTGAGGAACTCGCTCCGCCGGAAGGCGCCCGCCACTATCTCAAGAGGGTGGGCAGGGGCATAGGAAGCGGTCACGGCAAGACTTCGGGGAGGGGCCACAAGGGTCAGAAGGCTCGTTCCGGCGGCGCCAAGGGCGCGATGTTCGAGGGCGGCCAGATGCCGCTCGTCCGAAGGGTGCCGAAGCGCGGATTCACGAACCGCTTCAAGGAGGACTTCGCCGAGGTCAGGCTTTCTGAGCTTAATATGTTTGAGGAAGGCTCGCAAGTCACACCCGAGGACCTCAGGAAGTTTGGTATAATAAGGCGAGCCTGCGACCGTGTGAAGATACTTGGCAACGGAGAGATAACTCGGCCGCTCACCGTGAGGGCGCATGCCTTCACGCGCTCCGCGCGTGAGAAGATCGAGCAGGCGGGCGGCAAAGCTGAGGTGATATAGGTTGCTGGGATCACTTGCGAGCGCCTTCAGGGTTCCTGACCTGAGAAAGAAAATCATCTATACCGCGCTGCTGCTCGCGGTGTTCAGGATCGGCTCGTTCATCCCGGTGCCGGGCGTCGATGTGACCAGGCTGATCGAGACCTACGGGGAGACAGGCATCTTTCAATTCCTCGACCTTTTCTCGGGTGGAGCGCTGCGCAGGTTCACCGTGTTTGCAATGGGAGTGAACCCATACATCACGGCCTCCATTATACTCCAGCTCCTCACCATCGTGATCCCGAGTTTGGAGGAGCTCTCAAAGGAAGGCGTCGAGGGAAGGCGCAAGATCGCGCAGTGGACCAGGTACGGCACAGTGGTGCTGGGCGTTATCCAGGCGCTCGGAGTTACCATGGGGATACGGGGCGCGATTGAGGATCCCGGCATCCTTCCGGTGCTTCTCATCGTTGTGACCCTCACGGCTGGCACGTCGTTTCTGATGTGGCTCGGCGAGAAGATCTCAGAGCACGGGATCGGTAACGGGATCTCGCTCATAATCTTCACCGGCATAATAGCGAGGCTTCCGGCCGGGGTGCACACGACCGTGCTGACTATCGGAAGGGGCGGCATCAGCCCGATCAACGTGGTGCTGTTCCTTGTCCTTGGGCTCGCGTCGGTCGTGGGCGTCATATGGATCACCCTTGGTGCCAGGAGGATCCCTGTTCAGTACGCGAAGAGGGTCGTAGGAAGGCGGGTCTACGGCGGACAGACCACTCATATCCCGCTCCGCGTGAACCAGGCGGGCGTGATACCGGTGATCTTCGCTTCGTCGCTCTTGACGTTCCCGCTTACCATCGCTCAGTTTGTTCCCAAGCTCGCGTTTCTCACGGAATGGCTTCGCGGCGATAGCATCTCGTACATGGTGATCTATGCGGTGCTGGTGGTCGCGTTCACATACTTCTACACAGCGATCACCTTCAACGTGACTGAAGTGGCGAACAACATGAAGAAGTACGGCGGCTTCATCCCAGGCCTCAGGCCGGGAAGGCCCACTGCCGAGTACCTCGACCGGGTGCTCACCAGGATAACCCTGGTCGGCGGGCTGTTCCTCGCTGTCGTCGCGGTGCTGCCTAACATCATGACGAGCATTACCCGGCTCAGCACGATCTATTTCGGCGGCACTGCTCTCCTCATTGTGGTAGGGGTGGCGCTCGACACGATGAAGCAGATCGAGGCAAACCTCGTGATGAGGCAGTACGAGGGCTTCATGAAGTAGCTAATGTGAAAGTCATGGGAGGCGTTGTCGCGATGCGCCTTGTGTTACTGGGCCCGCCGGGGGTCGGCAAAGGCACGCAGGCCGAGAGGCTGAGCTCGCGTTTCGGCATCCCGCACGTCTCGACCGGCGAGATGTTCCGGGAAGCGCTTGCCCGGAAAACGCCTCTGGGCCTGGAGGCCCGCAAGTACATGAACGCCGGGAAGCTGGTCCCGGACGACGTCACGATCGGGCTGGTCAAGGATAGACTCGCTCATGCGGACGCACGTTCGGGTTTCATCCTGGATGGGTTCCCGCGGAACCTCACTCAGGCCAGGGCCCTCGACGACGTGTTGCGGGATCTGGGCGTGGCCCTCGACGCGGCGGTGAACATCAGCGCGCGCGCCGAGACAGTCGTGCGGAGGCTGTCGGGGCGGAGGCAATGCAGGCAATGCGGGGCTGTGTACCACGTCGAGTTCAATCCTCCACGCGAGGCGGGAAAGTGCCCCGAGTGTGGCGGGGAGCTTTACCAGCGTGACGATGATCGCGAGGAGACCGTCAGGAAGCGGTTCAGGGTATACACGGCGGAAACCGAACCGCTCGTGGAGTTCTACCGGGAAAGAGGCCTGCTTGTGACGGTCGATGGCGAGAAGCACATCGACGAAGTGACACAGTCGATCATATCTGCACTTGAAGAAGGCAATCATCTTGAGGAAAGTAGCTCCAATGGTCATTCGTAAAACGCCTGCCGAGATCGCGAGCATGAGAAAAGCCGGGCTGGTGCTGGCCGGTCTCTTAAAGGAGCTCGCCGACTTCATCAGACCGGGCATCACGACTGGCGATATCGACAGGTTCGCGGAGGACTACATCAGGGCTCGAGGCGCGGTGCCGTCGTTCAAAGGGTTGTACGGCTTTCCTGCCAGCGCGTGCATCTCTGTGAACGATGAGGTCGTCCACGGCATCCCGGGCAGCCGGCGCCTGCGGGAGGGCGACATAGTCAGCGTCGATGTGGGCGCTATGGTGGATGGCTTCCACGGGGACTCCGCTGTGACGTTTCCCGTGGGAAAGGTATCCGCTGACGCTGTGCGCCTCCTCCGCGTGACCGAAGAGTCTCTCTACAAGGGCATCGAGCAAGCCCTGCCTGGGAAACGCATCGTCGACATCTCCAGGGCCATCCAGGAGCACGTGGAATCGCACGGATTCTCCGTGGTCAGGGCGCTGGCGGGGCATGGCATCGGGCGAAGCGTCCATGAGGAACCCAGGGTGCCCAACTTCGTAGTCCGAGGCGACCCGGGGCCCGAACTTAGGCCAGGCGCCACGCTTGCCATCGAGCCCATGGTGAACGCGGGGAGTTTCGACGTAGTCACTCTTGACGACAACTGGACGGTCGTCACGCGCGACGGCTCGCTGTCGGCTCACTTCGAGCACACCGTGGCGGTGACGTCGGATGGTCCTGAGATACTGACCGCTCTGTGAGTATATGGGAGGTCGGTGCGCAAGTGGAGATGCGACCGGGTCAGGTTGTCGTATCGATCGCGGGGAGAGACAGGGGGAGACGGTACATCGTAATGCAGGTGATCGACGACACGTTCGTCGCGGTCGTTGACGGGACTTACCGCCGAGTGTCCAACCCAAAGAAGAAGAACGTGCGTCATCTGATGTGGACGCGAAAAGTGGACGGCCATGTCGGATCGAAGCTCCTTGCAGGGGCGCGCGTAACCGATGAGGAGGTCCGGGAGGCTTTGAGGTCGGTTGAGAATGATTCCTGCGGGAAGGCGGACTGGTCTCATGAGTAAGAAAGATGCCATTGAGGTCGAGGGAACCGTCATCGAAGCGCTGCCCAATGCGATGTTCCGGGTTGAACTCGAAAACGGGCACAGGGTTCTTGCTCACGTTTCGGGCAAGATGCGCATGAATTTCATACGCATTCTGCCTGGAGACAGGGTGAGCGTCGAGCTGTCACCCTACGATCTGACCAGGGGCAGGATAACTTACAGGTTCAAGTGAATTGCGTCGGAACCAAGCCCGAACTAGGCTGTGCGTGGTCTCCTGGGGGCTGGGCATCAATTGGCACTAACCGGGGACACCAGGGGGGGTTAAGATGAAAGTTCGGCCGTCGGTCAAAAAGATATGCGACAAGTGCAAAATAGTAAGGCGCAAAGGCGTGCTCCGGGTCATTTGCGAGAACCCCAAGCACAAGCAGCGCCAGGGCTAGGGCGGAGGTGAGATGAAGGAATGGCTAGGATCGCGGGGGTTGACCTTCCGAGAGACAAGAGAATCGAGATAGCCCTGACTTATATATACGGGTTGGGCCTCACGACTTCGAGGCAGATTCTCGAGAAAACCGGCGTAAACCCCGACACCAGGGTCCGTGACCTTACCGAGGAGGAGATCACGCGTCTACGGGAGGTCATAGACAAGGAGTATAAGGTCGAGGGCGAACTGCGGGCCGAGCAAGCAGCCAACATCAAGCGGCTCATCGATATCGGCACCTACAGGGGCCTTCGTCACCGAAGGGGCTTGCCAGTTAGGGGCCAGCGCACGAGGACCAATGCCCGGACGAGAAAGGGCCCCAGGAAGACAGTGGGCGTGAGGAGATCCAAGTGAGAAAGGAGAGCATGAAGCGTGCCGAGGAAGACGACCAAAGCGAAAAGGCGTGAGCGCAAGAACGTCGAGAGCGGGGTTGCCCACATCCGGTCGACGTTTAACAATACCATCGTCACGATAACAGATCCTCAGGGCGCTGTGATCGCGTGGTCGAGCGCGGGGAAGCAGGGTTTCAAAGGCTCCAGGAAGGGCACTCCGTTTGCCGCGCAGATGGCTGCGGAGGCAGCCGCACGGGCGGCCATGGACCACGGCATGCGCCAGGTGGAGGTGCTAGTGAAAGGCCCTGGAGCGGGCCGGGAAGCGGCGATCAGGTCTCTGCAGGCTACGGGGCTTGAGGTGAACATGATCCGCGACGTGACCCCGATCCCTCACAACGGGTGCCGGCCGCCGAAGCGCAGGAGGGTTTGATTGAACGGGACGGCGTTGGCAACATCAGGAGGTGGAAGCTCAAATGGCCAGGTACACAGGATCCGTGTGCAGGTTGTGCCGGCGTGAAGGTATGAAACTATATCTGAAAGGCGAGAGGTGCTACACCGAGAAATGCTCGGTTGATCGCAGGCCTTACGCCCCCGGCGAACACGGGCAGGGGCGCAAGAAGATGTCCGAATACGCGATCCAGTTGCGGGAGAAGCAGAAGCTACGCCGAATATACGGGGTTTTCGAGAGGCAGTTCGAACGCTACTTCGAGATGGCCTCCAGGAAACGGGGCGTCACAGGAGAAGCGCTTCTTCAGATACTCGAATCTAGACTGGACAACGTGGTTTACCGGCTTGGTTTCGCGAGCTCCAGGGCCGAGGCGCGACAGATGGTCAGGCATGGTCATATCGCCGTGAACGGCAACAAGGTCAGCATACCGTCGTACCTCGTGGAGCCTGGAGATACTGTGTCCGTGCGCGAGGGAAGCCGCGAACTTCCGCGGTTCAAGCAAGTGGCGGAAGCTGGTCAAGGTCGTACGGTGCCCGCGTGGCTGTCCCTGCATCCGGACGGCCTGAGCGCGACCGTGCTCAGCTTGCCCACAAGGGACCAGATCGACGTGCCCGTTCAGGAACACATGGTGGTTGAGCTGTACTCCAGATAAGATGACAGCGCCATCCAACGGGTCGCAGGGGCGTGGTGCCGCATAGTGGCAGGCTGATGGCGAACGGCGCGCGGTCCGCACAAACCAGAAGGGAGAGCTGCGGATGATCGAGATTGAGAAGCCCAGAATCGAGTGTGAGGAGGCCACAGAAAAGTACGGCAGGTTCGTGGTCGAGCCTCTCGAGAGAGGTTACGGCATAACCTTGGGGAACGCGCTCCGGAGGGTTCTTCTTTCGTCCCTCCCGGGGGCGGCGGTCACGTCCGTGAAAATAGAAGGGGTTCTTCACGAGTTCTCCGTGATACCCGGGGTTGTGGAAGACACTATCGATATTCTCCTAAATCTTAAGGAACTCCTCGTCAAGCTGCACTCGGACGGGCCGAAGGTGGTAAGGATCGAAGCCCAGGGCGAGGGAGAGGTCAGGGCCGCTGACATCATCGCTGACCCGGATGTCGAGATACTCAATCCCGAGCTCCACATCGCCACGCTCGATAAAGACGGCAGGCTCTTCGCCGAGATAACCATCGAGAAGGGCAGGGGCTACGTCCCGGCCGAGAAGCGCAGGGGCGAGCCGGTGATCGGTGTCATTCCCGTGGACTCGATTTTCACGCCCGTCCGCAAGGTGAACTATCAGGTTGAGAACACACGTGTCGGCCAGATCACGGACTACGATAGGCTCATACTGGAGGTTTGGACCGACGGAAGCGTGTCACCGAAGGAGGCCACGAGCCTCGCGGCCAAGATCCTGTCGAGTCATCTCGCGCTCTTCACAGGCTTGACTGAGACGTCCGACCGGGTTGAGATGATGGTGGAGAAGGCGGAGGACGAGAAAGACAAGGTCCTGGACATGCCCATCGAGGAACTCGACCTGTCGGTGCGGTCCTACAACTGTCTGAAGAGAGCGGGCATAAACACCGTGCAGGAGCTCATCAGGAAGACCGAGGAAGATATGATGAAGGTCAGGAACCTCGGAAAGAAATCGCTCGAAGAGGTCAAGGGGAAACTCGCGAATCTCGGCCTTTCCCTCCGTCCGTCTGACGACCAGGAGGACTAGAGGGCAGAGGATTAGGGGCATCGGAACGCGAAGCCGGACGAGAACGAGACCGCAAGACCGTTTAGGACCTCTGGTCCGGGAGGGATCTCGATATGAACCAGGCGAAATTGGGGCGTACCAGCGCCCATAGGAAGGCAATGCTTCGGAGCATCGTGACCTCGTTGTTCGAACACGAGCGCGTCCGAACGACTGAGGGCAAGGCGAGGCAGCTCGAGCCGGTCGCAGAGAAGCTCATTACTCTCGCAAAGAGAGGCGACCTGCATGCCCGTAGGTTGGTGGCGGGCTACGTCAGGAGCGACGCGGTCACAAAGAAGCTTTTTGACACCATCGCGCCGCGCTACAAGGATCGCCAAGGGGGTTACGTTCGCACCGTGAAGCTCGGCGAGCGCCGCGGCGATGCCGCATCCGAGGTCATAGTGGAGCTCGTGTAGCCTTGAGCCCTCGAGCCACTGGGGGATGTGCACGCGGTGGCCGAGGGTGGATGGCAGGGTGCGGCCTGGGCCGACGACCCGGGCGGGCTCGGTGTCGCATCAACCAAGACGAACCATTCCATCCTGCAAGAGTGCGCGATTGCGCACTTTTTGTGGGTTTTAAGGGGGCACCTGCTTGGAGGAGATGATCAGGGCCGAAAACCTGGGGTACCAATATGGGTCTGCCGGGGATATGAGGCATACCGCGCTTCGCGGCATAAACCTCTCCATACGGCCTGGCGAGTTCGTGGCCATAATAGGGCACAACGGGTCGGGCAAATCCACGCTTGCGAAGCACTTCAACGCCTTGCTCGTGCCCACCTCAGGGACGGTGACCGTCAAGGGTATGAAGACCAGCGACCCGCGGAACCTGTGGAGGATCCGCCAGACTGTGGGGATGGTCTTCCAAAACCCTGACAACCAAATCGTGGCCACCACCGTCGAGGAAGACGTGGCGTTCGGCCCCGAGAATCTCGGTGTGCCCCCTGCCGAGATCAGGCGGCGGGTGCGGGAAGCGCTTGAATGCGTGGACATGGTGGAGTATGTGCGACACGCCCCGCACCTCCTTTCGGGCGGGCAGAAACAACGCGTGGCCATCGCGGGCGTGGTCGCGATGCGGCCTGAGTGCATCGTGCTAGATGAGCCCACCGCGATGCTGGACCCGTCGGGCAGACAAGAGGTGATGCGGACCATCACCCGGCTGAACCGGGACGAGGGCATCACCGTGGTCCTCATCACGCACTTCATGAATGAGGCCGTCCAGGCCGACCGGGTCATCGTGATGGAAAGCGGCAGGATAGTGCTGGACGGCCATCCGCGCAAGGTCTTCAGCGAGGTTGAAACCCTGAGAGCTCTCCGTCTCGACGTTCCGCAAGTGACCGAGCTTGCTTACGAGCTGAACAAGGAGGGTGCCGGGCTTCCCGATGGTATCCTGACGGTGGAGGAGTTCGCCGACGCGATCGCCGGCGCGAGCCACGAGTCCCGCGCGATGGAAGGCGCAGAAGATGGGCGCGCACATCCGATGAGCATCGTACGCGAGGGCGCTGATCCCGCCCGGGACAGAAGGGCCAAGAACAGTGAGGGGAGCGATCGGGCGGGCTGCCGGGGTCGTGCTGCCACGGCCTGGTGCGGGGGCGGGTGATTGGTGACCGTGCCTATCAAAGTCGAGAACCTTTCCTACACGTATAATCCGGGCACGCCGCTCGCACGGACGGCGCTCGACGACGTTAACCTAGAGATTGGTGACGGTGAATTCATTGGCCTCATAGGAGCGACTGGGTCGGGGAAATCCACCTTGATCCAGCACTTCAACGGGCTTCTTAAGCCCACCCGCGGGCGTGTGCTCGTGGACGGCGTGGACATATGGCAGAAAGACGTCAGGCTCAAGGACATCCGCACGAAAGTGGGCTTGGTCTTTCAGTACCCGGAGCATCAGCTCTTCGAGGAAACCGTCTTCGCGGACATAGCGTTCGGCCCCCGAAACATGGGGCTGGGTGATGACGAGATAAACGCGCGGGTCAGGCGGGCGCTCGAGTTGGTGGGCCTTGATTTCGAGGCCGTGAAGGGGCGATCCCCGTTCGAGCTCTCTGGCGGCGAAATGAGGCGAGTCGCCATAGCCGGGGTGCTTGCCATGGAGCCGTCCGTGCTCGTGCTGGACGAACCAGTGTCGGGACTGGACCCGCGAGGCCGCGACGAGTTGCTCGAAGAGCTTGCGAGGCTGCACCGCAGGTCTGAGTGTACGGTCATATTGGTGTCACACAGCATGGAAGATGTCGCGAGGCTCGCGAAAAGGCTCGTGGTCATGCACAAAGGGAAGGTCGTGGCAGACGGGCCTGTGCGCGAGGTGTTCCGCATGACCGACCTTTTGAAGGAGGTAGGTCTCGGAGTGCCACAGGTCACCGAGGTCATGCACGAGCTCGCGAGACGCGGAAAGGACGTCAGGACGGACGTTCTCACGGTCGAAGAGGCCAAGGCGGAGCTCCTCAGGCTCTTGCGAGGTGAGGGCCGTGTTCGGTAATCTGACCATAGGTCAGTATATACCGGGCGACTCGCTGGTGCACAAGCTGGACCCGAGGGTGAAGATATTCATCACCTTGGTCGTCATTACGGTGCTCTTCCTTGTCAGCACGATGGCGGGGTACGGGTTGGTTCTCCTTTTCATCCTGGGCGCCGTGCTTCTCGCCCACCTGCCGATGAGGTTCGTGATGCGAGGCGTGCGACCGCTTCTTTTCATCCTCGTGCTGACGTTCGGGCTTCACCTCTTCATGAACGAAGGCCGTGTGCTCTTTCGGGTGGGGCCTCTGGTGGCGACGTACGAGGGGGCGTTCAAGGGGTTCGCGATGTCGATGCGGCTGGTGTTGCTCGTGCTGGCTACGTCCATATTGACGCTCAGCACGTCCCCCATCGAGCTCACCGACGGCATCGAGAGCATTCTCTCGCCGGCGAGAGTTCTGGGGGTTCCAGCGCACGAGCTCGCGATGATGATGACCATCGCGCTGAGATTCATCCCAACGCTCCTCGAGGAGACCGACAAGATAATGAAGGCCCAGATGGCGAGGGGTGCGGATTTCGAGACCGGCAACGTAGTGCAGAAGGCCAAAAGCCTGGTCCCGCTGCTCGTGCCGCTCTTTGTGAGCGCGTTCCGGCGGGCTGACGAACTCGCCATGGCAATGGAGGCCAGGTGTTACCGCGGGGGACAGGGACGGACCAGAATGAAGCAACTTCGCGTTGGGGCGAAAGACATCCTTGCAGCTATCGGCTCGACGGCCGCGCTGGTCGCCGTGGCGGTGTATCTCTAAACACGGCACGGTGCGTTTTCGTCCCTTCGCTTGGCAGGGGCGCCAGGGCTGCGCCGGTGCTTACACAACGGGCTGTGGGCGTTTGTCTGTTCTTGCGCCGAACTCGGACGACTCGCGCCCACGCTCGCGCGCCGCGCGCCGGGTGCCGGGCGCCGCGCGCCGGGCGCGCCATCCTCGGAGAGCGAGGAGAGCGAGGCTGGCAACCCTGAATGGATTTGGGTGCTGAGAAGTGGCGCGGACTTCTGGTGGAGCTTAGACGAGCAGCCTATGAGAAACATCAAACTTGTGCTCGAGTACGACGGGACCGCGTACTGCGGGTTCCAACGTCAAGACGGCCTGCGGACGATCCAGGCAGAGCTGGAGCGGGCTGTGGCAGTGATAACGAAGTCGCCCGCGAACGTGATCGGTGCGGGACGCACCGACGCTGGGGTCCATGCTCGGGGCCAAGTCGTGAATTTCCGTACAGACGCGAGGATGCCCGCGGAGAAGTTCGTTCCGGCGCTCAACAGCGTGCTTCCTGCTGATATCAGGGTGCTTCGGGCCGAGGATGTGCCGCTCGAGTTCAATGCGCGGTACGACGCCCGCGGCAAGACGTACGAGTACACGATGGATACGAGGCCCGTACCGTCGGTCTTTCTCCGGAACTACGCGTACCACGTGCCATTCCCTCTTGATCTCGAGGCGATGCGCGAAGGATGCAGCCATATCGTGGGGCGCCACGACTTCCGGTCGTTTGCTGCATCGGGCGGGGGGGCCAAGACGTTCACCCGGGAGGTGAGGCGGTGCGCCCTCGAGGCTGGAGAGGGTCTCGTCAAGATAACCGTGGAGGCGGACGGGTTTCTCTATAACATGGTGCGGATAATCGTGGGGACGTTGGTGCTCGTCGGTGTGGGCAAACTCACTCCACGCGACGTGGCAAGGATTCGTGACGCTCGCGACAGGCGTGTCGCGGGGCCCACTGCCCCTGCGAAGGGGCTGTGCCTAGTGCGTGTCGACTATGACGCGTGACGCGTGGGCGGCCGGGCCCGCCCGAGGCCGGAGGGGGACGGCAGGCCGAAGACTGAAGGGCGGGCCGAAGGCGGAAGGCGCCGGCGGGCCGGAAGGCGGCGGGATAGCGGGCGGGCGCTGCAGCGAGGTAGCTTCGTTCTTGACACGTTGCCCAGGCTATATTAGAATACGCCTTGGGGCTTGCGGCCCGCATTTGGTTTATCCAGCCGCGATTTGCGGCAGGGTGACATGAAGCTTTAAGGCTCGCGACGGAGCGGGCGAACGTGTGAATCGAGTTAAGAGGTCAAAAGTCTTGTGAGGTGGATCTTCTATGGCTGGCACTGGGCCCAGGCCCGAGGCACAGGGCGGAGAATGGTACGTGGTCGACGCCGAGGGAAAGACCCTTGGCAGGCTGGCGAGCCAGGTCGCCAGCGTCATACGGGGAAAGCATAAACCGACATATACCCCTAGTCTTGATACTGGCGATCACGTGATCGTCATCAACGCCGAGAAGGTGCGGGTAACCGGGAACAAAGAAAAGCAAAAGTTCTATTACCGGCATAGCGGCTATCCCGGAGGGCTGCGGGCTGTTCCCTACGAAGTTATGATGGCGAAGAAGCCTGAGGCAATTATCGAGCACGCGGTGAGAGGGATGCTTCCGCACAACCGGCTAGGGCGTTCGCTGTGGAGAAAACTTAAGGTGTACCGCGGCGCGGAACACCCGCACGCCGCGCAGAAGCCGAAACCCCTTGAGATCAAGGAGTAAGGGGGCCATGGCACAGGCACGAAAGGGGGGTAAGGCATGGCATTAGCTGAGATCGGGAACGCGCCTGCCGTCCTCGCGACAGGCCGGCGGAAGTGTTCGGTGGCGAGGGTGCAGTTGAAGCCCGGCCGTGGCGACATCATCGTCAACGGGAAACCCGTATCCGAGTATTTCGGCCGCAAGATCCTGGAGATCCTTGTAAGGCGGCCGTTTGCAGTGACGGACACCGCTGGCAAGTACGACGTGATCGCGAAGGTCGAGGGCGGAGGCCCCACCGGCCAGGCTGGCGCGGTGACGCACGGCATCGCGAGGGCCCTCGTGGCTCTGAACCCCGACCTGCGCCAGGCCCTAAAGGGAGCCGGGCTTCTTACGCGCGACCCGCGCATGAAGGAGCGGCGCAAGTACGGGCTCAAGAAGGCGCGCAAAGCACCTCAGTACTCCAAGAGGTGAACGGCGCCGGCTGATAATGGCTCAGAGCGTTCACACAACCGGTTCTTCCGACGCGCAAGCGGGGTTGAACCGGTTCGCTGTTTTGTTCGCTGTTTTCACGAGGGATTGCGTCTCCCGCACGGGTCGCGTCCGGTTGGCCACAGAATGTCAGGACCCCCTCAGCGCCGGTGGTCGCCGGGAAGGTTGAAGTCCGGCTGCTGACGAGAGAGGTCGGCGATAGGCGGCCGGAGGTCGGCAAAGCGCGCGAAGCACCTGGAATACTTCGTCCGCCCACGTAGGTGCGTCCATCTCGGGAGGAATGGCGAACCATATCCCGAACTATAGAACTGACTGTGGCGTCGTATGTTTTCGTCTCCTTCTTTTCTTTCTTTGATGACGTTGGGGTTGGGTTGCCGGTGCTCTCTCGACAGGGCGTGGAGAGCACGGCTGTGTCGCGCGCCAAGTCCGAGCCAGGCGCGCCGCGAATGCGCCGTCCGCGGGGGGCAGGACGGCAGGACCGGCAACCCTGGAGGGATAGAGGGAACCCCCGCGCCGGAAGAAACGCGAGTCTCTGGCGTACTTAGCTAGAACGAAAGCGTCCAAACCCGACCTGCTCTGGAGGGAGAGTCTTGCGAAGGTACGTGCCGAGAAGAACCAAAGCGCGACGGCGGGTCCTCGTCACGGTTATGCTGTGGTTCATCGCGGCGTGCGTCGTCGCCGGGTTCGTCGTCGCGAGGAACCCATCGCTCGTTCCGGGCGCGCCGGAGGCTCTGGAACGCGCGAGCGTGATCCGGGACCTCCTCTGTCTCAGGCGCACGGTGCAGGTGAACGTGCGGCGCGCAGAGTTCTGGGGATCGGACCTCCTCATCGTGGACATGGAGATTCGCAACCACTCCCCGGTCGTCATCCTGTGCCAAGACTTGCGTCTTGTTGACAGACGGGGGCAAGTCTTCTTTCCCAGCAGCACCAGCGTGTATTACGTGAATCGCCAGGAGTCCTTGTGGATGCGCCAGGTGAATCCTGGCCGGAGCGTGTCAGGGAAATTCGCCTTCGTGGTCCCCGACGGCACCTTTGGCCTCGCATGCGCCATTGAGACCGAGATCGGCGTGATCAAGCTCTCACCCGTGAAGGAGGTGTCGAGGCGAGACACGTGACCGCGCCTGTGTGACGTGGCGGGGGCACGGGCGTCCCGCCGGAGCCTGAGAGGAGACGTCTCGGAGACGTGCCAAGACGCTTGGAAAGGGGGCGTGTGATGTGGAGCTCGAGTTCGTCAGGGTCCGCCGGGACACCCGGTGCGGAGGAACGGTGGTCGTGACCATCGACCGACCTCCTGTGAACGCGTTGAACTTTCAGACCGTGAACGAGCTGGCATCCGCGTTCACGGAGCTGCGCGCGGACCCGAGCGTGATGGTCGTGGTGGTGACGGGAGCAGGGGAGCGCGCGTTCGTTGCGGGGGCGGACATCAAGGAGTTCCCTGGCCTTACGCGTGAGGCCGGGGTCGAGATGTCTAGAAGGGGCCAGGCCGCTATGGGCCTTATCGCTTCGTTTCCGCGCCCGGTCATCGCCGCCGTGAACGGCCTCTGCCTGGGTGGAGGGTGCGAGCTTGCGATGGCGTGTGATATCCGAATAGCATCGGACTTAGCAAAGTTCGGCCAGCCAGAGGTGAACCTCGGGCTCATCCCCGGCTACGGCGGCACGATGCGCCTCGCCAGACTCGTAGGGCCGGCCGCGGCGAGGGAGCTGCTCTTCACGGGCAGGGTGATCGACGCCCAGGAAGCATTGGCCATCGGCCTCGTGAACAAGGTCGTGCCTCATGCGGACCTGATGGACGTGTGCCTTGAGATGGCGGAGGTCATCGCCTCGAAAGCTCCGGTAGCAGTTAGGCTCGCGAAAACGGTGCTAAGCCAGGCCGAGGACGCGCGCTTCGAGGACGGGTTGGAAGTGGAGGCACGCTGCTTTGGGGACGCGTGTGCAACGGAGGACATGCATGAGGGAGTGAGGGCGTTCCTCGAGAAGCGCAGACCCGAGTTCGCGGGCAAGTAGCCGGGCGGGCTGCGCAAACTAAGTGTGGCGCCATAAGTTTTCGTCTCATTTCTTCACGGCGTTAGGGTTGCCGGTGCTTGCGCGACGGGGCGTGGAGAATTCGGCCGCCTTAAGCTCCGAATTCGAACGAGGCGCGCCGCAAGCGCGCCGTCCCCGGAGGGCAACACCGATAGCCTTAGGCAGGACCGCCCCGCCGAAAAGTAGCGCGAACTTTCGGTGACATACGACATACTTAGTCGTGATCCGTTTGAGGAGGCTTCGAAATGTCGTCGGAGTATCAATCCATCAACGTGACTGGGCTCGAGTTGGATCTGGACGAGGTTCAAGACGCTTTGGTTGAATTCGTGCGTGCCGAGGTGGCTCGGGCAGGCTACCGAAAGGTCGTGATAGGCCTCTCCGGCGGTCTGGATTCCTCGGTCGTTGCCTACTTGTGCGTGCGTGCGCTGGGCGCCGAGAACACCTTCGGTGCCATGCTGCCGTATCGCACGTCCAACCCTGCCAGCCTTTCGGACGCCAAGGAGGTCGCCAGTGTGCTTGGCATTGAGTACTGCGTCGTGGACATTACAGGCCCGGTGGACGCGTACTTCGCAGCCCTGCCACCCGAGGCAGGGCCCGAGGCGGACAAGCTCAGGCGGGGAAACAGGATAGCACGGGAGAGGATGGCGGTCATCTACGATCTGTCAGCGGCAAAGCAGGGGCTCGTGGTGGGCACGAGCAACAAGACCGAGCTTCTCTTGGGCTATGGCACGCTCCACGGCGACTTGGCGTTTGCTTTCGACCCCATCGGCGACCTTTACAAGACACAGGTGCGTGCTCTCGCCCGTCATCTCGGCGTCCCGCCCAGGATCATCGCGAAGGCGCCAAGCGCGGACCTCTGGTCCGGGCAAACTGACGAGGGAGAGCTCGGCTTCACTTACGACGACGTCGACAAGCTTCTCTATTTGATGGTCGACGAGAGGAGAAAGAAATCCGAGCTCGTCGCCATGGGGTTCAAACCCGAATTCGTCGATGCCGTGCAGAGGCGCGTCAGGGCTACGCGTTTCAAAGCGCGTATGCCTGTGTTGGCGAGGATCATGACCCACGGCGTGGGGGGTGATTTCCGATACTGGGAGAGCACTATTTCACGGAGACACCGACCTCGGCCCATGCCGAACGAGAGATAGAGGTCGAGCTCAGAGGCCGCCGCTTTCGCTTCGTGACGGACGCCGGCGTCTTTTCCAAGGGCAAGCTGGATCGGGGCACGCGTCTTCTGGTTGAGGCGATGGACGTGCCCGAAGGAAGCCTTGTCCTGGACCTCGGCTGCGGTTACGGCCCGATCGGGATCGCGGCCGCGCTTCTCTGCCCCACGTGTCGAGTGTGCATGACGGACGTGAACGAGCGGGCGTGTGAGCTTGCAAGGAGAAACGCGGTTCTCAACGGCGCCACGAACACGCGAGTCGTGTGCGGTGCCGGTTTTTCGCCGGTCCAAGACTTGAAGTTCGACCTCATTCTTTCAAACCCACCCATTAGAGCGGGGAAACAGGTTCTGTTCGAGATCATCGAGGGCGCCGCGATGCACCTCAATCCCGGTGGAAGGCTCGTTCTCGTGGCACAGACTAAGCAGGGCGCGAGGAGCCTTCTCCGCAAGCTTGCTGAGGTGTTTCCCGTGGCGCGCGTGGTGGACAAGGGGGGCGGTTACCGGGTCATGGAGGGTGTGATGGAGGCGTAAGGGCAGGGCCTCGTGCAGGGCCTCGTGCGGGGGAGCCCCCGCACGTGACGCGAAACACGATGGGATGAGGACAGGCCCGCGGCCTTCGTACACCGCTCGGAGGGCATTTTTCGGGGCTGGCACGCATAACTGTGGTAGCGGGCGGGTGGTGGAACGCACCGGGCGGGGTGCGCAGGGACGGGACGCTCGTCACAGAGGGTGAAGCCCTGTTGAGGAAGCCCATCGTGCTCATATGGACCCCGAGAGCGTGGCTCGTGACTTGTGCCGCGATAGGAGCGGTGGTGACCATGTTGCTCGTGCTCGCTCGCACGGCTGTAAGAGTGAGCGCTCCGCTCTCGGACGCCGTGTGCGGGAAGGTCGTGGCCATTGACCCGGGACATGGCGGTGATGACTGCGGCGCGCGGGGGCGCTCCGGCCTTGCCGAAAAGGACGTGGTGCTTGATATCGGCCGCCATCTGGCGGGGCTTCTCAACCGTGCGGCCGTGTACACGGTGATGACGAGGGATGATGACGACGACCTCGTCCGGGACGAGTCACTGGGGCCCGTGCAGCGGAAGCGCCTCGACCTCGAGAGCAGGGTGGACCTTGCGGCAAGGAGCCGTGCCGACCTCTACATAAGCATCCACGCGAACAGCTTTCCAGAGCCCGTTTGGTCCGGAGCACAGACGTTTTACCACAGCAGGTCCGAGGAGAGCAAGGCCCTCGCTCAGGCTATCCAGAAAGAGCTTGCAGCCCAGCTAGGGCCGAATCTCCGGAGGGCCAAGCCGGGCGATGACTACTTCGTGCTCAAGCACTCGAAAATGCCCGCAGTCATCGTGGAGGTTGGCTTCCTGTCGAACCCCCGCGAGGAATCCCTCTTGGCGCAGCCCGATTACCGGAGACGCGTGGCGGAGGCGATCTTCCGGGGGACCGTGAACTACCTGATAGAATCATACAGCGAACGCACCAAGGGCCAGGAGCGCCGCGGGGGCGAGCCGGGCCAAGGAGCCGAGCCGGCATCGGACAGCGGGATGCAAGTGGATAGGATGCCCCAGGAAGGCCCAGGCGAGGTCCTGAGGTCGAAAGCGCGGGCCGCCCTGAAACCTTCGGAGGATGAGGCCATACTCTATTTCGCCGGTCCCACCAATTTCGACGACGACCTTCTGCCTGAGGTGCGCAGGATCCCCGGGATGGCTGGCTCGCTGCCGCCGGAGGAGCGCGCCACCAGGATCGTCAACGAACTCATCAAGGGGCCGGCCGGGGGGAGCGTGTTGTGCCCGACTGTGCCGAAGGGCACGCGGCTCAGGTCGCTGCGGATCGTGGATGGCGTGGCCTACGTGGATTTCAGCAGCGAGCTCGTCTCGAGCCACTGGGGAGGAAGCAGGTCGGAGGAGATCACGATCTATTCGATCGTCAACACCCTGGCGGAGTTGCCCGAGGTGGAGCGTGTTCAGATCCTCGTGGAGGGCGCCTGGCCGGTCACCATCGCAGGGCACGTGATTCTTGACGCGCCCGTGAGCCCCAACTACGATCTCGTGAGGTTCGCAAAGTAGGCCGCGGCGTTGCCGGCTCTTGAACGATTTGCGGAGCGGCGCGACTCCGTGGTCATACCCAGAATGCCCGTTCGTCTGCTCTTTCCCTCATCCGTGCCCTCGTATGCCCTCGGATGGCGGTCCCTCCGAGAAGCCGATCCAAGGCAGGGTGGATAGCACAAAAAGGATATGATGATGGTCTGTAGAATACTGTAAGGAACGGGGACAGCCTTCCTTCTTCCCGCAGGGCTCGCGGTAGCGCGACCCGGGCAACCCGGGGTGGTCGTCACCGTCACGGACGGCTGTCGCCGGAGACGTAAAGAGAAGTAGGGGGGAGCGCTTTGGGCCTGCGAGACGAATACTCCACCATCGTGAAACGGCTCATGAACGAGATCGACTCAGCCGAAGCGGACGCAATCGAGAAGGCTGCGGACGCCATCGCCACGACGGTAAACGCAGGCGGGGTGTTGCACGTGTTCGGCGCGGGTCATTCCCACATGCTTGCTGAGGAGATTTTCTACCGCGCGGGCGGTCTCGTGCCGGTGAACGCCATATTCGACTCCGGGCTCATGCCCCACAGCGGCGCAGCCAGGAGCACGCTCCTGGAGCGGCTGCCCGGGTATGCCGCCGCCATCATGGGGGATCACGAGACCTCCGCGGGCGAACCTATTGTCATCGTCTCGTATTCCGGGATCAACCCAGTGCCCATCGAGGTAGCCTTGGAGGCACGGGCGAGGAGCCTCGTTGTGATCGCGCTCACGTCGGTGCAGGCTTCCGCGGCAGCGCGGCCTCGGCACCCGTCAGGGAACCGCCTTTACGAGCTCGCGGACGTCGTGTTGGATAACCACGCGCCCCCCGGTGATGCGCTAGTGGACGTTCCGGGGTATCCAGGCCTTAGGACGGGGCCCGTGTCGACCATACTGGGAGCGTACATCCTGAACAACGTCATTGTTCGGGCGGTGGAGAAGCTGGCGGGCATGGGCCAAGAGCCGCCGGTGTTCACCAGCGCCAACGTGCCGGGCAGCGCCGAGAGAAACGCGTGGCTGATCTCGCACTATAGGCGCCAGGTCAAGAGCTTCTAGGGTAAGGCTCCGCAAGTCTTCGTTCTTAGGATGGTGCGGAGATGTCCGTCCGTGGACCTGCGGCAGTCCCGAGAGTTGAAATAGACCTTGCCAAAGTCGAGGGGAACGCCAGAGCAGTCGTTGAAATGTGCGCGAAACACGGCATCCGGGTGGCGGGGGTCACGAAGGTCACCTGCGGTCACCCTGATGTGGCGAGGGCCATGTTGAGGGGCGGGGTGAGATGGATCGCCGAGTCCCGCCTTGCGAATCTTGAGCGTCTTCGCCGCGCCGGCGTCTCGTGCGAGACGATCCTGCTCCGCGCCCCAATGCTCCATGAGGCACGGGATGCCGTGCGCTTCGCAGACATGACGCTCGTCTCGTCAGTGGAGACCGCGAGAGCGCTCGGCGAAGCGGCCAGCGCCCGCGGCACGGAGCACAGGGTTGTTCTCATGGTAGACGTGGGCGACCTGCGCGAAGGAGTCCTCCCGGAGGACGCCATGGATGTTGCGGCCCGCATCGCGGGTCTACGCGGCGTCCGGCTGTATGGTCTAGGAACGAACGTAGCATGCTATGGCGGGGTGATCCCGACCCGCGAGAACATGGGGGTGCTTCTGACCTTACGGGATCGCATCCGTACCGACCTCGGAATAGACCTGGAACTGATATCGGGTGGCAATTCGAGCGCGCTTCCGCTCGTCAGCGCGGGCGAGGTGCCCCAGGGCATAAACCAGCTTCGCGTCGGCGAGTCCATGCTCCTCGGCAGGGACGTCACGCACCGGCGGCCGCTCCCGGGCATGCACCTCGACGCGTTCGTCTTCGTGGCCGAGGCGATCGAGGTGGAGAGGAAGCCATCGGTGCCGCGAGGAGAGATCGGGCAGGATGCTTTCGGCAAAGTCCGCCGATTCGAGGACAGGGGCGTGAGAACGAGGGCGCTCCTCGCGTGCGGCCGGCAGGATGTGGATCCCGAGGGCCTGAGGCCGCTGGAACATGGCGTGGAGGTGCTTGGCGCGTCCAGCGACCACCTGATCCTCGATGTGGAGGAGGCTGGGCGAAGGATAAGAGTCGGCGACGAGGTCAGGTTTACCATGAGTTACGGTTGCCTCCTTGCTGCCATGACTTCGCCGTACGTGCACAAGGTCGTTGTATGACTTTGTCGTATATCTGCAGCGCAGGACGGGTGTTCTGTGTTTGGGGAGGGGTTACAGGTGGCAAAAGCCGGGGGTGTCGTGTTGTGTGCGCTTGCCCCGCATCCGCCGCTTCTGATCCCGGAGATCGGCTCCAGGCATGACCTTGATGCCGTAAAGAACACGACGGAGGCCATGAAGAAGCTCGCGGCCACGGTGAGAGATGCCGACCCCGAGGTTGTGGTCGTGATCAGCCCACATTCACCGTTGTTCGAGGACGCAGTGGCGATACGGACCGCGAATCCGCTCGAGGGTGACTTCTCCATGTTCATGGCGGGCCAGGTCCGGCTGTCGTTCGAGAACGACCTGGCTCTGGCGAGCGAGATCGCCAGGCGCGGGGAGATGGAAGACGTTCCCGTGATCCTCTTGGGGGACCGCGAGCGCCGTGCGTACCGGCTGGAGAACCGCCTGGACCACGGCGTTCTCGTCCCGATGCACTTCGTGGCAGAGGCTGGGGTGAAGGCCCCGCTAGTGGTCATGGGCATGGCGCTGCTGCCCCGAGAAAAGCTGTACGCGTTCGGCAGAGCGATCGCGAAGGCCGTGGAGGCATTGGGCCGCAGAGCCGTGGTCATCGCGAGCGGTGACATGTCGCACCGCCTGAGCGCGGAGGCTCCGGCTGGCTACGATCCGCGGGGCGCCGAGTTTGATGCGCGAATAGTCAAGCTTATGCGGGCCGGAGACGTAGAAGGCATCATATCCCTCGACAATGTGCTCGTGGAACGCGCGGGAGAGTGCGGGTACAGGTCGCTCCTGATGGCCCTCGGAACCCTCGACGGGCGGCGATTCGAGCCGGAAGTCTTGTCGTACGAGGGCCCGTTTGGCGTGGGTTATGCCGTCGCCGTTTTCAGGCCTGGTGAGCCCGCCCCAGACAGAGCTTTGGTCGAGAAACTCATCGCCAGACGCAAGAAGACGCTGTCAAAGACGAGGGAGTCCGAGAGCCCTCTGGTGAGGCTAGCGCGATCGGCGGTGGAGGAGTACGTGAGGACCGGACGCGTGATCAAGCCTCCTGAAGACCTTCCCGAGGAGATGCGTGGCAGGGCCGGGGTGTTTTGTTCGATCAAGAAGGCAGGCCAGCTCCGTGGGTGCATCGGGACGATCCAGGCCACGACGCGCAACGTTGCCGAGGAGATAATCAGGAACGCCATCGCGGCCGCCACGGACGACCCAAGGTTCATGCCAGTGGAGCCCCGCGAGCTCGACGAGCTCATCTACTCCGTGGACGTCCTTACCCCTGCCGAGCGGGTCTCCGGCATCGATGAGCTGGATCCCAAGGTGTACGGGGTGATCGTCAAGAAGGGCCAGAGAAGCGGGCTTCTTTTACCGGATCTCGAGGGCATCGACGATGCGCGGGAGCAGGTGGCGATAGCAAAGCGAAAGGCGGGAATAGCGCCCGACGAAGACGTCGAGCTCTTCAGGTTCAGAGTAAAGAGGTATACCTGATGCGTGAAGCGTCTTACTGGACAAAGGAGAGCGGAGAGGAGGGCGTTGTAACGTGTCTCCTCTGTCCGCAGCACTGCAGGATCAGGCCGGGTCACGTCGGAGTGTGCAGAGCCCGCAAGAACGTTGACGGGCGGCTGTACTCTCTGATCTACGGGGAGGTCACGTCTTTCGGGCTCGACCCCATCGAGAAGAAGCCCCTTTACCATTTCTACCCCGGATGGGCGATCCTCTCAGTCGGCACCAGGGGGTGCAACCTCGCGTGCGGGTTCTGCCAGAACTGGCACATCTCCCAGGCGGATGCCAGGACTAGCACGCTTACGCCCAAGGAGCTGGCCGCCGTCGCAGCGGAGTACGGCCGGCGCAGGCGCTCGATCGGCGTAGCGTACACGTACTCCGAGCCTCTCATCTGGTACGAGTTCGTCATTGACGCCGCGAAGCTCGTGCATGATCTTGGGCTGAAGAACGTCCTGGTCACCAACGGCGAGGTTAACGAGGACCCGCTGAAGGAGCTCCTGCCCCACATCGACGCGATGAACATTGACGTGAAGGCGTTCACCGAGTCATTCTACGCGAAGGTGTGTCACGGAAGGCTCGCCCCCGTTCTGCGCACTGCGGAGCGGGCAAAGGCCGCTGGATGTCACGTAGAGATAACGAACCTCATAATCCCCGGCCACAACGATGCCCCGGACGAGATACGCAGGCTCGTCCACTGGGTCGCCTCGTCGCTAGGGGATGATACGCCTCTTCACTTTTCGAGGTACTTCCCGGCGTACAAGTTTGACGCGCCTCCGACGCCCATCAGCACCCTGCGCACAGCGGTAGAGATCGCCAAGGACGAACTCAAGTATGTGTACATGGGAAACGTGCCCGGCACCGAAGGGAACGACACCCGTTGCTACATGTGCGGGGAACTGCTCATCGAGCGGAGCGGATTTGACCTCGTGGCGTACAGAATAAAGGACAGAACGTGCCCAAAGTGCGGGGCGGAGATCCACATCACCGGTGCGCCGCCATCCTAGGCTCATCTTCCGTGGTTTCAGAGCGGAACCCGGTAGCCTTCGTCCTCCACGGCCCTCACCATGTCATCGCGAGTGGCCTTGTGCGGATCGAACGTCACTCTCGCGGTTCCCGATGCCAGGTCCACCTGCGCCGTCTTGACCCCGGGCACCTTGAGCAGCGCCCTTTCCACAGCGGCGCGGCAGTGATTGCAGCTCATCCCCTCGATGCGCAGCACGAGTATGTCTTCGTGATCGGGTCTGGATACGGTTGGATTCATGCCGAAGTGCCAAGGCGGCTTCCACTCGCAACCTCAGGCGCGTCGGGACCCCCGGCTACGTCTTCTGATCGAGGAAACCGCTCCTCCTTCCTGAAAAAGGTATGTCGTCCGGCCGCGAACAGGCTATTCGATCTTGATAGCTTCCACAGGGCACGACTCCGCGGCTTCCGCGCAACATGCAAGCGCGTCACACTTTTCCGGATGCGCGGCGTGGGCCTGCCCGTCATCTCCCATCTCGAACACCTCGGGGCAGATCTCCGAGCACAGTCCGCACCCGATGCAGAGGCTCTCGTCAACTGTCACTTTCGCCATGGGTTACGCGCGGCGCCCCGGCTGTTCGGTATCGGCCAGGCCGGGTGCCCGCTGCCCTCCTCTCGCTGCTCATCGCTCACCCTGGTCATCGCGGGGCGGCGATGTGCTCATCTCATGATGTATGTTCCTACAGGCGACACGGGGTTATACATGAGCCGGGCCGCCCACGAGCGCCTTGGCTGTGCGTTCGCGGCCCAGTCCTGTGTTCACCCCGCTCCTTTTGATGCCCGTGCGCTCGACGCTGAGCCCGTTGAGACTCCCTTCTGAGTCCGCGGCCGGGGCGGCCCCAGTGGTGATTTGTGGCCGCGCGCCGCCCCGGCCGATGCCACTATCCTGCAGTTCGCTTCGCAGTTCGGGGTTGAGAAACTTCACGAACATGCCCTTCATTCCCAGGGATTTTGTTCTGACGAGGCCCGCAGAGGACAGCTTCCGGAGAGCATTGACGACCACAGAACGCGTCATGCCCGCAGCGTCAGCGATCCTGCCGGCTACGACGAACCCTTGGTCGCCCGTGATGCTGTCAAGGATGGCGTGAACCGCCACGAGTTCGGAGTAGGAGAGGCTCCGGATCGCGGACCTCGCAACACGCTGGTTTGTCTCGCGATCCTCTTCGTCCCTCCGGCGTCTCGCCGCGAGCACTGCGCCGGAGGCCGCGGCAAGGGCTCCGAGCGCATCACGGTCATCTCGCGAGAGCTCGCGATCAAGCTGGACGACAAGCATGCCGAGGGCCTCGCCTAGCACCGTGATGGGCGCCGCCGCGTATGTGTGGCGATCGATCATCGCCGATACCGGTGTTTTGCGGGCTGCCACCGCCGCGCCGAGCGATGCTATCGTGCGAGGCGTGAGAGCGTCTCCGGAATGGTCCTCATGCGCATTGGGGCCTGGGGAATCCGCCAGGGCTTTCGCGGCGGAAGCGCCGGCCGCCATGCCGGCCGCCACGGAGTGCCCGGTGACGTGCCCTTTGGCGTTCACCAGGTAAACACGGGCACCGCCAAGACAACGGCTCACGACGGAGCACACCCCGTCGCCGATCGGGCCTGGAAAGTCATGCTGGAGGATCTCCGTCATAGCCTTCAGGGTTTGCCGGCACTTCACTTCAGGCGCCTCCCTTTTGTCTCCGTCTCGTCCCTTCGAACTTCCTTCTAACTAAACGTCCTCTCAAGCCTCCCTGGGGACGGCTCGCGCAGCACAGGGCATGGTCAACACTGTGTCATCGGCGGTTTCGGACGGGCAAGCAAACCGGCGCTGAGGTGACCCTTGGGCCCGGAGAGGGCCCTGGACGTACCCGCCGTAGGACACACCTGCCGCAGGCGCCGCAGGCTCAGTTAACCATAAATGGAAAGGTGTTCATGTTTCCGGACACATTTTACGACATCGACTTGATGCGTGTCAACGGATGTCGCGCACCATGGCGGTTTATGTCGACTCCCGGCCCGGACGTCCCACGCTTCGGCAAGGTTCGACCGCTAGACAGATCGCCATGGGTTCGTGCCGGGCTTGAGCGCGCAACCCTGTTCGGGCTTGCCGGCTTTGCCCTCGGGGGATGGCGCGCCTGTGCCGCACCTCGTTCGAATTCCGCGGGCGAGATAGCTGTTGGCACGGTGGCCGGCGACTCCTTCCGGGAGCCGCGAGCCGGAACCCGGAATCCGGGAACCGAGAGCGTCGTTGAGCGTTGTTGATGCGCCCCTAAGGAGGTTTCCACGTGTGTTCCTGGAAGTATCCCAAGAAGGGGGTGCGGAGGAAGAAAGGCATTCTCCCTGCCGCGCGCTCCGCTGCGACGAGACTGGGGCCGCGAAGCTGAAATGCCGAGACAAAAGGGAGGTTGGGATCTCTGGTGGGAAAGCTGGTTTTGGGGTGGCAGGTAGCGGGCTCCTGTGAGGGCGAGCGCTCATACAGGGAACATGCAGACGTGATAACTCACATCAGCCCTTGTTGGTACTCGATGAGCAGGGACGGAAGCATCAGGAGAGACGAGAACGGAGCAGCGGGCATCATCGAGCTGGCGAGGGCTTCGGGGACCGCCGTTGTGCCTCTCGTGGCAAATGAAGGCTTCAGCCCTGAGGTTGCCCACGAGATACTCCTCACAGCGCGTACCAGGCGGCTCGCGGCGGAGGCGATCGCCTCGCTCGTCCTGGAGCGCGGTTTTGATGGCATCAACATGGATTTCGAGGGCGCTTTCATAAAGGGCGACAGGGAGAGGTACACGCTTTTGATCACCGAGATCGTACATCTCCTCAAGCCTCACGGCAAGCACGTCTCGGTGGATGCCGTGGCGCAGACGGCGCCTCCACGGCCGGACGAGACAGGATGGGCCCAGGCGTACGACTATCCAGGCCTTGCCGCCGTCGCGGACTTTCTAATCATCATGGGATACGATTACTCGCCTGCGGGCGGCCCGCCCGGGCCGGTCGCCCCGCTCTGGTGGCTCGAGAAAGTGCTCGACTATGCGACTTCGTGCGTTCCGAGAGAGAAGATAGTGGTCGGCCTCCCGTTCTACGGGCGTCACTGGACCATTGAGAAGGGCGTGATATCGCAGGGCAGGGGGATTGACGCGAAGAAGGCCGCTGAGCTTGTGGAGCGGCAGGGGGTCGCTGCGGCCTGGGACGTCCGAGCGGCATGCCCTGTGCTCCGGTACTACGAAGGCGATGTCGAGCACGTGGTGTACTACGAGGATGCGGAAAGCCTTAGGCTCAAGCTGAGGCTTGTCAGGGAGTGCGGGATCGGCGGAATAGCGTTCTGGCGGCTTGGTTCAGAAGACCCAAGGATGTGGGAGGTCGTGCGGGAAGAGTTCCTCTCTTGATCCAGAGAATGACTCGCCGGTGAAGGAAGGACTTCGATTCTCATCGTCGAATCAGGTTCTAGACTTAGATCCAAACGAGGGGGGATAGTGATGAGGAAGGCGTTCCTATTGACGATCGCCGTGGCCATCGTGTTGGCCCTGGCCGGCGGCGTATCTGCGGCGGGCAAGATCGGTGTGGGCTACTACTTCCACCAGAGTGACTCCGCCATGTCGCTCGCGGGCGAACTAGGTCTCTCTGACAGACTGGCATTCGGGTTCGATTATGTGGCGCAAGCCGGCGAAGAGCCCAGCAAGACCGAGCTATACGGCAAACTTGCGCTGAAGGACCTGGGCGTCACCTCGGTTGGAGCCTTCGGGGGTGTGAAGATGACCGGGGCTTCCAATACGAGCTTCAAGGTCGGACTATACGGTGAGCAGCCGATCACGCCGCAGATCGACGCGTACGCCCGGGCGGGCGCGGCATTTGAGGGCAGCGCCAGCAGCGTATGGCTTGAGGCGCTCGGCGGCGTGAAAGTCAACGTGATGTCTCCGTTCTGGCTCGCGGGTGAGGCTCTTTACAACAGCCGGGAAGGTGCTGACGGCACTGCCTTCCGCGTGATCGTGGGAATGAACTTCTAGGGCCCCGAGTCCTGTGGAGGCGGGCGTCCCGGTACGTGCAGGCGGGCTTTCGCCGGGCCGGGGCATGAGGACGGAACAACGGCCCGGCAACGCAGGTCGAATGAACGGCGAACAAGAGGTTCATGAGTGGTAAGCAGGCTGCGTCACGCTTTGTTGCGGGGCGTAGCCTGCTTGGCTTTGCGCTGAGACCGGGCCTGTGTGATCGTTCGTATCGTTTGTTTCCTCGAAGCTGGAAGGATTGCGGTTTCTGGAGTAGAATCATAGAACAAGCCCGCAGAATCCGGGCCTTCGTGACGTCATCATGGAGGTGGTCGAGTTGATAGTCGGGGTCCCGAAAGAGATCAAGAATAACGAGAACCGGGTGGCTATCGTGCCATCGGGAGTGATGGCGTTGTCGGACAGAGGCCACACGGTGCTGGTGCAGAAAGGGGCGGGGATGGGAAGCGGCATATCCGACGAGGACTATGCGCGCGCTGGCGCACGCATAGTGGACAACGTAGCTGATTTGTGGGCCGAGGCCGAGATGATTATGAAGATCAAGGAGCCGTTGCCGCCTGAGTACCCGCTCATGCGGCACGGTCAGGTGATGTTCACGTACTTCCACCTCGCGTCCGACGAGACTCTGACTAGAGCGGTGCTTGATTCCGGCATAGTGGCTATCGCCTATGAGACGGTTCAACTTCCCGACGGCAGCCTTCCTCTCCTCTCTCCGATGAGCGAGGTCGCCGGCGCGATGGCGGCCGTTGTGGGGGCGAACTACCTCGCGGGTCCGAACGGCGGGCGGGGCGTGTTGATGGGCGGCATTCCAGGTGTGGAGCCGGCTCACGTGGTTGTCATCGGGGGAGGGACGGTCGGGACGAACGCTGCACTCATGGCTGCAGGGCTCGGTGCTCAGGTCACGGTGTTTGAGGTCTCCATCAGCCGCATGCGATACCTCTCCCACGTGTTGCCCAAGAACGTGAAGATACTGTATTCCAACAGGCATTCGATAGAGGCTGCGCTCGCCGACGCGGACCTCGTGATCGGGGCCGTCCTCATACCCGGGGCGAAGGCGCCGAAACTCGTCACGCGCGACATGATAAAGCTGATGAAGAAGGGCTCTGTCATCGTGGACGTGGCGGTGGATCAAGGAGGATGCATTGAGACTACCCACCCGACGACCCATGCCGAGCCCACGTACTTCGTGGACGGCGTGCTCCACTACGCGGTTGCGAATATGCCCGGCGCTTTCCCGAGGACATCGACGTTTGCCCTCACAAACGCGACTCTTCCGTACGCGATCAGGATCGCGGATCTCGGCGCGGAGGAGGCTATGAGACGTGATCCGGCTCTCAGGCTCGGTCTGAACGCCTACAAGGGCAAGCTGACGTGTAAAGGCGTGTCCGAGGCGTTCGGGATAGAGTATCATTCACCCGAGGAAGTGCTCGGCTAGGAAGCCCTCGGCTCAGAGTGAATCCTAACCAGAGCCGGGTGTGATGTTCCGACCACGGCCGCGGATAGAAAACGGCCGTGTTTTTTTCGCTATGGGTTGCATAGATATGCATCAATGATGTATAATTACCACAACCCCTGCCCAAACCTGGCTAGCAAGGAAACCACGGGCAGGCGTGGCGGAGGGTGCACTTTATGGTTCGAGTGGGAGTGGTCGGGGCGTCCGGTTATACCGGCGGGGAGCTTGTGAGGCTCCTCATTGGGCATAGGGAGGCGGCCCTCACAGTCCTCGCTTCTCGCGGAAGCGCCGGGAAAGCGGCTGCCGAGGTCTACCCGAACCTTCGTGGGTACGACCTTCCCCCTATCTCTGGCATCGCTGCGGACAGCCTCGCTCGCGACTGCGATGTGGTCTTCATCGCGGCGCCCGCGGGTGTGGCCGCATTGCTTGCGAAGGAGATCCTGACCGCACGCCCTTCGGTGAGGATCGTTGACCTCGGCGCGGATTTTCGGCTCAAGAGCCCGGCGTCGTATCAGGAGTGGTACGGCGTCCCTCACGAAGCCCCAGATCTTGTTGCGGAGGCTTCGTACGGTCTTCCAGAGCTTTACCGAGACGAGATACGCAAGTCGAGGATCGTGGCGAATCCGGGATGCTACCCCACAGCCGCCTTGCTTGCGCTGGCCCCGCTTGTGAGCCGCGGCATCGTTGATTTGCGGAGCCTCATCATAGACGCGAAGTCCGGGGTGTCCGGTGCCGGAAGGACGCCGTCGCCGGGATACCATTTTCCAGAGTGTGAGGAGAACCTTCGCGCGTACGGAGTCCCGCGACACCGCCACACGCCCGAGATAGAACAAGAACTGCGGCGGCTCGCCATGCAGGGTCTGGGCCCTCGAGGTGAAGCCGGCTGCGGCACGGGGACGGCCGCCGGGGCACCCGGCAGGGCTGATACGGATGAGGACGGGATCACAGTCACGTTTACGCCGCATCTCGTTCCGATGAGCCGTGGGATCCTGGTGACGGCGTACGGCCTGCTTAAGACACCGGCGCCCGCCGTCGCCGTGAGAAGCGGTGCGTCGAACAAGACCGGTCTACCCGGATACGTGCCACGCGATGCGGCTCCTTGCCCGGAGACCACCGGCGAGGGCCCTCGTCCCGATGCACTTACCGCCCTGTACGAAGAGTTTTATGCCCACGAGAGGTTCGTGAGAGTGCTCCGCGGGAGTCTCCCCGAGACGAAGGCGGTCCGTGGGTCGAACTTCTGTGACATCGCAGTGAGAATCGACGTGAGGACCGGTCGGGTCGTCGTGTTCTCTGCCCTCGACAACCTGGTGAAGGGGGCGGCCGGCCAGGCGATTCAGAACATGAACGTTCTGTTCGGGTTGGAGGAATCAACCGGCCTTGAGGCCCCTCCTGTCTGGCCGTGAGAGGCCGTGAGAGGCAGTATTCAAGACGCGAGGCTGAAGGGAAGGGAGCGTGCGGCATGATTTCAGTGGAAGCAGCGGCTATCGAACCAGCGGGCGCGACCGATTCGACCTGGCGAGAGATTCCTGGCGGGGTTACCGCTCCTCTGGGGTTCCGCGCTGCCGGGCTGCACTGCGGGATAAAGCGAGCGCGTCCTGATCTCGCCCTCATCCTCTCGGACGTGCCAGCGGCATGTGCGGCGGTGTTTACCACTAACAGGGTGAAGGCCGCGCCGGTCTTGGTCAGCATGGAGCACGTCAGGTCCGGAAAGTGCAGGGCTGCTGTGGTGGCGAGCGGCAACGCGAACGCATGCACTGGCCCGAAGGGCCTCGAGGACGCGCGGACCATGGCGAACGTAACAGGAGAGGTCCTGGGGATCCCGCCGGACGAAGTCATTGTCGCGTCGACGGGCGTCATAGGGGTCCCTATGCCCATCGAGAAGGTGTGCGAGGGAATCCGCCTCGCCGCCGGAGCGCTTGACCCGGGACCAACGGGCGGCGCGGCCGCCGCTGAGGCTATCCTCACCACGGATCGCACTCTGAAGGAGGTAGCCGTGGAGGGGGATGTGGGTGGACATAGGGTGCGGATAGGGGGTATAGCCAAAGGCTCGGGGATGATCCACCCCAACATGGCCACTATGTTGGCGTTCGTGACGACGGATGCCGCGATAACCCCCGGCATGTTGCGCCGAGCTCTCGCGCGCTCGGTGGAGAGATCGTTCAACATGATCACGATCGATGGCGATACGAGCACCAACGATATGGCCGTGGCGTTTGCAAACGGGACGGCCGGGAATCCCACGGTTGCGTCGGAGGACGCCTCCTTCGACGCGTTCTCGAAAGGGCTCGATCACGTGACGGGAACGCTCGCCCGCATGATAGTGCAGGACGGCGAGGGCGCAACCCGCATCATAAAGGTGGAAGTCCGGGGCGGGAAGACGGAGTGGGATGCACGGCGCATAGCAAGGACCATCGCTTCATCGAACCTAGTGAAAACCGCGGTATTTGGCGCCGATCCTAACTGGGGCAGGGTGCTGGCGGCGGCAGGGCGCGCGGGGGTGGAGTTCGATGCGGACCTCGTGGACGTGTTCATCGGCGATGTGCTCGTTGCGCGGTCCGGCGCGGCGGTGGAGTTCGACGAGGGGCGCGCGAGGGACGCAATGGCCCGCAAGGAAGTCCTCATCGTTGTTGACCTGCACGCAGGCGCCGAAAGCGCGTGCGCGTATACCTGCGACTTGACATACGAGTACGTGCGTATCAACGCAAGCTACAGGAGTTGAGGAGGTGAGACCGATGGACTTTCACAGCGCGATGGCTGGCGCGTCCGTCCCGTCCGTGACACGAGGCCTTTCCGGCGCGGACAAGGCGCAGGTCATCGTGGAAGCTCTGCCCTACATACGTACGTTTTTCGGAAAGACGGTGGTCATCAAATACGGCGGTGCTGCGATGACTGACGCGACCCTCAAGGAAATGGTGGCTCTAGACATAGTCCTTCTAAGGTATATCGGCATGAACCCAGTGATCGTACACGGCGGCGGCAAGGAGATCACCGACGTCATGAGACGCCTGGGCAAAGAGCCCGTCTTCGTGAACGGCCTGCGGGTCACGGATGGCGAGACGGCCGAGATAGCCGAGATGGTCCTAACTGGCAGGATCAATCAGGATATCGTCACCTTGATAAACCGGGGCGGCGGCAAGGCACTCGGGCTTTCCGGGAAGGACGCGAACCTGGTCGTGGCGCGGCGGATGGGCACGGAGGTCTGCGGCGAGACCCACGTCGATCTTGGATATGTTGGGAGCGTGACCTCAATCAATACCGAGATCATCGATGTGGTGTGCCGCGAGGGCTTCGTGCCTGTGATATCCCCCGTGGCGTGTGACGACGATGGGGCCACACTCAACATAAACGCCGACCATCTGGCCGGTCACCTCGCTGGGGCGCTCGGCGCGTTTAAGCTCGTGGTCCTCACCGATGTGGAGGGGATCTTTGCGGATCCAAGCGACCCCAGCTCGCTGCTGCCACAGGTGACCGTGGCCGAGGCAAAGGACATGATCGCCAAGGGACGCATCGCGTCTGGCATGATCCCTAAAGTGGACGCCTGTGTCACCGCCCTCGAGAGAGGGGTGCCGAGGACCCACATTATCGACGGCAGAAAGCCTCACTCGCTCCTGCTGGAGATGTTCACCAATGAGGGCATCGGCACGATGATCATCGGGGGACAGGGATGGCTGCCTGAAGGGGCGGGGCGATGAACCCCCCGGGCGTCTCCCCCACCACGCACGAAGGCTCGCGTCCGCTCCAGGGCGGAAATGGTCGGCTTGCGAGATTCGGCTGGCAGGGAAGGGATCCGTCCCGATGTCAGGCGGCGACATACGGTCGGTAGCGTTTGAACGCTGCACGGCATCGCTGGAGGCAGGGAGGGATTACGCATGGCAGAAACTGGCGTCAAAGAGCGCCGCGCCGCACCGCGCGACGGGAACACGCCAAGCGGACGTCTGGCGACCGAAAGCATCGCGGAGCTTGCGCGCATGTATCTGATGAACACGTATTCGAGGGCCCCCGTGGCCCCCGTGCGTGGCTCCGGAGTGCGCATCTGGGACGCTGACGGCAGGGAGTATCTGGACTTTCTCGGCGGGATCGCGGTGTGCGCGCTAGGTCACTCCCACCCCGCCGTGGTCTCGGCCATTCAAAAACAAGCCGCCACGCTGCTTCATTGCTCCAATCTGTATCTCGTCGAGCGGCAGGCCCTCCTTGCGAAGGCGCTCCTGGAGGGAACGCCGTTCGGAAAGGCATTCTTCTGCAACAGCGGGGCGGAGGCCAATGAGGCGGCGATCAAAATCGCCCGAAAATACGCCAGGGTCGTGCGGCGGGAGCAAGGCCGATACGAGATCATCACCGCGCTCAACTCCTTTCACGGGCGTACCCTGGCGACGGTCACGGCGACCGGCCAGCCCAAGTACCGGAAGGATTTCGAGCCCTTGCCGCCCGGGTTCAGGTACGTGCCGTTCAACGATGTTCCTGCCCTCGAGGCGGCCGTTGGCGAGCAGACCGCTGCGGTGCTTCTCGAGGCGGTCCAGGGCGAGGGCGGGGTCCACGTGGCAGACGAGGCTTACTTGAAGCGTGCGAGAGAGCTCTGCGACGAACGCGGCGCCCTCCTCATAATCGACGAGGTTCAGACGGGCATGGGGCGCACCGGGAGGATGTTCGCGTTCGAGCACTACGGGATCGAGCCCGATGCCGTGACGCTTGCCAAGGCCCTCGGCGGGGGGGTCCCCATAGGAGCGCTGCTCGCGAAGGACGAAGTCGCGGCGGCGTTCACTCCCGGCACGCACGCGTCTACGTTCGGTGGGAACCCTCTGGCGTGTGCAGCGGCTCTCGCGGTCGTGGAGACCATCAGGAACGAGCGCCTCGCTGAGCGGGCTACGGAAATGGGGGCCTACTTCGCCAAAGCCCTGATGACCCTCGCACGCAGATTCCCGCAGGTGGCCGAGGTGAGAGGCAAGGGCCTGATGATCGGCCTCGAGCTCAGGCCATCCGGGTGCCGTAGCGACGCACCGGCGCGCGCCGTGGCCGCGGCATGTCTTGAGGCGGGGCTGCTCATAAACGCGGTGAGCGACACAACCCTCCGGTTCTTGCCGGCGCTCGTGGTGAGCAAGGCGGACATCGACGAGGCGGTAGGCATTCTGGAGCGAGTGATGGAGGATGTGCTCGGCTGATGCTGATCCCTTCTCGCGATGTCAATGAGCCTTGTCACGTGAGTGCCGGCGGGCGCGACATGCGAGGTTGGTCGATTTTGTGCGCTGGCGCGGGCTGGGAGGTGAGGGCTAGGGACACGTGAGCGCCGTCCTCCTCGGTGTGCTGGCAGATCGAGGCCGGGAAGGAGTTTCTACCCGATCCTTGAATATATGTCGGTGCGCCGCGAGATACAAATGGCGGACGCACGGCTGGGATAGCACTTCACGAAAAGGACGGTGTTCAGCGTGACGGAGACACGGGATTACCTTCAGGACGAAGTCGCCCTCGGGATGAGGGGCAGGAGCCTCCTATCCATCCACGATCTCTCCGTGGCTGAGGTCGAGAAGATCTTCGAAGTCTCGGCGAGGCTGAAGGAGGAGACGAAGGCCGGGGTTGAGCACCATCTGCTGCGGGGGAAGACCCTCGCGATGATATTCACCAAGCCCTCCACACGCACAAGGGTTTCGTTCGAAGTTGCCATGTGGCAGCTGGGAGGGTACGGGCTCTTCCTCAGCGCGCAGGAGCTGCAGCTCCGGAGAGGGGAGACCATCGCTGACACGGCGCGCGTGCTTTCGCGCTACGTGGACGGCATCATGATACGAACGTTCGATCACAGGGATGTCGAGGACCTTGCCAGGTACGGCACGGTGCCTGTGATAAACGGCCTGACAGATCTCTTACATCCCTGCCAGGTTCTAGCTGACTACTTTACCGTGTACGAAAAGAAAGGCAGGACGAAGGGCCTGAAGATGGTGTACGTGGGGGACGGCAACAACGTCGCGCACAGCCTCATGTTCGGCGGCGCGAAGGTCGGCATGAACGTCACGGTGGCGTGCCCGCCGGGATACGAGCCCCTGTCTCACATCGTCGAGCTCGCCCGGGAGGACGCCAGGGCCACTGGCGCCACTATCGAGGTGACGCACGATCCTGTGGACGCCGTGAGGGGCGCTGACGTGATATACACTGATGTGTGGGCGAGCATGGGGCAGGAAGCCGAGCACGAGAAGAAGGCGCAAGCGCTCGCGGGGTTCCAGGTGAACGAGGCGCTCGTCAAGGCGGCAGGCAAGGAGGACGTCATGGTGATGCACTGCCTCCCCGCGCACCGGGGCGAGGAGATCACCGACGAGGTGATGGACGGCCCTCATTCGGTGGTGTTTGACGAGGCCGAAAACCGGCTCCACGTTCAGAAGGCCATCCTTGTCCTGCTGATGCAAGGGAGGAAGGCCGGTGAAAGCGGCTTGTAAATCAGCTCGTAAGGTTGTGCTGGCTTATTCGGGGGGCCTGGACACATCCGTGGCCATCCGGTGGATCAGCGAGCGTTACTCGGCGGAGGTCATCGCCGTCGCGGTCGACGTCGGCGCCAAGAAAGACCTGGATTTCATCAAGGAAAAGGCCCTCAAGGTAGGGGCGTCTCGTTCGTACGTGGTGGATGCGCGGCGGGAGTTCTTGGAGGACTATGCGTTCAAGAGCCTCAAGGCCAACGGGCTGTATGAGGGCAAGTACCCCTTGAGCGCCGCGCTTTCCAGGCCCCTCATAGCAAAGATCCTGGTGGACATAGCGCGTGCTGAGGGCGCGGACGCCGTCGCCCACGGGTGCACCGGGAAGGGCAATGACCAGGTACGGTTCGACGTGTCCATAGCCGCGCTCGCCCCTGACCTACGGGTCATAGCCCCGGTGCGCGAGTGGCCCATGTCACGCGAAGACGAGATAGAGTACGCGAAGGAGCACGGCATACCCGTCCCCGTGACGTCAGCAAGCCCTTACAGCATAGACGAGAACCTCTGGGGCAGGAGCATAGAGTGCGGCGTTCTCGAGGACCCGTGGTGCGAGCCTCCGGAGGACGCCTTCATTTGGACGTCCGGGCCGGACCAGTGCCCAGATAGCCCCACTTATGTCGAGATCGGGTTTGAGGCCGGCGTTCCGGTGAGCCTTGACGGCGTAGAGATGGACCCGGTGGAGATAGTCACCCGACTGAACATGCTCTGCGGTGCGTGCGGGGTGGGCAGGATAGACCAGGTGGAGAACAGGCTCGTGGGCATCAAGTCCAGGGAGGTCTACGAGGCCCCGGCGGCTGTCGCGCTCATCGCGGCCCATAAAGACCTGGAGAGCCTGACGCTCCCGCGGGAGACGTATCACATGAAACAGCTCATAGACCAGAAGTACGCTGAGATGGCCTACTTCGGTTTGTGGTTCTCGCCGCTCCGCGAGGCCCTTGATGCGTTCATAGAAAAGACCCAGGAGACGGTGACGGGCGTCGTTCGCCTGCGGCTGTTCAAAGGTTCGGTGGCCGTGGCTGGACGGAAGTCGCCGCATTCTCTCTACGACCACGCGCTCGCCACGTACGACAAGGACGACGCCTTCAACCACGCTGCGTCCGAGGGCTTCATCCAGATCTTCGGGCTTCCCACGGTCGTCGCCGCGAGGGCGAGGATGCGCGCAGCGGGTGCCGCGGAAGCCCTTTCGCCGGCTGCGGCGACGTCCGCGGCTGTCTCGGCCGCGACCGCGGGGCGTCGCGTCGCGCCGTGACGGCTGACTTGGCCGGAAAGAGGATTCAGAAGGGTTGCGGAAGGGCGACGCCCTGTGGGTGGCGGGATCATGTCCCCGACGAGCCACGAGCCGGGCGCGCGGTTCTCGGCGGCGCACGGCTCGTGGTCTTGGTCTTTGGGGAGGGCGGGCCCGGGAAGGGGAGCGGAGGCGAGGCCGTTGAAGCTGTGGGCTGGGAGATTTGAGAAGGAGACCTGTGGTAAAGTCGAGGAGTTCACCGCGTCGGTCCGATTTGACAGGAGGCTCTATCGTGAGGACATCGCGGGAAGCGTCGCCCACGCGCGCGCGCTTGCCGCGTGCGGCGCGATTTCCGCCGAGGAGGCCGAGACGCTCGTCGCGGGCCTCGGCGAGGTGCTTCGCGACATCCAATCGGGGGCTGCTGACTTCTCAGCGTCCGACGAGGACATCCACACCGCGGTTGAGAGGATGCTCGCTGCCAAGGTTGGTGAGGTCGCCAAGAAGCTGCACACGGGGAGGAGCCGCAACGACCAGGTCGCTCTCGACACGAGGCTGTACGTGACGAGCGAGGCCCGGCGATTGGCCGCGCTCATCGATGACGTGCGCCGCGCGCTCGTGGACGTGGCGGAGGCCAACGCGGATGCGGTTATGCCTGGGTATACCCACATGCAGCACGCCCAGCCTGTGCTTTTCGCCCATCACATGCTCGCCTATTTCGAGATGTTCACGAGGGACAAGGAAAGGCTGGCGGATGCCGCGCGCCGAGCGAACGTCTCGCCATTGGGTTCGGGCGCCATCGCAGGCACCGCTTACCAGGTGGACCGGGCGAAGGTGGCACGCGAGCTCGGATGCCTCGGAATTACGAGGAACAGCATCGACGCTGTCTCCGACAGGGACTTCGTCATGGAGTTCCTTGCTGCGGCCGCGATCATCATGATCCATCTCAGCCGACTGGCTGAAGAGCTGGTCCTTTGGTCGTCGCAGGAGTTCGGGTTCATTGAGCTGGATGACGCTTTCTGCACGGGCAGCAGCATGATGCCGCAGAAGAAGAACCCCGATGTGGCCGAGCTCGTGAGGGGCAAGGCGGGACGGGTCGTGGGAGACCTCGTGGCAGTGCTCACCGTGATGAAGGGGCTACCTCTGGCGTACAACCGGGACATGCAGGAAGACAAGGAGAGCCTCTTCGATGCGGTGGACACCGTCGCATCGTGCCTTGAGATAGTGGCGCCCATGCTCCGAACGATGAAAGTGAAGTCTGAGGTGATGCGGGAAGCCGCCGGGCGCGGGTTCACGACGGCCACCGACATTGCGGATTACCTGGTGCGGAGGGGCGTGCCGTTTCGGGAGGCTCATGCGGCCGTGGGACGGCTGGTGCTGAAGTGCGTACGCGAAGGGAAGAGATTCGAGGACCTTCCGCTGGATGACTGGAAAGCGTTGGCGCCATCGGTATCTGAGGATGTGTTGCGAGCAGCAAGCTTGGAGGCGTCTTTGGAAGCTCGAGCCGTTCCGGGTGGAACCGCGCCGGAGCGGGTGAGGGCGGCCATTCAGGAAGCCAGGGCCGCGCTTGAGATCGGGGACAAGAGCCGCCTGCTGGCGCGGCGCGGCGCTGAGGGCGGAGACAACGCATAAGGTACAAATGAGTGTCGCCTCGCCGATATCCCAACAATTGTTCTTTCATTTCCAGGGCCCGTTGTGTTATCCTCGTTGCGAAGCAGATCGCCATAAGCTTGCGCCACCTTTCGGCGCGCGGGTTCCGCCGAAGGCCGCTGGCCTCGGTCTCCCGGGCGGTACGCCCGCCGTGCGCGTCGTCCGAGCTCGGCGCGCCCTCTGCGAGATTCCAGGCGCGCCGCCGAACAAGAGCACCGGGGAGTACCGGCGACTCCAGCGCCCTCGGGGAAGGAGACGAGAGCTTATGGAGCCAGACTCAACGCTGCCGACCACGCGGGTTTTTTATTTTGGGGCCACGGCCCGGCAGGACAACGTCGTTTTTCGGCGTATCCTTATGCAACACCCATATGCATCGAGGCAGCGCGCGACCGGGGCGAAGGGGCGTGACGGTACGAAGCCCCGTGTCGGCTTCCCGATGTCTAGCATGAGGGGTACGGGAGGTTCGTGACGAACGGTGCGTGTGATTGTGCAGAAATTCGGAGGAACGTCCGTCGGAGACGATGAGGCGCGCCTGAAGGCGCGCGACAGGGTGGTCTTCGCAAAGAAGCAGGGATTCGACCCGGTTGTCGTCGTATCAGCCATGGGGAGGCGTCCCGGGCCCTATGCCACCGACTCGCTCCTTGACCTCGTAAGGGCCAAGGACTTGCCCGTGGACGCGAGGAGTCTCGACCTCCTCGCATCCTGCGGGGAGGTGATAAGCTGTGTGGTGATGGCGGGATATCTCAGGGCGGCGGGGTACGAGGCGGTCCCGCTCACTGGGGCTCAGGCCGGCATAAGGACGGACGCTCAGTTCGGCGATGCGAGCATTCAGGGCATCAACACAGCGCGGCTGCTCGATGTGCTTGCGTCCGGACGGATACCGGTTGTGGCGGGCTTTCAGGGCGTGACCGACGACGGGGAGGTCACGACGCTCGGGCGGGGCGGGAGCGATACCACTGCGACCGCGCTCGGGGTCGCGTTGAGGGCTGAGTGTGTTGAGATCTACACTGACGTTGAGGGCGTCATGACCGTGGACCCGAAGATTGTCCCCGAAGCTAGGCTCATCTCGGCTATAACCTATTTCGAAGTCGAAGAACTCGCCAACAACGGCGCGAAGGTGGTCCACCCACGGGCGGTGCAGATAGCGCAGCAAGGCGGCATCCCGGTGAGAGTCAGGAGCACCTTCGCGGAGTCCGAGGGGACCTTCATCACAGATGACGTTGCCCGCCGGGTGATAACCGGCATCGCCCATGTGGACGGGCTCGCCCGCGTCGAAGCGTTGTACCCGAACCCTGCCGAACCGTCCAAAGCGAGGGTGGCTATACTGAAGGCTATAAGTACCATAGGGATCAACGTTGACTTCATCAACGTCACGCCTAGGGCCATTTTGTTCACAGTGAAGGATGAGGTGGCCAAGGCGGCTGAGGAGGCGCTGAGGTCGGAAGGTTTCGCGTGCCACGTGATGGCCGAGTGCGCCAAGGTATCGGTGGTTGGCGCGGGCATGCAGGAAGTGCCAGGAGTCATGGCGAGAGTGGTCGAGGCCCTTCACCGCGCGGGAGTCCACATCATGCAGACGGTCGACTCGGAGATAACCATCTCGTGCTTGATAGACCAGGCAAGCGTGACGCGGGCCGTGCGGGCCCTCTACGAGGAGTTCGATCTCGGCCGTCCGAGCGCGTGAGCGCTTGAGAGCGCTGGCACCAGCCGGCACTGCCGGCGTTCGGAGGCCCAGATCGCGCGGCGTCCGCACGCTGGGAGTCGGCAGAGGCGGGAGGACGAGGGGGCTGACGGCTCCGCTCGCGCACGGGAATCGCGCCCGCCGCCGGGGCGCTCGGGAGTGCGTTGCCAGGACAGGAGACATCATCCTGTCCTGGCATTTTGCTTCCCATGATGCCATCACTTACATCGGCGCAATAACGAGCTCCATAGAGGAATAACGAGCAATGCGGAGAATTACGGGAATCAAAGGGGCCGCGCAACCAACGCTTGCGCCTGACAACTGCATAAGCCATGATCGCCGAAACAGGCATGACAGCAAGACACGCACAACAGACGAGGACTAGACGCAGCAGGAATTCCAGGCCCGGCAGGCGCGGGAAAGGAGGTGCTCCCTGAAGGGCGCCGGAGGCCGGCATCGATAATACGCACAACACGACGCAGCCGGGGACCGAAGCAAGGAAACGAGGATACTTGCCTCGCTCCCCAATCGCAGCATCAGTTGCAGCAGGTTCGGACCAGAAGACACACCAAGGGGGATGAACAATGAAGAAAACAGTCGCTGCACTAGCCGTCATCATGGCACTCGCCATAACGGCGCCGGTGTGCGCGGCCCCCAACATCGACTTGGGCGGGTCTCTCGAGACCACGCTCCAGATTGCACCACAGAACGCGCAGGACATGGGGCTTAGCGCCACATCGGATCTTCGTCTCAACTTCTCCATGGAGCTGTCCGGCGGCCAGCAGATCCGGGCGTTCGTCGGATTTGAGCCTCTGGAATACGCTCCCTTCGGCCCGACAGCCGCTCCGAACCCGGGCTCGGACGACCTGGTGGGCGGCAACATGGACCAGAAGGGCCTGACGCCGGTGACGCTCGGCCAGCCGAATCTGACCATCGAGAAGGCCTACCTCGAGACCACAGGGCCGTTCTACACGGGCGGACAGGACATCACCACCAGGTTCGGAGACCTTGCCATTGACTACTCGCCTTACATCGCCGATGTCTCTGCAACCGACGGCGAGATCGAGGGCGCTCAGCTGAGCGGCGTGCAGGTCGGCCCGGTGGAACTCGGTGCGTTCTACGGCTGGGCGAATCGCGAGGTCGCGGAAAACCAGCAAGAGAGGTTCGCGGCGGCCGGCGTGTCGGCAAAAGCTGACATCCAAGGCATCAGCCTTGCTGGTGCGGCTCTGAGGACGGGCAAGGACATAGCTCTTGCGGGGTCCGTTCAGCTTGCGCCCCTCCCGGGCCTCGACTTGGTCGGCGCGGCGGCGTGGGACGGCGCGAACGAGGCTTCGGCGGTAAAAGCCGAGGCGGGCATAGCCCAATTGCCCATGCTCCCTGGAGTCAGCGCGAAGCTAGGCTTCCGGAACTTCGATCCGAAGTTCAACCCGCTCTACCGCGATGACAGCCAGGACGAGGACGGCAACGACATCAACGTTGTGGACCTCAATGCGGGCAAGCGCGGCGTGAGCGGCCAGATCGCCACCACAATCAGCGGCGTGAAGCTGGTCGGGACCGCCGACTGGCACGAGCAGAGGAATGCCGATCGCCAGCTCGTTGGCGAGAGGAAGACCATCGGAGCCACCGCCGCCACCCAATACGCCGGCCTGGACATCGAGGCGGGCGTGACGAGCATGTGGTCTACGGTGAACGCGGACTACACCATACTCGACCGGCAGGAGAAGGCCGACCCTGGGCAGGAGACCACCGTGACGCTTGGTCTCGGGTATGACATCCCGGTCGGTCCCGTCGTGGTGGATGCCAGGTATGACCTGACGATGTCCACCGTGGATTCGACCGTCCACGAACTCGCGGCTTCCACAACCTTCGACACGCCCATGTTCTCGGGCGTCGGGTTGTCGGGCAACGCTAAGTGGGCGAACGGGGAGCTGGCGTACATCGGCCAAGCGCAGTACACGGCGCCCTGCGGCATCCAGTTCATCGGCAGCTACGCTAGCTACGATGAGAATAACTTCGAGGACTTCACGACCAGGCCGAATGGGCTCTGCCTGACGGCCGGCATGAAGGTCGAGTTCTAAGACAGAAAACCCACCTTCTCACTTGTCACGCCGCCGGGTGCGTCGAACCCGGCAACGCCCCCGGGCCTGTTCGTTGGGCCCGGGGGCTTTCGCACGTTGTGGCGGCGTCGCGAGGCAGGCCATCCGTCTCCATGAATGCCAGTTTCAGATCTGGTTAGCAAGTGTTGCTTGACATGGCTTATGGCTGGATCCTATAATGAGGGTGGGCTACAACGTTGTAGCAGCGGCGGCTGCGACGTGCGACAATGAATCGACAACGAATCGGCCTGGGCGCGGGCTGAACGGTGAGCACGTGCCGAACGCCCTGAGTCGGTCGGGCTGATTCGGGCGGACCGGGCGCACACTCGGCGCGGGCGCCAGTCCAAGCAGGCCCACGGGCACATGAGACTGACGTGGCGAAGAGGGGCGAGGCATTCAAGGCAGCAAAGCAGCAAGGCAGCAAAGGAGCTACAAGCGTGGCGACCATAAAAGACATCGCGAAGAGAGCGGGTGTGTCCGTTAGTACGGTTTCCCACGTACTGAACGGCTATGGTGACATAAGCGCAGACACCGAGAAGCGTGTACGCGCGGTCATGAGAGAGCTGAACTATCACCCGAGCGCCTTGGCGCGGCGCCTCGTGCGGAAGAGAAGCTATGTTGTTGAGTTGATGCTCTTTTCCGTGGAGGGCTTGCGCCATCCGTTCTTCTATGAGGTCATATGCGGTATCACCGCTGAGATAGAAAAGGCTGGCTACGACCTGGTGTTGAGCGTGAAGGATGCAGGGGACAGACGCTGGAGGGAGAGTCTGAGAAGGTGCTATGAATCCAAGGTGGAGGGACTTTTCCTTATGGGAACCCTACCAGGGCCCGCGATTCTCGATGAGGTCGCGGCCAGCGGCATTCCTACGGTGCTCATTGACATACCCTACGAGGGTCCGAGAATGACCTACGTTACCTCAGACAACGTCGGCGGTGCTGCGTCTGCTGTGGAGCATCTGATATCCCTGGGGCACCGGCGGATTGCATACATAGACGGACACACTCCGTCCGCCATTTCTGAGGGAAGGTTCATCGGGTACAGACAGGCGCTTCTCCGACACGGCCTGCCGCTTGATGCTGCGCTTGTTGCGAACGGCGACTTCACCGAGGAAGGCGGCAGGGCGGCCATGAAACGTATCCTTGAGGCCTCCCCTGACATCACGGGAGTCTTCGCGGCGAGCGACCTCATGGCGATAGGTGCAATGAAGGCGCTGCGCGAAGCGGGGCGAAAGATCCCGCACGACGTGGCGGTCATTGGCTTCGACGACATAGAGGCGGCGTCGTACGTGAGGCCCGCGCTGTCCACCATAAAGCAGCAAGGAGATGTCATGGGCAGGAGCGCGGCCAAGGAGGTTCTGAAGCTCATAAACAACCCCGCCAGGAAGCCGAGGAAGATCGTTCTCCCCACCACCCTTGTGGTCAGGGAGTCATGCGGGGCGAAAGCCAGGTCGTCCGAGGGAGGTGGTGCGGTGGAAAAGGCCGGTTCAGCCTCAGGTGATCGAGCGTGACTCGGTGAGCGCCGGCCTGGATCATCAGGTTTCTTCGGGGTGCGGCGGACGCTCGTGGTCTAGTGGATCTCAGTGGGCAGCGATTGCGGAACACGCGAAACGATAAGGGAGGGGACCCATAGTGAGAAGGACTGTTGTTTGTGTGCTGGTTCTTCTGATGCTGGTTGCCCTGATCGTGCCCGCCGGTGCGATGGCCCAGAAAAAGGTGTCCCTTACGATCTGGACCAAAGAGGGTGAGGCAGAAGGCGTTCTGCAGGAGATCATCGCGCTTACACAGGAGTATTCTAAGAGCCACGCGGGCGTGACGTTCGAAGTGGTGAACTATGGTGTCGAGGACTTGCGCCAGAACTTCCAGTCCGCGGCGTTCGCGGGCACGGGCCCGGACCTTCTTTGGACAGTCTCCGACCATGCCGGTCCGTTCACGGCCATGAAGCTCATCAAGCCAGTGGATGAGATCTTCCCCGCAGGCTACATGGGGAAATTCGTGAAGCCGGGCGTGGAGGCCGTCGAACTCAATGGGAAGGTTTGGGGAGTCCCTCTCAGCGTTGGCAACCACCTGATGCTGTTGTACAACAAGAAGCTTATCAAGACGCCTCCCAAGGACACGGACGAACTCATCAAGGTCGGCAAGGAGCTTACCAAGGATCTCAACAACGACGGCAAGCCCGACCAGTACGGGCTCGTGTATAACCTCAATGAGCCTTTCTGGCTCGCTCCATGGTTGGGTGGGTTCGGTGGATGGCCTCTCGACGGGACGAAGCCCACTCTCAACACTCAGGCCATGGTTGACACGCTCCAGTTCCTCCACGACCTGAAGTTCGTGCACAAGATAGTGCCGACTGAAGCGGATTACAACGCTGCCGATTCCCTCTTCAAGGAGGGGAAGGCAGCCATGATCATCAATGGCGACTGGTCCCTTGGTGCCTATGTCACAGAGGACGTCAAGAAGAACGTGGACCTTGGGGTCGCCCGGATTCCAAAGGTCACGAAGACCGGCCTGTGGCCTTCACCCATGACCAGCGGGATCTACCTCATGTTCCCGGAGTACCTTGAGGGCGATAAGTTGGACGCCGTGAAAGGGTTCGTGGATTTCCTCGTTTCTGACGAGGTGCAACTCAGGTTCTTGCAGAAGTTCAAGAGGCTTCCGGCGACGGATAGCGCGCTCAAGAACCCCCTTGTTACACAGGACCCGATCCTCAAGGGCTCCTCTGACCAGATGGTCGTGGGCAAGCCCATGCCGACGGTGCCTGAGATGCGAGCTTGCTGGGACGCCATCAGACCCAACCAGGAGGCCGTGATGGCTGGGAAGATGTCCCCGAAGGATGCTGCCAAGGCGATGCAGGAAGCCGCTGAGAAGGCCATACGCGAGATGACCAAGTAAACGAGCTTTCGCACGACAGGGCTCGATGCACAGGGCGGGCCCGGAGACCGAACTTGCCAAGCGCGGCGCCATGGGTTTTCATCTCCTTTCTTGACGGCGCCAGGGTTACCGGTGGTTGGACGACGGGGCGGGAAGAATCTCGCTATCTCGCGCGCCGAATTCGAACGGGGCGCGCCGTGAGCGTGCCGTTCCTCCCCGGATGGTGGCACCGGCAACCCTGGGCGGCGGCCCCGGGCCGGAAAGTGGCGCGAACTTCTGGTGGTGTGCTTGGTTCGCCCGGGCCCGCTCGTTTCCAAGGTGGTGATAGTGTTGATCCCTTTGACCTGGGATGTCGTCGTGCGGGGACTAGGCGAGATCGGTAGGCTCCTCGGGATCGTTGCCGCAGTCGTAGTTGTCCTCGAGATCGCGGCTTACATCGTCCTTCACAAGCTTCTGAAGTGTAAGTACTCGTTGCCGCTCATGCTGCTGCTCCCCGCGCTGGTCGGGGTGATGGCGCTGATCGTGTATCCATTTGGGTTCAACATCTACCTTGCCTTCAGCAACATGAACATGTTCCGGTTCAAGGATTTCTCTGTGGGCCTCTCGTACGGTATCAGCAACTTCCTGGACGTCTTCAGGTCGCCTGTGCTTCAGAAAGTCACCTTTTTCCAGCTCCTTGGGCGGACGATCCTTTGGACGGTCGTCAACGTGGTGTGTCATGTGCTGGGCGGCCTGGGCCTCGCGCTTCTCCTCAACAGACCCATGAGGGGAAAGGGCGTTTACAGGACACTCCTAGTTGTGCCGTGGGCGCTTCCGCAGGTTATCTCGGCGCTCGCATGGCGTGGCGAATTCCACTACCAATACGGTTTCGTCAACCTCTTGCTGGAGAGGCTGGGCGTTCAACCGGTGCCGTGGCTGAGCGACCCGAAGTGGGCTTTTGTGGCTGTCGTGCTTGTCAACGTGTGGCTTGGGATCCCGTTCATGATGGTGGTGCTGCTGGGCGGGCTGCAGAGCATCTCTCAGGATTATTACGACGCAGCCCAGATCGACGGGGCGTCAGGATGGCAGCAGTTCCGGTCCATCACGATGCCTCTCTTGAAGCCGGTCCTGACGCCCGCCGTGATCCTCGGGGTGGTGTGGACCTTCAACAATTTCAACGTCATTTACCTTGTGACGAAGGGCGGTCCAATGGAGGGCACCGACCTCCTTGTGACATCCATGTTCAAGGCGGTGTTCGAGTTCTATCGTTACGGGTTCGGAGCCGCATACGCTATGGTCATCTTCGTGTTCCTGTTCATATTCTCCGCCGTGTACCTGCGTCTTAGCGGTGGCTTCAAGGGGGCCTGGGAGTCGTGAAACTAGTGGCGAGGCGAAGCTTCTTCAGGAGGGCGAGGGGCGACAGCCCGGCAAAGAGGATAGCGATTCACGCCGTGCTTATACTTGCCAGCATCATTTCGATCTACCCGTTCCTTCGCGTCATCAGCATATCTTTGCGCCCGAGCAACCAGTTGCTCTCGACGAGCCTCGCGATCATACCGCCCGGTGCAAGCCTTGAGAACTACCGTGCGCTCATCTTCGAGAGAGACTTCACGATATGGGTTTGGAACAGCCTAATAGTGAGCGCGGCATCGGTTCTCGTGGGGCTCATGCTTGCTGCGACGGCCGCGTACGCGTTTTCGCGCTGGCAGTTTCCTGGCCGAAGGCAAGGGCTGCTCTTTCTCCTGACCACTCAGATGATCCCCGCAGGGATGCTGCTTCTTCCGATATGCATCATGGTGGTGAGACTGAAGCTTTTCAACACGTACACCGGCATGGCTATCGCCTACTCGGTGGGGTCAGTCCCGTTTTCCATTTGGATCCTCAAAGGATACTATGATACAATACCACGAGAGCTTGAGGAAGCGGCCCTTGTGGATGGGGCTAGCCCGCTCGGCGCGTTCTGGCGGGTCGTGATACCTCTTTCCACGCCGGCGCTGGCTATTGCCGGCCTCTTCAGCTTCATGACAGCCTGGAACGACTATATGATGGCCCGGGTGATGCTGCAGAAGCCGGACATGTTTACGTGGCCGGTGGGCTTCCAGAAGTTGATGGACCAATTCCAGACCGCATGGGGCCAGTTCGCCGCCGCTTCTGTGCTCGTGGCCATTCCAGCACTCGCGTTGTTCCTGTACTCCTCGAAGTGGCTGGTGTCTGGTATGACCCTTGGTGGGGTCAAGGGATAGGAAGTACGGCTCAAGGGCGTAAAGAAGGATTGTGGACCGATTTGTTGAATAGTTTTTCGGAGCGTCGGAGAACGAATTCTCCGGCATGTCTCGTGCGGAGGTGGTGTTGGGGGTCGCGGTAAAGCGGCATGGTTGGCGAAGTCTCTTGTGCTGGCGTTTACGCGTGTGCGGCTTGTTATCTCGAATTACGCTGCCTTGGGAGTGCGCTACGCACGGCTCCGCAAGACGGCACAGGGGGTAAGCAACAAATGGCAAGAGTTTATCTGGAGCATGTGACCAAGAAGTTCGGTAATGTCGTCGCGGTGAACGACGCTACGCTCGAGATCAAGGACAAGGAGTTTCTGATCCTGGTCGGCCCGTCCGGGTGCGGCAAGTCTACCACGCTCCGGATGGTAGCAGGCCTTGAGGAGGTCACCGAGGGGAACATCTATATCGGCGACACGATCGTGAACGACATCCCGCCGAAGGACCGAGACATCGCGATGGTCTTCCAGAACTACGCCTTGTATCCTCACATGGATGTATACAACAACATGGCCTTCGGCCTCAAGCTCCGCAAGTTCCCGCGCGCTGAGATCGACAAGCGGGTCAAAGAGGCCGCGGCGATCCTCGGCATCGAGAACTTATTGAAGAGAAAGCCGAAGGAGCTTTCGGGAGGCCAGAGGCAAAGGGTGGCGCTGGGAAGGGCGATCGTGCGCGAGCCCAAGGTGTTCCTCATGGACGAGCCTCTCTCAAACCTCGATGCGAAGCTCCGCGTCCAGATGAGGGCGGAACTCGCGAAGCTTCATAACAGGCTCCAGACGACGATCATCTACGTTACCCACGACCAGACGGAGGCCATGACCATGGGCGACCGCATAGTCGTCATGAGAGACGGCTTTATCCAGCAGGTGGGCGCGCCTATGGAAATCTATGATCATCCCGACAATGTGTTCGTTGCGGGGTTCATCGGAAGCCCTGCGATGAACTTCCTGGACGCTGTCATCCTGAGAGAGGACGGCGAACTGTGGGTCGATGCCAAGAGCTTCAAGGTGAAGCTGCCACCGACGAGGTTTGAGACGGTCGGGGAGTATATCGGCAAAGAGGTCATTTTCGGAATCAGACCCGAGGATATCGACGACAGGGACTTCGTCCCCGATGCGCCGGCTGACCGGATAGTGACGGCCGATATCGATGTGACCGAGCCGATGGGCTCCGAGGTATACCTCTACGCAACCGTCGGACCCCACTCGTTCATAGCCAGGGTGGATGCGCGCACGACGGCAAGAGACGGGTCGTCCCACCAGCTTGTGTTCAATACCGACAAGGCCCACTTATTTGATAAGACTACGCAAAAGGCCATCAGGTAACCTGGCGCAGCCTCGCGCCCAGCGTTCCCATGGCGAGAGCGATTGTGCCTGGGGATAGTTGGGGAGAATATCTCCAGCTATCCCCTTTTTCATGGTGGATGTGGTTTCGGTCAAGGAGGGCAATGAGGTGGCTGCCGACGTAAGAGATTCTGAACATGGCGATGGCGATATTGAAGGCAGGGCCGTTCTCGATAGCGTGGAACGAATGACTCGGCTGGACCCAGGCGGGATGCTGAAGACAGTGAGCGACCTTCCCCAGCAGATCCGGGATGCGCAGAACATCGCACGGCACGTGGAACTCCCGGAGGATTTCTCCGGGGCGCGCTCTATTGTCGCGGCGGGGCTCGGTGGATCCGCCATCGGCGGAGACGTTGTTCGCGAACTGGTCGCTGGCGAGCTCAAGGTGCCGATGTTCGTCGTGCGGGACTACGATCTCCCCGCGTTCGTGGACAAGGACACCTTGGTATTCGTGTCGAGTTACTCTGGAAACACGGAGGAGACGCTGAGCGCATACGGCATCGCGCGTGAGCGGGGTGCCCGGATACTGTGCATCACGAGTGGAGGGCGTCTTGCGGAGCTTGGGGCGCGCGATGGAGTGCCCGTGGTCACCATCCCACCGGGGCTCCCGCCTCGAACAGCGCTAGGGTACATGTTCGTTCCCATGCTGGTCGCTCTCGCACGGCTCGGGTATGTGAAAGAGGCTGGCGAGGGGTTTGACGAGGCGGAGCTTATTCTCCGTGACCTTGCGCTCGTGTTGGGTCCAGAGTCGCCTACTTCGGTCAACCAGGCGAAGCGGCTCGCGCTTGCGATGTACGGCAAGATCCCGCTTATCTACGGAGCGTCCGGGATCACTGCCGCAGCGGCGCTGAGGTGGAAGACCCAGATCAACGAGAACAGCAAAACGCACGCTTTCTGGAACGCATTCCCCGAGCTAAACCACAACGAGACCGTTGGGTGGGGGGCGAGGAAAGACATCGCGGGTGCTCTGCGGGTCGTGCTCCTCAGAGACAAGGGAGATCACCCCAGAGTGCAGCGAAGGATGGAGATAACCTCAACTCTGATGAGTAACGCAGCTGGCATAGACGAGGTTTACAGCCTCGGAAGGTCGAAGATAGCCAGGCTGCTGTCTCTGGTGTACGTCGGTGATTTCGCCAGCATTTACCTGGCCTTCCTCTATGGTGTAGACCCTAAACCCGTGAAGGTGATAGACTATCTCAAGGGTGAGCTCGCCAAGGGCTGACCCCTCCGCCTCCGGGTTGTTCGTTCGTGAGAGGATGCACGGGCGGAAGGCTCGAGAGCCCGTGGAGAGGAGATGTGGGGGTAAGAGATGGCTGAACCTCTCGTCGTTGGGGTGGATTTGGGGGGCACGAAGGTTGCGACGGCGGTCGCCCGGCTGGACGCCACCATCGTTTCGCGGGTGACCAGACCGACCTTGCCCGAGCGCGGCGTGGATGCCGTCGTGGCAACCATAACGGATTCGGTGCGCGAGGCCGTCAAAGAAGCCGGCCTGACGCTTGACCGTGTGGCGGGGGTCGGGGTGGGAAGTCCGGGCCCGCTCAATCCCGAGAGCGGTGTCGTGACGTTCGCACCCAACCTGAAGTGGCACGATGTGCCGCTTGCGGCGTTGATGAGAGAGGCGCTCGGAGTGCCCGTGTATCTCGAGAACGACGCAAACCTCGCCGCACTCGGCGAAGCCCGTTACGGTGCGGGTCGCGGCTCCAAGAACATGATCTACATCACGGTCAGCACGGGCATCGGTGGTGGGCTCATTCTGGGCGGACAGATCTACAACGGCTCCTCGTTCGTGGCGGGTGAGGTCGGGCACATGACCATCACGGACGAGGACGGCAGCCCGCAGTGCGGGTGTGGAAACTACGGGTGCCTTGAAGCCTTGGCGTCAGGTCCTGCCATCGCGCGGATGGCCCGTGAGCTCATACGTCATGGCGAGGAGACGATGATACTCGACCTTGTCCATGGGGATATCGAGCTCGTAACCTCAGAGGTTGTTGGCAGGGCCGCGCTGGCCGGCGACGCAGCAGCCATCGCAATCCTCGGCAAGGCAGCGGACTACCTCGGGATAGGGATTGCGAACCTCGTGAACATCCTCAATCCCGACACCGTGGTGATAGGGGGAGGGGTCTCCAAGGTAGGGGAGATACTCCTCAAGCCGGTTCGCAAGGTAGTGGCCGAGCGCGCGCTCAGGTCGGCGTTCGAGGCGGTGAGGATAGTCCAGGCAGAGCTCGGTCAAGACGCTGGGGTGGTCGGCGCCGCATGTCTCGTCTTGTCAAAGCTGGGGATGCCCGGCCTCGGAAATGCGGGCTGTTCGCTAAGCTAGCCTGGATGCCTCTCACAGAGGCCTGCGGGCGCCATGTGCCGGGCTCATTTCCCACCTTGGAAGTCCGCATTACGCGATGCATGCCCGAATATGTTCATTAAGGGCGAGCGCCACTCTCGAGCGGAGATGGGGGGCATGTGTGCGATGCGGCGTGTGTTTCTGGCTGTGGCGGCACTTGTCGTGACGGCGCTTGTAGGTGCGGGGCTGGGCGGCTTCGTCGGTCGCGCGGCGTTGGCCGAGCCGCTCGTCGTCCTCGAAATGGACGATCCCGTCGGCGACGATTACGGGCCGGGCACGTACGTGTATCCCACGCACAAGGCTTTCGTGCCGGGTCTCTTCGATCTCACCCATTTCAAAGTGAGTCATGATGCGGAGTACGTCTATTTCGACGCCACGTTTCGAGAGGTCACGAACCCGTGGAATGCGCCGGAGGGGTTCAGCCACCAACTCATCAACATATACATCGACACGACGCCCGGGGCTGGGCGAACGGACACCATTCGGAAAGGCGCACTTGTCGCCTTCGAAAGGAAGCATGCCTGGGACCTCGTTATCAAAGCCCTCGGTTGGGGCGGGTGCAGGGTCTTTACGGCGCAGGATACCGCGGAGGCCAGGGGGATATCCGAGGGGCTCTCCGCGAGCGTGCTGCCGGACGGCAAGACCGTCAGGGTCGCGGTGCCGAAAGCGATCATTGGCGAGCCGGGAAAGGGCTGGGGATATTACGTGCTCGTTGGTTCGCAGGACGCGTTCGGCGACGACGACTTCCGCCCGGTGATGGAGGAAGCTGGCTCCTGGACGTTCGGTGGCGGGACCGACCTCGACATAGATCCTAACGTCATCGACATGCTTGCCCCGGCAAGAGGACGGGGTTCGCAGGAGCGGCTTCTCGGGTCGTATGATGTGCAGAAGGGAACGCTTGCAGTGCTCACTCCCGTCGTTGCCGGTGCCGCGGGCGGCTCGCGGGTATTTCCCGCGGTTGTCGTAGTAGGCGTCGCCGTCGTGGCCGCTGGACTGGCGGCTTGGTACGTCAGGCGCCGGAGGCCGACATCGCCGCCGCGAGCGTAAGCAGAACTCTTTGCCGGTGTCGGAGGGTCACAATGGGCACAAGGGAACTCGTCTTTGGAGCATTACTCGTAGCACTGGCGCTCGTTATCCCGTTGGCATTCGGTGGTTTTCTGGGCGTCGTTGTGCCGCCGTTTTCAGCGACGCTAGCGTCCCACGTGCCGGTCATGATCTCCATGCTCCTGGGCCCTTGGACGGCCGTGTTAGTGGGCTTGGGCTCCGCCTTGGGTTTTCTCGTCAAGCTGGGGCCTGTGATCGCCGCCAGGGCCGCCATGCACGCGGTATTTGCCGGGGCCGGGGCGGTCCTCGTGAAGAGGGGCCTGCCGTTTTGGAAGGCGCTCGCGTGGACGCTCCCGGTCCACGCATTCACGGAGGCCCTCATAGTATTGCCCTTTGGATTTACGCTGGAGAGGGCCGGAATCGTGGTCGGCCTCGGCACCGCTCTTCATCATCTCGTCGACGCCGTGATAGCTCTTGCAGTTGTGAGAGCCGTGGGGCTAGCGCAGCGGTCTCTCGGTAAGACAAGCTAACGCCGAAAAAGCAGGGGTTTGCCGGAGGCACCAGGTCTCGTACGACCTGGTGTTTCTGTTGTCTCAAAGGAGGAATTCGCGCAGGCATATAGTATATATCATAATGCCAAGTGCATCATTGTTGTTATATCAACGCCCGGCCGTGTGTGCAGCGCGAAAGAAAGGACACGCCTTTTTGCGATGGTATGATGATGAGGAGGTCCGCAGGATGATTCCAAACAGAGGCATTTCGACCCCCCTGTACCACCAAATCCGCGATTTCCTGCGGGACGAGCTGCAGAACGGTACGTTCAAACCTGGCGAGAAGATTCCCTCGGAGGCAGAGCTGAGCGCGAGATACCATGTGAGCCGGATTACCGTCAAGCAGGCGATTCAGAGCCTGGTCCAGGAAGGGCTCCTTTACAGGATCCAGGGCAAGGGCACATTCGTGGCGCGCCCCAAGGTTGCTCACAGTTTGAATCGCATTACCAGTTTCAGCCAGCAAATGCGCGATCGGGGAATGGAGCCTTCCACGAAGATACTCGAGATAGAGATCGTCGCGGCAAGAGGACGAGTGCGTGAGGCGCTGGCGGTGTCTGACGGGACCCTCGTTACCAAAGTGCGCCGCCTGCGCCTTGCGGACGGCGAGATCATGGGAGTGCAGACCGCGTATGTGCCGGTGGATATGTGTCCAGACCTTGCCGATCACTTGGAAGAGAATGTATCGCTGTATGAGTTGCTGAGCGCGAGGTACGGGCTTGTGCCTGCCCGGGCCATCGAGAACTACACCGCCATCGTGTTGGACTCATACGACGCGAAGCTTCTGGAGGTGGCTGAAGGGTCGCCGGCTCTTTTTGCGGAGCGTATGACCTATCTTGCTGACAATAGAGCTCTTGAGTACGTCGTTTCCATCCTCCGCGCAGACAGGTACACGCTGAGCGTGGATCTGCAGGGCTAGCGTTTGCCATTTCAAGACGGGGCATCGGCGAGAGGGCGATGCCGCGCAAGGAGCCGAGGGCATATCTGCCGACTGCCGGCACGCGGATGATTGCGCCATGGTGGGCGAGGCAGGCTCGCGGCCCGGTCGGTCGCAAAGGGGGTGAGGTACGCAGAGCTGAGGAGTTGCTTAGACCGCGGACGCCATGTGGAGATATCCAGAGGTTCCGACCGGTAAGCCGTTTCGTGACTCGGCCAAGGGAAACACACCTAGTATGGTGAAGGAGGCTGCGGTGAACCATGAGAAGGTGTGTCGCGCTCGTCGTTTGCCTCTGCGTGTTGCTTTGGCTTGGTGCAACCACCGGCAGCGTCGCGGCAGCCAAGACCAAACTGGTATGGCAGGTGCACTGGAGCGACTTTCAAGTGGAAGGTGTGTATACAGGGGAGGGCGCCAACAGGAAGCTGGTGAGCAAAGGGCTCCGCCAGTACGTCGAAGAGTATATGAAGTTGCACCCTGACATCGAGATCGAGATCCAGTCGGTCCCCATGGAAGAGTACCTGCAAAAAGTGCTGGTGGCGCGTTCGTCCGGCGTCGCGCCCGACATATACGGCATATACTCGCTCTGGGGAGTCCAGCTTGTGCAGAACGGCATTCTGGACGCGCCGCCTCAGGCTGTGGTGAACGACGTCAAGCAGAACTATACCCCGGTGTCCGTGGCAGGTGCGACGATTGATGGCAAGATCTGGGGAATCCCGATGGAGGTAGGCAACTACTGCCTGGTGTACAACAAGGAGCTTCTTAAGGCGAAAGGCTATACCTCCCCTCCGAAGACATGGAAAGAGCTGGTTGACATGGCTTCGAAGCTCACCGTGCGTGATAAGTCCGGTGTCATCACCCAGTATGGCTTCGCGTTCTTAGCAGGTTGGGAGTCAGCTGTCGTTCATCCGTACTTCGGACTCCTCTGGGACCTGGGCGGTGACTTCCTGTCGCCCGACTTCAAGAAATGTGTGGTAAACAGCCCGGAAGGTGTGCAAGCGCTTGAGGCCGAGCTTGAACTCTTCAAGACCGGTGGCACCGACCCTGCAGGGAGCGTGTGGGCGTTTCCCGAGGGAAAAGTTGCGATGATGATAATGGCTTCGTGGTATGAACAGAGCTTGAAGCAGGGGCTCGGCAACAAGTATGACAAGGTGGTCGGCGTTGCCCCGGTTCCGTACGTAAAGAAGCCGGTGAACGCCGGGTACACTTGGTTCCTGGCGGTGGACAGTGCTTCAAAGAACAAGAAGGCCGCGTGGGACTTCCTGATGTGGTTCACTGCGGAGGTTCAAAAACCCAAGAACACCACGCGCCTGGGTGACCTAATGGTTGAGACCATAGGAAGCCTACCATGCCGAGAGATCGACCTCGCCAATCATCCGGATACCCTGAACGATCTTTACACGAAGACTTTCGTCGAAGAGCTCAAGAACTCGAGGCCTGAGCCCAACGTCGCCCAGGGGGCCGAGGTGAAAACGATCCTCGCCAACGAGATCGTGGAGGCATGGCACGGGCGAAAGACGGCGAAGCAGGCGCTGGATGATGCTGCGCTCAAGATCAATGAGATCCTTGCGGAGTTCTATTAATGTGAGGGCGGCGAAGCCCGAAATGTAATGTGTCCCTTGCAGCGGCTCGCGAGAGGCGGGCTCTCATCGGGTCCGCCTCTCGCGGAGGATCGCCAAGGTCGGGACGCGGCGCGACGAGAGACGGGCGTAACCGCTGGTTACAGGCCGCCGGGAGGTGAGGGCGTTGAGGCCTAGTGCAGTCTCCGCCAGGAGGAGTGTCCTCAGACGGACCTTCACAGGTTACCTGTTTCTTTCCCCGGCACTCGTTTTCTATCTGGTCTTTCTTGTGATACCGATTGGGATGTCCTTGTATATCTCGTTCCGAGACTGGAACATGCTCGTCCCCTTGACGAGTTCACGGTTCGTGGGGCTAAGGAACTATACGTATCTCCTGACCAGGGATGAGCTGTTCCTTATCGCCGTGAAGAATACGATCATCTACGCCACTGGGACCGTTTTTATCGGCATGGTGCTCGCTCTCGGTCTCGCCATCATGCTCTTGAGGGTGCGTGGCGCGACTTTCTGGAGATTTGTGATGTTCGCGCCGGTTGTGACACCCTCCGTCGCGGTGGCGCGGATCTGGGGAGGCCTGTACCGTCCGGCAGAAGGTCTGGCCAACGCCATATTGAAGATAGTTCACCTTCCGCCCCAACAGTGGTTGGCAGATCCCCGGATCTGCCTGTACTCCATAATGCTGATAGCGATATGGAGCGGGATCGGTTCCACAGTGATCGTGTTCACAGCGGGCCTGAAGGGTATCCCTGATGTTTACTACGATGCTGCGAAGCTGGACGGTGCGAGCCCATGGGCGGAGTTCAGGCACATCACCGTGCCGATGCTCAGGCCGACCATCCTTTTCCTGTCCGTGACCGGCCTCATAGGCGCATGGCAGGCCTTCGACCTCATTTTCATGCTCGCGGTGGGTGGCACTGAGTCAGGCACGAGCCCTGTCAGGAGCGTGATCGTGCTCGCTCTCTATCTCTACCAGATGGCGTTCAAGAACCTGCGCATGGGGAGGGCCTGCGCGGGAGCATTTCTCCTCTTCCTGATAGTGCTGGGATTCTCCTTCATAGTGTTGAGGGTGCTCAGGAAAGGAGGCGTAGAGTCCTATGAGTGAGCAACTGCCTCCAACCGTGTTGCTGGCGGCCGACGGTAAGCTCGCACAAGTGAGCGAACGAGGCGGTCGAGGCAAGCGAAAAGGGCGAATAAAGAGACAAGGTGGCCACCGTGCGCGGTTCATCCGCCGGATCATGTTGCATGTAGCGGTGATCATCATCGGGCTTGCCATGTTTCTGCCTTTCTATTGGATTCTATCTGCGTCAGTAATGACGTACGAGGAGATCACGGCGATACCTCCGAGGTGGGTGCCGTCGGTTCCTCAGTGGGGCAACTACAGCGCCGTCCTTCATGATCCCAACGTGCCGCTCTTCAAGTACTTCAAAAACAGCTTCATCGTCTCTACAGCCGTTACCCTGGCGGTGCTCTTAACGAGCTCGCTCGCGGGATACGCCCTTGCGAAGCTCAAGTTCCCAGGGCGTGACGCCGTGTTCACGTTCACTCTCTCCACGATGATGTTTCCGGTGTTCCTGTTTCTGATCCCTGTGTACTACATCCTGAAGAGGTTCCCCCTGCTCGGTGGGAACGACATCTTTGGCATCGGAGGGACGGGAGCTCTTCAGTCGTACGTGTCGCTCATTCTGCCCTTCGTGGTGAGCGCGTGGGGGATATTCTTGATGCGACAGTTCATGATGACCATCCCTGACGAGCTCATCGACGCTGCGAGGATAGATGGCGCTTCCGATCTGGGCATCTTCGGCAGGGTCATGATGCCACTAGTGAAGCCAGCCCTCGCGACGCTCGCGATATTCACCTTCATCGGGCAATGGAACTACTTCCTCTGGCCGATGATCGTGACCACGTCCGCCCCGCACCTAATGACGGTTCCGGTGGGCCTGCGGCTTATGGGAACGGCTTACAGCACAGCTGTGAACATGAACAAACTCCTTGCGGCGACCGTGATGGCGATAGCGCCCTCTGTGTGCGTGTTCCTCGCGCTCCAGCGGTATTACATCAGAGGGTTCGTCCTGAGCGGGTTCAAATGAGATCGCCATGGCGGCGGGTGGACGAGGGCGAGAGGAGGCATCGGGGTGAAGAAGCACTTTCCAATGGCCGTGTGGTATGGAGGCGGTCGCACGCGGGCAACGATGGTGAAGCATCCCGGGCCCGGCGCGGCCGACGAATGGCGGCGGGACATTGCTAACATCAAGGAATGCGGGTTCAACACGATTCGCTGCTGGGTTGACTGGGCGGCGAGCGAACCGCTGCCGGGTGAGTACAGGTTTGACGCGCAGGATCTCGTCATGGATCTCGCGCGCGAGGCGGGCCTTCAGGTCATAATCCAGCTCTACCTTGATTCTGCGCCCGACTGGCTTCTCGACGAGTTCCCGGACTCCGCGTACGTGTCACAAAGTGGTGACACGGTCATCTCACAGGGGTCGCCCGGGTACTGCTACGACCACCCTGGCGTGCGACGGAGGGCGGAGGACTTCATGACTGCCGTCGCAGCGCACGTGAGGGATCGCGAGGAGTTCTTCGGATGGGACCTTTGGAGCGAGCCGCACGTGGTCCAGTGGGCCTACTTCGATTACCTTCCGCAGCCCGCCGTGTTCTGCTACTGCCATTATACCGTGAGGCGCTTCCGCGAATGGCTTAAGGCCAAGTATGGGACCATAGACGCGCTCAATGAGGCATGGTATCGCACGTACTCGAGTTGGGACGTGGTGGACGCGCCTCGTTTTATCTCGCTCATGACGTACACCGACTTCATTGACTGGCAGGAATTCATCCTCGATAAGATCGTTCAGGACCTCGCGTGGCGGGCTAGGACGGTCAAGGCCGCCGACCCGCACCACGTGGTCACCAGCCACTCGGACATCCCGTGCATCATGACCCTTCCAATGCTCGGCCAAGGGGCGCCAGACGACTGGCGGATGGCGAAAGTCGTGGACGTGTGGGGAACCTCTTTCTACCCCAAACACGTTGGTGCGAAAGAGACCAATGACCCCTCGCTTCGCTCCGCCATGCTGTGCTCGACGCGCTCGGCGTGTGCATCGGCGGGGAGTCCCTTCTGGCTGGGGGAGCTGCAGGGCGGCCACGGGTACGTGGGGGCGTTCGCGACCACCGCGACCGCCCAGGATGAAGCCGAGTGGACGTGGCAACCAATCAGCCATGGCGCGAAGGGTTTGTGCTTTTACGCATGGTACCCCATGACACGAGGCTACGAATCCGCCGGATTCGGCCTTGCTGGACTGGACGGCACACCTAGCGAGCGGGCGAAGGTCGCAGGGGCGGTGGGGAAGATCGTGAGCGCCAACATGGAGCTCTTCCTCGAGGCCAAGCCTCCAAAGGCCGATGTGGCGATACTATACAACGTCCTCGCGAACATCATGTGGACAGCCATGCGGGAGAAGTCTACGTACATCCCCTCAAGGTCCCTGGCCGGGGCTTACCGGCCGCTCTTCGAGGAGAACATTCCCGCGGATTACGTCCATTTGGACGAGGTCGAACAGGGTGCCCTTGCGAGGTACAGAGTCCTGTACATGCCCTTCTCGCTCATGGTGACGCGCAAGTCCGCCGAGAGGATCGCTGAGTTCGTGCGCAACGGCGGCACGGTGGTGGCCGAAGCGCGTACGGGTTGGAACGATGAGATGGGTGCATGCGGGAATGCCGTGCCCGGGTTCGGCCTCGAGGACGTGTTCGGATGCAGAGAAACCGGCGCGTGCAAGGTGGACGACACCGTAACCCTAGTGATGACTCCCGAGGGGGCCGGGTGTGTTGCTTCCGTGCGATCAGGGGACGAGCTTAGAGGGTACGGCATCAAACAGGCCTTGGAGGTAACAGCGCCTTCCGCCCATGTGGTGGCCACCTTCGACGACGGCGCGCCCGCCGTGGTGGCAAACAGGTACGGCAAGGGGTTAGCCGTGCTAGCCGGCACTTTCCTGAGCTTCGCCTATGAAACGCGGCGCCATGTCGCAACCGGCAGATTCCTTGCGAGCTTCGCGGAGAGTGCAGGCGTTGCGCGCCCCGTCATCGTGGAGACCGCCGCTCCCCGCGGGACCGTGGAGGCGCGGGTGCTCCAGTCCGGACTGGGTACCGCTCGGGAGACGCACATCCTCTTCGTCTTCAACCACGGCGGTGAGCCAGTGACCGCGCGATTCCTGGTTGCGCTGGGTGGTCTGGAGGGCCGCGGGGCAGTCGCAGGCGTGAACCTCGTCACTTCCGAAAGGGTGAACGTGAGCGTGCGCAACGGTCAGGAGCGCTGCGCGGAACTGTGGAAGCGGCTCGACGGAGGAGAGATCTGGGTTGTCAAAATCGGCTTCGGACTTGAATGAGACTGCGAGCAAGGCGGCGGTGGGTGTTGACGTCGGTGGCACGAAGATTGCGTGCGGTCTTGTCGATGCGACAGGGGCGGTGCTCGAGAGCCGACGCGTGACCATCGACGCGAACGACCCGACAGGGAAGGGCCCGTTCAGGCAGATAGCCGAGATGGTTTGTCAAGCCGTTGACGCGGCGCGCGGCATGAGACTCGCCGTGGTCGGGTGCGGTGTCGCGGTGCCCGCGGTCCTCGACAGGGGGAGTGGCGTGGTGATTTGGGCGCCCAACATCGCCGGATGGCGGGGCTTCCCCCTCGGCGATCTTCTCCAGGATGCGACCGGCGTGCCGGTGCTGCTGGACCATGACGGTCCTGCCGCTGTCCTGGGCGAACAGTGGATGGGGGCCGCACGAGGCTGCGACCACGTGGTGTTGCTGATCATCGGCACGGGAGTGGGAGCTGGCTTCATCCTTGACGGCCGGGTGTACAGGGGGGCCCGTGGCATCGCGGGGGCGGTGGGATGGTCGTGTCTCGAGCCAGAGGCTGTCGAGGATCCGGTATATCGCGAAAAGGGCTTCCTCGAGACCGTGGCCGCCGGCCCGGGCATAGCGCGGCAATTGCGCGAGAGGATCACACGCGGGGAGCCGAGCATCGCGTTGGATATCGCGGGCGGGGACGTGTGCGCGATCACCGCGGAGGTGGTATTCAGTTCCGCGGAGAAAGGCGACGAGACGGCGAGACGGGTTGTCGGTAGGGCCGTGAGGTACATAGGTATGGCTGTCTCGAACCTGGTGAGCGCGTTCAACCCCGAGGTGGTCGTGCTGGGCGGCGGCGTCGGCCACAGGCTCGGACCTTACCTCGGAGAGATTCGACGTGTCGTTGATGCCACGGCCCAGCCCCAGTCCGCTCCCGTGGTGAGGGTCACATGCGCCAAGCTCGGCGACGACGCAGGTGTGATCGGCGCTGCAAGGCTGGCCATGGAAGCTTTCGGACCGGGCGTGAGGGCGTCGCACCATGAGGCACACTGATGCGCTGATGTGCTGGCTGCAGGCGGTGGACGCGACGGACGCCTGCGGCGATCCCGGCTACACGGTGAACGCCGCGGCATGAGAAAGGGATTTCCTGTTGTGGCCGTCCACGCAATACGAGACGCCGGTGCGCAGGACAGGAGGCAGAAATGATGGGTGCAATCACGTATTTTCGAAGGATCGAGGAGATCATGGACGAGATCCGAGTCAGTGAGTTGCGCAACATCCAGAAGGCGGCCGAGCTCATGGCAGGTTCCATAAGAAGCGGCCACCTGGTGCACCTCTTCGGGAGCGGTCACTCCGTGATCCCTGTCATGGACGTGTTCCCACGCTATGGCAGTTTCGTCGGATTCCATCCGTTGCTCGACCCTAGACTGATGTGGTGTAACGTCGTTGGCCCGGGCGGCGCCCGGGAGCTCCTCTGGCTCGAGCGCCAGGAGGGTTACGTCGCCACGTTCCTTCAGAGCTTTGAGCTTCGTCCGCAGGACACTATGTGCGTGTTCTCTCACGGCGGGCTCAACGCTGCGCCTGTCGAGGCGGCGCTGTACGCACGGGAGAGGGGTCTCCCTGTGGTAGCAGTGGTGTCCGGCGACAACCACAGAAAGGCGAAGCCCACCCACTCGAGCGGCAAGAAACTCGGCGACGTTGCCGACGTGATGATCGACACCCATGTGCCCCTCGAGGACGCACTGGTGCATGTGGACGGTCTCAACGCCCCGGTAGCAGCCGGATCCACGGTGGCAGTTGTGGCCATCTCGTGCGCCATCGTCGCGGAAGTGGCGAAGCTGCTCGTGGAGGCGGGGATGAAGCCTTCGACCTTCGTCTCTCCGAACGTGAAGGGCGTCGGCCCCGACCACAACGCGGCTGTCTTCGACGAGTACGCCTCGCGGGTGCGGAGATGACACACGCTTCGGCAAAATAGGTCGCCACAAGTTTGCGCCGCTTTTCAGCGTGCAGACCTTGCCTGGGGCTGTCGGACTCGCCCTTCAGGGCGAGGCGCTTGCAGTGCGCCTGGTTCGGATTTGGCGCGCAGGCTGGCCAAATTCTCGACCCCCCATTTGTGCAAGCACTGGCAACCCCGGTGCCCTCAAGAAAAGAGGCGAAAGCTTGTGGCGTCATACCTAGGCCGGGCGCTCGGATGCCTCACGAACCCAGGCGGGAGTGTCGTTCTGGTCGGGCGATATGGTCGGACACCGGCGCACGCGCGGATGCGCGCGCCAGGACGCGCTTGTACACTTCGAGAGTCTGGCGAGCCATCGCGTCCGCGGTGAGAGAGGCCTCGAAGCGGGTGCGCCCCAGTGCGCCCATTTCCCGCCTTTTCTCGGGGTCGCTGGCGAGGGTGAGCAGTGCTGAGGCCAGGGCCGCATTGTCTCCCGGTGGCACGAGCAGTCCGGTCTCACCGTGGACCACCGCTTCAGGGATGCCCCCGACGGGCGTAGCCACCACGGGCTTCGCCCTGGCCATAGCCTCCAAAATGGCCATTCCAAGCGCCTCCCGGAATGAAGGGAGGGCGAAGATGTCCATCGCTTCCAAGGCGTCGCTGGGGTCGTCGAGGGCACCGGTGAATACGACCCTGTCACTGATGCCGAGGCTGCTGGCAAGGCGCTCGAGCTTCGGCCTCATCGTCCCATCCCCGACTATCAGCAGGCGAGCACCAGGGCACCGTTGGGTGATGCGGGCGAACGCCGATATGAGATGTGACGTGCCTTTCCCGCGCTCAAGGCGCGACACGGTTCCGATGACAACCGCGTCTTGTTGAAAGCCAAGGCGTTCTCGGAGCTGGCGCCCCCGGGAAGACGCGGCGGGCATCGGCGGGGCAACGCCGTTTCGGATCACCGTAAGACGATCCTTTCTGAACCCATACCTCTGTGCCGTTCGCCGCTCCGCCTCGGAGACGCAGATGACCTCCTCTACGATACGGTTAGCGAACAGGCCGCTTATGACGTAGCTTGCCACGTCGGGATACCCGTGGATCGTGAAGACGATCGGCACTTTTGGGGCCGCGAGGTGTGCGGCGACGGCGCATTCCATGCCACCGTGGACGTGAATGAGGCTTGGCCGGAACTCGGTCACAAGCTCTCGGAGAGCTGTGCTATGCGCCCTCAGCTCGCGGCGCGTGCCCAAACCCAGGCTCAGGGGTTGTACGGTGCGGTAAGGCACCCCGAGGTCTCGGAAGAGCCGGAGCGCGTCTCCGTGCGGTGCAATGAGACATGGGACCACCTCGTGATGAAGCGCGCTGACCAGGGTGAGCAGGTGTTTTTCCGTCCCTCCGAGGTTTGCGAACGGAAGCTCATAGAGCACGGCAAGTTTACCCTGTGTTTCGATGATGCCTCCCTCCAAATCGTCCATACCGCAGGCTTGAGTCAAGCGAGGCGCGCCACAGGCAGGCCGCCCCGAAGGGCGAGGTCGACAGCCTCAGGCGAGACCCCCGCGCCGAAAGGTTAGCGCGAACCTTTGGCGATTCACCTAGATTGTACCATGGGATTCGTGCTTGGCAACGTGCAGCATCGGTTAGTGAAGCCGCAGACACTTCGCGCATGCATGTTCCGTCAGGGGGATCTCAAGGTCATTCTTTTGCGTTAAAATAAAGCTGAAAGGGGCTAGCTCACATCCGCGCAGCCGCTCAAGCGCAAGCGCCGCGTGCGCACGTTGCGTCGGGGCGACGCGAGGCGCACGACGCGACGAGGCAGGCAACCAGGTCCGTTCCGTCGACAGGACTTGCGCGTTGGGAAGCAGCGCGAACTCGTGGCGATCTGCTTGGGGAGGTGAAGGCGGGATGATAAGCCGGGCGAAGAAGCTCGAGGCGCTTCAGAACTTCACCATGATGGTTGGAGGCGACCCTGCGTTTGCCTACCTCATGGGATTCTTGACCGGCCAGGTGGACCGAGTTCACTTCGTCCAGGACCCCACGGGCGCGGACATTGCGGTCAGGCTGTCGCAGGGAAGGCTCACGGTTTGGCCCGCCGAGCCGTTTCGCGCAACCGTAGGTGGAGTGATCATGCCGAATCCCATAGCTTTTGTGGCGGCGGCAAGCAGAAGCGACAGACAGATCTGTGTCTCCTTGAATTTCGAGAGACAAGACGAGGCTTCATGGTATCAGGAGGTGCTCGTCCCAGACGTATCGCATGTGAAGGGCCCTTCGGAGGCGGCCGAGGAACAGGCAAAAGCGCTGCGCGCAGAGATGGATCGCGCGCTTGACATATACGCCGAGTGCAAGCGGATGCTCGAGAAAGACGAAGAAGGGCGCAAGAAGGAACTCGATTACTATATGAAGCTTGCCCAGGAGCAGATGAGGCAGCTCAGCAGCAAGCTGGAAGAGGTGAACGCGGAGCTTCGGCGTTTGGCGGCCAAGTGAAGTCCGCTGTTCGGTTGGCAGGTGATGCCGACGCTGCTCACTCAACCACCGCCCCGGCCCTGACGGAGCACCGTCTTCTCCGCGGGGACCTTGGGGATGACGCGGCCCCATCGAGATCCTGCGAAATGCCACCGGTCTTCCATAAGCAGGGACTTGGAAACCTCTCGCGAACTAGTCAGTGGGGGATGCCATGATACCGTGAGACGGAAGGCGGGGGAGGATATCCATGGAGGCAAGCGCGACAGGGTTTATCGATGGGGCCGGTGGGGTCAAGCTGTTTTACCAGTGCTGGCTACCGGGGGCGGGTGAAGGGCGGCCGCGAGCCGCTGTGGTGATCACGCACGGGGGCGCGGAGCACTCGGGACGCTACCAAAACGTGGTGGGCTACCTGGTGCCACAGGGTTATGCTGTCTGGGGGCTCGACAACCGGGGGCATGGAAGGTCCGAGGGTAGACGCGGGCACGTGGACGCGTACGACCAGCTTGTGGATGACCTCTCATTATTCTGCCAGCTTGTGCGAGAGAGAACGCCGAGCGAGGCCAAGGTGTTCCTCTTGGGCCATAGCATCGGAGGGCTTACTGCGCTGTCTTATGCAGTGAAATACGGGGCGCGCGATGGGTCATGCCCGATCGACGGCGTGATCGTCTCCGGACCGTGCCTGGCCCTGTCCATGAAGGTGCCAAGACTCAAAGAGGCCCTCGGGCGGGCGGCGGCATATCTCTTCCCAAGGGTGACGGTGGACGCCGGGATCCCAGCTCAAGCCATATCGCGGGATCCCGACGTGGTAGCAGCATATGTGAGCGACCCGCTGAGATATCCTCGCATCACGTTGCGTTTCTACGTGGAACTGGCGAAGCAGATGAAGAAGACCATGGCGGCCGCACCCTTTGTCAAACTTCCGTGCCTCATCCTTCAAGGGGGCAAAGACGCTTTGGTCTCTCCATACGCCACAAGGCGTTTCTACTCAGCCATGACCTGCCGAGACCGCGAACTGCGGTTTTACCCCGACAGCTTTCACGAGCTCTTTAACGACGTCAATCGCGAAGAGGTGCTGGCGGACGTCGGGAGTTGGCTGGCACGGCACGGCGCCTGACCGCGCCGCGGGTCTCGGCCCGCGACCAGGGCGCGACCAGGGTGCCTGTGTCGGTTACAATAAGCACCGGAGTGATCGCTTGTGGCCGCAATCGGGATGATCCTGGCAGTCCTCTTGTTTCTGCTCGGCCTTGCCGGGACCGCGCTGCCGATCCTGCCTGGAGCCCCGCTGGTTTGGCTCGGGATGCTTGTGTACGGCCTATTCACGGGCTTTGCGAAGCTGACAGCGGGGTTTTACGTGTGGCAGGCAGTCGCGGTCGCCCTGACATTGGTCATCGATTACGCTGCAACAGCGTACGGCGCTCGGCGATACGGAGGATCGTCAGCGGCCATCTACGGCAGCCTCGCGGGGCTCGTGATTGGCCCGCTCATCCTCGGTCCGATCGGTTTCGTCATCGGGCCCTTTGCGGGAGCGCTCATGGGCGAGCTCGCGACAGGAAAGCGGCTGCAAGGCGCGTTTAGGGCAGCTTTTGGGACTCTCGTGGGCATGATCGGCGGCACCCTCCTCAAAGTCGCGGTGGAACTAGTCATGATCGTGTGGTTCTTTGTGGTAGTGCTTAGTGCGTGAGACCGTCGGACCCCTGCCCAGATTGTGCCATTTCGGCCCAGTTGAAGCCGCAGAGCCGTCGATGCGGTTGCGCAAATCGGCAGTGACTTGCGAAGTTCAACAGTCTTGCGGTTCTCGCGACGGGCCAGGCGCGCTGCGCCAGTAGTGCACGAGGAAGACTCCGAAGACGCTCACCATCAAGCCAAGCACGCCCGCTATCGTGACGTTGAGGAGCTTTCTCGGGCCCGAAGGCCTAGTGGGCAAAGTCGCCGGCGCGACGACGCCGACGGCGGCCTGGACTATCGCCCCTGCGTCCTGTCCCTCAAAGTTCTGAAGCTCGGCTGCGAGCTCAATCGACCGCGACTGAGCGCTGTTGAGGGCGCTTTCCAACGCTTCTTCGACGGCCCTTTGTCTCACCAGCTCGGCCTTTAATCTCGAGATGTCTGCCTCGAGCGTGGGTATCGCCTGCCGAGTCGCTTCGAGGCGCGCCTGGATGTCGGCGAGGTCGGCGCGTTTCCGTGAGACTTCTTCCAGCAAGGATATGTACGCAGGATTGACCTGGGTCATTGTATATGCTTCACTTGCAGGCGGTTGCTGGGCGCCGCCCGCGCTGGATGACCAGCCGAGCTGGATCGTGTGGGGAATTGCGGCGAGCTGTTGCTCAAGCACCTTGAGAGCCTCTGTTGCGGCTCGCGCTTCACTGGTGAGTTGGTCAGACTCCCACCGGTAGTTCGCAAGCGCCGCGGTCTTCGCGTTGATCTCTTCTGTGATGAGGTCGCTTCCGCCGGATTCCTGCACGAGCTTCTCGACCTTCTCGACCTCCTCTGAGGCAACCGCCTTTTGGCCTGCCAATGCCTCAGAGATCGCCTGCCTGCGCGAGGTGAGCCGGGAAGCTACGAGTTCAGACAAGTAGTCCTTGTATGACTCGATGACGGCCTTCGCAAGGGCCTGTGCGTTCTCCGGAACGGAGTCCCTTACCGTGACCTCGACCAGCCGGTCTCCCTTTGCGGCATCTCCCACGACCCTGGCCGTGACTCTGTCCGCGAGCGCCGCTGCACTCAAGGAACCGTCCCTCAGTGATCGGGCAGCCCTCTCAAGAACGGCCGGATCCTGCAGAAGCCGCATCTGTGCCTGTGGCGTGCCTCCAAGGATGCCGGCAATGACGGGGTCTTTGAGACTATCCTGCACCTCCTGAGGAAGGCTCACTGTGAACATCACGCTGGACTCATACACCGGGTCCAATACGAACAAGCTTACAAGCCCGGCCGAAATCATGGCGCAGACGGTCACCGCGAGAATGAGCCATTTCCCACGCCATAAGATCTCGATGTACTGTCTCAGGTCTATTTCGTCCAGATACGCGTTATCTTGCTCCATGCCTTGTGCCACACTCGATTTCGCCCGCGCATGAGGCGAGAGCGACGTAGCTGTCTCTCCTTTCTTGCGGAGTCTGGGAATCCGAAGACTGCGGGAGCACTCCCACCCAACCACCAGTTTCGCGCTACGGGGCTGAATTCCTTCCTCCGCAGCGCAACCGTCTGTAATCAGTTCTTGCTCCCGCGCTCACGGATTCTGGGGCGTACGCCTGCCGGGATTCACAGGGCGAGAGCTGTCAGAACGCGACGCGCCCTGTGACCATCACCCTGCTTGCCACGGCGAGCGTATCATCGAAGGCGAGGGCGACGTCCGTCGATACCCGGCCCATCCGGAGCCCGACTCCCGCTGTTGCGCTAGGGCCTCGGCTCGGAGACAAATAGAGGTATCCTGTGCCTGTGAACCCGGGCATGACCTCGAATTGAGCCCCCAAGCCAACGCGCCACGGCGCTGCATATGGGACGACACCCGCCGTTCTCAACAGATCTCCCCCGCCTCCGGATGACTCGAATGAGGCTCTGAGGGCACGGAGTGTGTTAAGTGACGGCCTCATTTCCAGGGACATCGCGAAGCAAGGCGAAACGCCTTCATCTCGGCTCCATGCTTGAGTCGTCCCGTCCGAGGTAATCGAGCCTCGCCACGCCATCACACCCGCCACGCTCATCAACCCGGCCTCTGCAGCGATTTCCCTGGCAGGGTTCGCAGCGACCCTGGCTCTCAGCGCGAGGTCTACAGAGTAGCCGCGCCCACGTGCCAGAAGGGTTGTGCCCTCGGTTGACTGGCTGGAGAGGTGGTCCTCGAGCGACCCATCCAGCAGATGGACCCTTGCCCCCAAGGAGAGACTCCCCACGGGGAGTCCTGCCTCCACGACCCAGGCATTGACCGTCCGGATCTCGCCGGCCCGTTCTTCATCCTCGGACCATCCTAGCGCCAAACCCGTCTCGGTCCTGATGAGTCCCAGTCTCAGCGCGCCGGCACCGGGCACGATGAGGTCTCTCATGCCCCATGCACGACTCACTCCAGCGAGGAACCGGTAGTCGCCAGCGGGCTCTCCACGTATCAGCTCGAGACCGCGAGACCACGATATTCCTTTCGTTCCCTCTGGGACCCAGGCGCCCGCCGAAAGAACAAGCGTTCCGGGGGTGTCGGCCCCTGAGAGCTGACCAGGCCACACGGCCGGACCGGGCCATACGGCCACTGAACCACCGGCCAGTTCCGGCGCGCTGAGGGGTAAATACCACGCGCCCGTCAGGGTTTCCGTGAGCAACTCGCCAGGAACCGGCGCGGTCGCTGCGTGGCACGGTGTGGACCCTAGAGCTAGGATCATCATGAGCACGACGAGCCGTCGCACGCTCTCACTCCTTTCGGCGCCTCCGCTCCTGCGCCCGATACGCTGCCTCCCGGGCGCCTGCACTGCGCTCTCGTCCGTCAGAGCCATGGCCTCGTCATTGACCCCAGACGAACTTGAGCGATAAGCCGACGCTTGCCTCAAACGTCTCTGCTGAGGGCACATGACCTGCGTTCCGCACCTTTTCGACGATCGTCGCGAACTCGAGGGCGCAGTGGGGAGCGCCAGGGACAGCGCAGAGGGCCGAGCCCAACTGGCCCGTGGCCCACACTCCAAGGCTGGCGCGGGTCTCGACAGTGCCTGCGAGGAACTCGCGGCTTACGCCCTCCGAGGGGCTCCATGCGTGTCCGACGATGCCTTCACCGTGGCGCTCGTATCCGAGCCTGCCCGTCACCTCAACGTCTCGGCACGGCCCGAACCCGATGGTGTCATCTAGGTCGACTCTACGACTCACGAAGAGATAAAGAGCGTCCGCATCCGGGCCGAGCGGGTGCCCGATAAGCTTGCCGTCTGCGACTACGTAGGTGTTCTCCGGGTTCTTGTGGGAATACACATAGTTGTTGATCCTCACATATTCCACGGCCACACGGCACGGGTTGGTCTGACGAGGCACGTCCACCTGAATGCCTGCAAGTCCGCCGACCATGTACGGGACCCGGCCCCGCGCGCTTGGCGCCCACGGGAAGTCGTCCGCCATGAACTCTCCGTATAGCTTGACACCACGAGTCACGTCAAGACTCGCGTCGAGCGCCGCTAGGACGTTTGACCACCAGTCCTGGGTCCTCTCATCCTGCATGCTCAGGTGTTGGGCCAAGAAGTACGGGCATCCAGGAATGAGGTGGTAGGGCTGAAGGTGAAAGCCCGAAGAAACGGAGCAGGCTTCCGATATACCCACCTCGGCGCTGCTGCCAAGACGTCCCACGATGCGGTGTGCGAAGAGCCATTTGCCTTCCGACGCGTCTCGCGCCGCGGCGAGTTGCTCATAGAGAAGGCGACCGTCTGAGACCGATAAGGATACCCCATCGAGCGGGGTTGAGCCGGAGAGAAGCAACGACCCCGAGACCCCTGGGCCCCATTTCCAGGTCTGACGTCCTATTGTGATGGTGCTGCCAGGCAGCCACCTGTCTAGCGCCCCCGCAATGGTGGCGCTTACCTTGTCAAGCGAAAGATGCAGTTCATGGGCGGTGGAATCCCATTCCGCCCCAACATCGAGCGAACACGATTGAAAGAGAGCTGGCAGGGTCGCAGCGGCGCACGCCTCCAAGCTGAACAAACCTAGAGCCGCAGCAACGAGGGCTGCGAGGACATGCGGGGTGGCCGCCCCAATTACGCGCGGATGCCAGCGCTCCCTCGGCTGCCAAAGGCACCCTTTTTCTTTGTGTAGACCCTTTCGGCCGCTCTTAGGGCTTCGTTCGACCCTTGCGTCCATGTGAAGCCATCCTCTCCGCCCAGGGCAAGGGCTCGGGTATCTGCCTGAGCATGGCGCAACGAGTTCTCGTCTCTCATCTTGAGGGCGCGATGGTCACCGGTCCTTGGCACGACGGGACGCTCGGAATTCGGCCGGCTTACGCGCCAGATCCCGACGAGGCGCGCAGCGAGCACGCCGTCCCCAGAGGGTAAGGCCGATAGTATTATTAGGCAGGACCCCCGCCCCCGTACCGAAAGGCAGCGCGAACTCCCGGCGGTATACCTAGCCAAACAGGAACCACTTTCTCCGCACGAACTTTTCCGGGCTTTCTAGCTGCACCGTCTCCGCGCGAACGACCGCACGTGGGATGTCGCGCACGGCACGCAAGGCGGCCTCGCGTCCCACGAGCCTGGACGCGGCCGCAAATGCTAGGTCAAGCCTGCAGGGCCGATCCTCGGGTGAGTGTCCATCGCTTGCTATGAGATGGGCAAGCCCGTGTCTAAGAAGGGTTTCCGCCGCCTGCCGGACGGACCTGCCGAACGCGCCGGTGAGGCTTCCGGCGTTCACTTGGCCCATGGCGCCTGCCCGCACCAGCCGGTACATACGGTTCGGGTCGGTCGCGACCTCGGAGCACCGTTCGGGGTGAGCGATCACCGGGACATAGCCCGCGCTGGATAGGTCGAACACGGCTTTCTCGGCGTACGTGGGAATCTGCTGAAACGGCAGCTCAACGAGGACGTACTTTCCAGCATCCCCTATGGTCAGTGCGTCGCCGTGTCTTAGCAGTTCCAGGACCCGAGGGTGCATCGCGATCTCCATCCCCGGCAAGACCTTCACGGACAAGCCCGAGGACTCGAACACGGCGTTGAGAGCGGCAACCCTGCTTCGGATGGTGCTGGCCACACCCTGCCACCGGCGCCCCGCGAAATCGGCATGAGGCGTTGCCACCATGAGGACGCTGCCGCGCTCCTGCGCTGCCTTTGCCATGACGATGGCCTCATTCAGGTTCCTGGCACCGTCGTCCACCCCTGGGAGGATGTGTGTATGGATGTCGACGGCTCCCGGAACAGCGCTGTCACGGCTCAACCGCATCTCACCCGCCACCGCTGGCTTCTCCGTTCGAGACCGCCGCGGCCTCCTTGCTGGAGAGCGCGGAGCCGGAATCGCCCTTGTAATAGTAGTAATAGTAATAGCCGTACCCTCGACCTGGCTTTACCTGATTCAGCACCACCCCGAGAAGTCTCGAATGCGCGCCAGAAAGCAGCTGTTTAGTCCTCTTGGCGGCGTCTCTCGACGTCACTCCGATCCTGATGGTCAGAAGCACGCCATCGAGCCGGGGCGCGAGGAGTATGGCGTCAGTCACTGCCATCACCGGCGGCGCGTCGTATATCACAAAATCTGCCTCCGACGCGAACGCGTCGATGAGTGCGCCCATTGTGCTTGAGCCAAGGAGCTCCGCGGGGTTCGGAGGAATGGGCCCGCTCGTGACCAACCGCAAACCGGGAACAAACGTGTCCTGGTAGATGTCAGGCACCACCCCTTTGACAAGGGCTGTCGTGAGCCCCACGGCGTTTGGAAGCGAGAAAAGCTCATGCTGAACGGGCTTGCGCATGTCAGCGTCGACGAGCACCACCTGTTTTCCGCCCTGAGCTATCGAGATCGCAAGATTGGCTGCTACCGTGCTCTTGCCCTCGGACGGACCAGGGCTCGTTATCAGGAGAGAACGCACAGGTCTGTCAGGTGACACGAATTCAAGGTTCGTTCGAAAAGTTCGAAATGCCTCTGACACGGGAGACCTCGGGTCATGGTAGACTATGAGGCTCCTGTGGCGGCTCCTAGACTGTGGCAATTCAGAAAAACCCTCCTCTCGCGCAGGGTCAACGCGTCAACAGTGCTGAAGGAGCGGGATTCCAAGCAGGACACAACAAGTTGGCGTTGCCTCTCAGTTGCGTGCGTCCCGCCCCAGATCATTGCCCTCACCCTACGGGGACGGAGCGTTCGCGGCGCCCAGCTCGAATCCGGACGGTGCTCAGGCCATGTTCGGCCCATGCTCGGCCGCCGCGCCGTGCCTGCGCCGACAACCCTTGCGACCCTCAAGAAAAGAGACGAATACCGCGCCTCCCTATTGCGTCACGCTTAGGACGCTGCGGGTTCGCCCCCTCCCAATGGCTCGCCTTTCGGATGCTTGCGACGGAACCTCCGCATATCGGGGACAACCCCGAGCACGGGAAGCTCAAGGAGCCGTTCGACCTCCTCCTGGGTTTTGAATGACGTGTCCACGTACTCCATGACGAACGCGACACCTACTGCGACGAAGAGCCCGAGAAACGCGGCGATAGCCGTGTTGAGCAGCTTCCTCGGCTTGATGGGCTTCTCGGGAACCACCGCGCTATCTATCACGTAGACGTCCGACACTTTCATGGCCTCTGTGATCCGCATTTCCTCGTACTTCGTGCGCAGCATCACGTAGATTTCTTCATCTACACGCTGCTCTCTCATGAGGCGTGCGACGTCCATTTCTTTCTCCGGGATCGCCGCCAGTTTCGCCTCGGCGTCAAGAAGCATTCCGCGGAGCGCGGCTTGTTTCGCTTCGAGCCCCACGATGCGAGATTCGTTCTCCACTAGTTGCGTGCGCAGTGCCTGATAAATGGGGTTGAGGGAGCTAGTCTGCGAGCCGACCACGTTCTCCACTTCTTGGGCGAGTTTGGCCTTCACATCAGCGATCTGTGCCTTCAGGCTGATGACAGCCGGGTGGTTATCGGTGTATCGCTCGCGTGCTCCTGCTAGCTCGGTCTCAAGGTCCGACAGCCGGATCTTGTATTGCTGCACGAGCGGGTTATTCACAAGTGTCGTCGACGTGACGAGCGTCGGATCCGCCGACCTAAGGTTGCGCTCTATCTCCTGCCTCTCCGCCATGGCCGCGTTGAGCTCTACCTGGGCCGCGGCGAGCTCTTTCTCGATCTCGGCGATCTTGTCTATCTGAGCTTTCGTTTCTTCTGTCGGCTCCACAACCATGCTGGACTTCTTGTATTGAAGGAGGGCATCCTCGGCCTTCCGGAGCGCTTGTTCGGAGATGGAAAGCTGCTGCGCGACAAACTCCCTTGCCGCACGCGCCGATTCCTGGTTCATCTTCTGGCTGTGTTCCCTGAAGACCTCGATCAGGGCATTCAGAAACGCGGCCGACCTCTCAGCATTGTCTGATTCCACGGAGAGCTTTGCCACGTTCGTTCCCTGGACTTGCTGGACCGATAGGCTCTTCTGCCACAGGGCGACGTCCTCGGGGGACACGGGAGTGTACCAGCCCAACCGCGTTAGGACTGACTCCACAATGGTTCGGCTCTTAAGGAATTCCATGTAGTTTCTGATGTCATTTCCCGAAGTGCCCATCATCTCCTCCATGAACGGCATCGTGCCCACCGCGCTATCAGTTCTCACCATTATCGTCGCAGTGGCTTGATAGATCTCGGTCATCCCGGCGCTGACCACGTACGCGGTCAGCGCACTGGTGAGAACAAGCGCAAGTATGAGCCATTTCCTGCGGGCGAGCACCCTCAGGTATTCGAGGAGATCAACTTCCTGCTCAAGCTGATCCATAAGGCTTCGTCATCTCTCCTTAAAGCCCCGCACCACGCTATGGTGCGACAATGTCCTTGATAAGCTTCAGGCCGGATAGGAACGACAGCACTTTTTCCCAATCTATCTTGGACGTGGCCGGCACGTAAACGATGTCGCCGCCCAACACGGGCGGGTTATCCTCAGCCTTGCCGGCGAAAAACAGGTCGTCCCGGCCGAGCACGATTTCCTCACCTGCCGCGACCTGGCCGTTTCTGAAGATGCACACAGACTCAAGCGCCGCGCGCTTGGTAGGGCCGCCTGCAAGGGCCAGGGCGTCCATGAGCCGAGCGCTTTCGCGGATCGTGTAAACGCCGGGTCTGGCGACCTCGCCCACTACCACCACCTCGCGCCGGGCCTTGGGAACGAAGATGGTGTCCTGGTCGGATACGATCCGGTTGGAAGCGGGGTCTGAGCCTTTTAGAATCTTGTCCGCGTCGAGGAGGTACACCTGAGCGCCGTGTTCAGCTGACGCGGACGTGCCCGTGCCGTTCGTATGGGTTGTGAGCGTTACTTGCGAGCGGTCTGCGTCGTCAGTGAGCCCTCCCGCTACCGCCAAGGCGTCGGCAACGGAGCTCCCTGCCTTCAAATAGTAAAGGCCGGGCTTCGCCACCTCGCCGACGACATGTACTGCGATGGACCTTGGCACGTAAACGACTTCGCCCCCACGTAGAACCCACGAGGAAGCGTCCGCAGCCTCAGTCGGATGTCCCACGTCGAACTCGACGGCGTGCGGCGACCCATCTGCCCCCTGGGTCGTGACCCTCACTGCGCGGTCGTCGCCCAGTTGGGTGACTCCTCCCGCCATCGCCAGAACCTCGAGAAGAGTCGTGCCCTCGCGTATCGGATATACTCCGGGTCTTGCCACCTCACCGAGCACTGAAACCTGCCGCACGTTCAACGGGACGAACACTGTATCACCGTGATGAACGATGATGTCCCGATCGAGGCTCTCAACGTCCACTTCAAGCACTTCGCCGGCGCCGTCTTGGGTCCGCCTCGTGAGCCTGATGGCGCTGTCGTCGCCCGTGTCGGTGACACCCCCTGCCATTGCGAGCACTTCGAGCAACGTCGTCCCGTCGCGTATCTTGTATACCCCGGGCTTCATCACCTGGCCCATGACCGAGACCTCTCTCACGAGCTCGGGCACGAAGATGATGTCGCCGTCCCGAAGCGAGATGTTCTGATCCTCAGCGCCCGCCATTATAGACCGCATGTCGACGGTGTGTACCCTCGCGGTCTCGCCCTGTCGTGTGAGGGTGACTGCTGACGGGTCGCCGTCCTCGGCGACTCCCCCCGCCCGCGAGATGGCGTCCATGAACCGAGCCGTGGCTCGGAGGCTGTAAGTCCCCGGCGCTTTCACTTTCCCGAGGATCATGACTGAGATCGCCTTAGGGACATAAAGGACGTCGCCGTTTCTGACAATGTAGTTTTCATCGCCCCCGCCGGCGGCTTGGAGCCTGTCCAGGTCGACCGTGCGGCGCACCTCGCCGTCAGGGCCCTTACTGGTAAGGACCGCGCTTGTTGCATCACCCTCCGGCCGCACGCCGCCCGCGAGCGCCAGCACGTCGAGAACGCGCGTTTCCTTGTGAATCTTGTACGTGCCCGGGCGGTCCACTTCTCCGAGGACTGACACCTCCTGGATGAGTTCTGGGATGGAGATGATGTCCTGGTCTTGAAGAACGACGTTGTCCTCAGGCTTGGCACCGTTGAGTATCCCTTCGAGGTCGAGGACTCTGGCCGTCACGGATGCCGCGGCACTCGCGTTCTTTGCGGACGTGCGCGTGAGGGAAACCTGCGACGAGTCCGCGACGTCCGTGGGCCCACCAGCCTTAGCGACGGCGTCGACCAGGCGGCTGCCTGCGCGCAATCGGTAAGTGCCGGGGGATTTCACCTGCCCGAGCACCTGCACCTCAATGGCTCTCGGCACATAAACCATGTCGCCGGGTTCCAGCTTGAAGGCGCTGCCCATGATGATGCGCGAGTCACCGCCTTGGCTCGCGATGTTGCCGGAATCGCTCAAGTCTATCTCGAATACCTGGGTCGTTCCGCCCTTGCTCCGGCTCACTCGGACGCAAGTGATGTCGCCATCGAGCCCGGGCCCTCCCGCCGCCGCGATGGCGTCGAAGACTTTGGTGTCGGGGCCGACGGGGTACACACCAGGCTTTTCAACTTCGCCCAGCACGGAGATGGTACGCACCGCCTCCGGGACGTGGATTATGTCGCCGTCCGCGAGAAGGAGGTTGTCCCTGCTGTCTGGAGCGGCGACAGCAGCCCTGAGGTCCACGGTCCGCGCGCCGTCCTGTCGCGACACCGAGACATTGCTGGGGTCGCCCTCGGGAAGCACGTCTCCAGCTCTCGCGATGGCATCGGCGAGGCGGGCTCCACGCTCCAGGTAGTACGTGCCCGGTGCCCGGACCATTCCCATGACTTTGACTGCGAGCGCCCTGGGCACGAAGACCGTGTCGCCGTCGGCGAGAACGCATGCTGAGGGTTCTGCGGTGCCTGCAAGCACGGCGCGCAAGTCGACGGTGGTCGGCTCCGCGCCGGGGCCGGGCGCGGCCCCCGAAGGCGTCGCAAGCCCCGCCCTGTGCGTGACCTTGATACAAGTCACGTCAGCCTCAGCTGTGTCTCCTCCGGCCGCCGCGATCACATCCAGAATGTTGGGTGGCTCGGGAAAGCTGAACGTTCCGGGGGAGCGGACGCTTCCCATGACGTTTACGCGGACGAGCCGCGACTCGCGGACCGACACTGTGACCCTGGGATTCTTGAGATAATAGGAGAGTTTCTCGGTGAGGACCTCCTGGAGCCCTGGCACGGTCAACCCAGCCGCCTGGACCTCTTCTATGAGGCTTGTGAACGATATCTTCCCGTCCTCCCTGACCCTTACCATCGCGGACAGGTCTTCATAACCCCATACGGCTATATCGAGCAGGTCGCCGGCGGAGATGATGTAGCCCGCTGGCGACTCACGAGCGGCCGACGAGGCGACCTGGGCAGATGTGGTCTGCACGAACGCCGCGAGAAGCACGCAGATGCAGACAAGGAGCGCGGGAACACCTGTTGGCAGCGCGGGCGATACGAAAACAGAACGCAACCGCTTCATCATATCGTGTGGACGTGTCACCCTTCCGTTACCGTCTCACGTTCGTGAGTTCCGGGCACTGGCACGGTGCCGGAGACTCTTACGACACCAGAATTCTACCATCTCCGAGCGATTCCTTCCTGCGAGTCGCATTTCCTCGGATCGGCTTTTCGTCAATGCCTCTATCCTTGAGGATTTTAGAAAATGTTTTCATCTAGTCGTGTCCCGGCACTTGACACATGAAGGAAATCCTGGCGCTTGCGACGAACACATCAACGCACGGTGTTTCCGCGCGGTCGGCGCCTGTGCGGGAGCGGGCGTGGCGGTGAGGAGCCGCGGCTCGTGGCGCAAGATCCCGCTCAACCACGGAGTTGGAGTGTGAGGTCCCATGACTCGCAGGGCAAGGAGAGCTATCCTTGTGAGCTGCGACATTGCGTGCTGCCTTGCAAGCGTCTTTATGGCACTGCTCGTGCGCTTTGAGTTCAACCAGGCACGAGCACTGCCATATCTCAATATGATCTCGCCACGCCTGCCTGCACTGCTGGTACTTAGGATCGCTTCGTACCAGGCATTCGGCCTTTACGATAGACTGTGGCAATTCGCAAGCGTCCGGGAGCTCGTGGCCATCGCTGAAGCCGGCACCGTGGCATCGATCGGCGATTACTTCCTGCTACACCTAATCCATGGACCTGGCTTTCCTCGAAGCGCCACCATTCTCATGTGGCTATTCAACATCAGCCTTGCTGGCGGGCTGCGCCTCTTCGCCCGGCTGAGGCGGGAATGGATTCTGACGGGCAGGTCCCGGGCCTGGGCGACCAACGGAGCGGCGCCTACACGACCTGGGCCTGGGCCGGGTGGCGCTGAGTGGCAGGTCGGCCCGTGCCGGCGTGCTCTCATCATAGGTGCCGGCGAGGCTGGCGTGCTGGTGGCGAAGGAGCTCCGAGCCCATCCGGAGCTGTGTTACGACATAGTCGGGTTTGTGGATGACGACCGTTCAAAGCAGGGATATATGGTCGCAGACTTGCGAGTGCTGGGCACGCGCGCTGATCTCCCGAGCCTTGTCGCGCGGCACGACGTGGACGAGATCATCATAGCCATGCCGTCGGTGCCTGGCCGTGTCGTGAAGGAGATCGTGGCCGCGTGCGAAGGGCTCGGGACGCGCGTCAAGACTCTTCCAGGAGTGTACGAGCTCATTGACGGCAAAGTGGATGTGAGCCGTATCCGCGACGTCCAGATAGAAGACTTGCTGAGGCGGGAACAAGTCAGGGTGGACCTCGACAAGATCGGCGGTTACTTGACAGGTCGGCCGGTACTCGTGACGGGCGCCGGCGGATCTATAGGACAGGAGCTGTGCCGACAGATCGCGAGGTTCCAACCGGCAAGCCTCGTGCTCTTGGGGCATGCAGAAAACGACATATACGACATCGACCTCGAGCTCAGGGAGACGTGTCCCTCTCTCAACGTCGTGCCCGTCATAGGCGATATACGGGACGCGGCGCGCATGGAAAGCGTGTTCGCACGCTACAAGCCGGACGTGGTCTTTCACGCGGCCGCCCACAAGCATGTGCCGCTCATGGAGATGCATCCCGAAGAGGCGATAAACAACAACGTTTTCGGCACTTGGAATGTTGCGTGCGCGGCCGATCGGCACGCTGCTTCCAGGTTCGTGCTCATTTCGACTGACAAGGCCGTGAACCCCGTGAGCATCATGGGCAGCACCAAGCGGGCGGCTGAGCTCCTCATCCAGGCCTTGAACGAGCATAGCAACACGAGATTCATGGCGGTCAGGTTCGGGAACGTCCTTGGGAGCAGGGGGAGTGTGATACCGCTCTTCAAGCGGCAGATCGCAGCGGGCGGCCCGATCACGGTGACCCACCCCGATATGGTGCGCTACTTCATGACCATCCCCGAAGCTGTCCAACTCGTTATACAGGCTGCCGCAATGGGTGAAGGCGGAGAGGTCTTCGTGCTCGATATGGGGGAGCCTGTCCGCATAGTTGACCTCGCTCGCGATCTCGTGCGACTGTCTGGCCTTGACCCGGACAAGGACATAGAGATCAAGTTCACGGGCGTGCGTCCTGGTGAAAAGCTCTTTGAAGAGTTGCTTACGGCGGAGGAAGGGACGGTAGCCACCTGTCACGAACGGATATTCATAGCGAGGAGCACGGCTACGCTTGACGGGAGCGTCGAGGAGTTCCTCAAGACCTGCCGTGAGCTTGCGGCAGCGGGCGAAGCAGGCGGAGCCCAGTTCGTGAGCTGGGTTCGTGAGCTCACGAGCCATGACGGGGCCCGCCGTGCTGGGGCGTCAGGGGTGCGTCCCCTGGCAGCGAGGAGCGGCACGTGATGGCTCCAGCGCAAGCCGTTCCTCGGAGCCTGAGGTGAGGAGAGAGCTGGAAGAGCGAAGCCGAGGCGAGCGGGGGCTGACGAAGGGAAAATGGTGACTCCTCTTGAAGCGTTGTTCGTCCTGGCTGCCGCTGGGTACGTCCTTGGCGGCATCAGTGTGGGAAGCATGCAGCTCGGGACGTCGGGGGTGCTGCTCGCGGCGCTGTACTTCGGGCACCTGGGATACGAGATACCAGGCATCGTGCGCGATCTCGGGCTTGCGCTGTTTGTAGGTTCCGTGGGTCTCACGGCGGGCCCAAGGTTTTTCAGGAACCTTAGGCGAAACGCGCTATCGTACGGCGCGATAGCTCTTCTCATAGTGGGTTCGGGAGCAGCGGCAACGGTGCTTCTTGCAAGGGCTCTCGACATCCCGCGGGCGCTTGCAGTGGGCATTTACACGGGCGCCCTCACCACCACGCCGGGCCTTGCCGTGGCGCTTGAGGCCACGGGCGACAATGCGGCGTCGATCGGGTACGGGATAGCCTACCCCTTCGGCGTGGTAGGCGTTGTACTCTTCGTGCAGCTCATGCCGCAAATCCTTCGAAGGAATCTGAAGGAAGAGGTAGCAAGGCTATCGCGGGCGCCAGAGAGAGGCGTGAAACTCGCGGAGACGCTCCTTGTGCGTGAATTCATCGTGGAAAATCCCGATGTGGAGCGCAAAACCCTCGCTGAGCTCGGTGTGCTCTCGCGCACGGGGGCCGTGGTGTCCCGTGTGCAAAGAGGGCGCCAAGTCTTCGCGGCGCTCGGCGATACCGTGCTCATGAGGGGGGACGGAATACGTGCCGTTGGGACCGACGAGGCGCTTGCGAAGCTGGAGGCGCTCGTCGGGCGCCGCGCGTACCTCTCCATGGACGAGCCGGGGGTGGATCTGCGCGACCTTACCCTGGAGAGCCGCGAGGTCGCTGGGACCACCGTCCGCGAGCTAAATCCCAGCGAGCGTTACGGGGTGGTGCTTACCAGGGTCAGACGGGCCGGCGTTGAGTTCACGCCACGCGCAGACACCCTGCTCGAGCAAAAGGACGTCGTGCGAGCGGTGGGCGCACCGCACGCGCTTGATAAGTTCGAGGCGGCCTTGGGGCGTCAGAGGCGGCCGCTAGAACGGACGGGCATGCTCGCTTTGACGCTTGTGTTGGCCGCAGGGCTGCTCATAAGCCGGCTACGCGTGCAGATTCCCGGTGTCGGACCCCTGAGCCTTGGCATCGCCGGCGGACCTCTCATGGCAGGGCTCGTGGTCGGGCATTTCGGCGGCGTGGGACGGTGGTCCCTTAGGCCGCCAGGGCACACGCTCGGGATCACGCGCGAGATGGGTCTCATGCTCTTTCTAGCTGGCGCGGGCGTTGCTGCAGGGCGTGGGTTCGTAGCCACCGTGGCGAAATACGGTTGGCTGCTCTTCGCGAGCGGCGCGCTCATCACGTTGGTTCCGATGGTGCTCGGGTTCGCTGCATCGGCGTGGCTTTTCAAGCTCAACCTGCCCGACAACCTAGGAAGCATCTGCGGAGGGATGACGAGCACGCCGGCTCTCGGAGCACTCATAACTGCCGCCGGAAGCGACGAGGTCGCGGCTCCATACGCGGCCACTTACCCGTTCGCACTCGTGTTCGTGGTGCTCGCCACCCAGGCCCTCGCGATCGTCTTGTAGTGCGCCGGTCGCGGGCGCAGGTAGTGATGGTCTTTCTCGTGGGCCCTGCCAACATGTGCGGAGCACGGCGACTAGGGGCCGCCCGAGAAGTGCATGGCGGGAACGAAAGGAACCTGCCATCGGGCGCCAGCCCGAACCTTGCGCGAAACTGGCTGGAGGAGTCGCTCGCCAAGAACTGCTGGATTCGCATAGCCGCACTTTAACCTCCCACCCATAGCTTGCCACAGTCGCCGTCCATCCGGGATCCCCCGACCTGGCTAGGACCACATTCCTGTCCTTTGTGTCTTACATGTGCCTTACAGAATCCGCGATTGTTGCGGAAAACCATTGCACTTCGCGCGGCTGGGGTAGTATAATACTGCCAGCAGCCTGGAAAACACAATATGGAAGGCTCTTATCAAGAGCGGCGGAGGGACTGGCCCGATGAAGCCCGGCAACCGGCGGCGGACTCGCCTGCACGGTGCCAATTCCTGCAGAACTTTCCGTTCTGGGAGATGAGAGATGCAGCGCCTCTTCCTGAACGCGGAAGGGGCGTTTTTGTGCGTCTCGGGTGCAGCTGCGCGGTGCGATCGAGCGGCGCGACTCGCCGGGACAATGCTGGGCCGATTGAGACGGTTGGGCTTAGGTGACAGGTTCCGAAATACAGAGCAGGAGGGGTGCTGACATGGGAGAAACGACAGGGAGATGCTCAACAAAGGCGAGGAGGCTTGTTACGTCAGAGTCAGTGACCGAAGGTCACCCGGACAAGCTCTGCGACAAGATCGCCGACTCCGTGCTCGATGCTATCCTGAAGGAGGACGCTAATGCCCGCGTGGCGTGCGAGGTTGCCGCGACGACGGGCGTGGTCTTCGTCATTGGTGAGATCACCACGTCTTGCTACGTGGAGATCCCAGAGATCGTCCGCAATACAGTGCGGGAGATCGGGTACACCAGGGCCAAGTACGGATTTGACGCTGATACCTGCGGCGTTATCACGTCCATCCACGAGCAGTCGGAGGACATTGCCATGGGAGTGAACCGGTCGCTCGAGGTTAGACAGCTCGAAGCGGCCGGGGTCGCAAACGGTTTCGAACATTTGGGCGCTGGCGACCAGGGCTTGATGTACGGGTTTGCCACACGTGAGACCCCGGAACTGATGCCCATGCCGATAATGCTTGCGCACAAGCTGGCCCGGCGGCTCGCGGAGATCCGTAAGCAGGAGATCGTGGACTATCTGCGCCCGGACGGGAAGACGCAGGTCACCGTGGAGTATGACGGCGACACGCCTGTGAGGGTGGACGCCGTGGTGATCTCCGCCCAGCACCACCCGGAGGTCGACTATGAGACACTCAGGCGCGACATTATCGAAAAGGTAATTCGCCACGTGATCCCGCCGTCTCTCCTCGATGAGCGCACGAGGTTCTTGATCAACAACACAGGCCGGTTCGTCGTAGGCGGCCCCCACGGCGACTCGGGGCTCACGGGCCGAAAGATCATCGTGGACACGTACGGAGGTGCGGCACGCCACGGTGGCGGATCGTTTTCGGGCAAAGACCCGACCAAGGTTGACAGGTCGGCGTCCTACGCTTTGAGGTGGGTAGCGAAGAACCTCGTCGCTGCGGGCCTTGCGGACAAATGCGAGGTGCAGGCGTCTTACGTCATCGGGTCCTCGCGTCCCGTTTCGGTCGGCGTTGAGACCTTCGGCACGGGTAAGCTGGATGACGACGATATTCTGGCGCTCGTTCGCAAGCATTTCGACTTGCGTCCGGCCGCCATCATTGAGAGGCTGGACCTTCGGAGGCCGATTTACAGCCCTGTGGCGGCGTACGGCCATTTCGGAAGGACCGATCTGGACCTCCCATGGGAGAGGCTGGACAAGGTCGACGACCTGAAAGCCGATGCCTTCTAGCGCAACCACCGGTGATCCTGTCTAAGTACGGCGCCATAGGTCTTCGTCTCCTTTCTTGACGGCGGTAGGGTTGCCGGCCACGCCCTCCAGGCACGGCGCGCTTGCGGCGCGCCTCGTTCGAATTCGGCGCGCAAGCCTGCCGGACTCTCCACGCCCCGTCGTGCAAGCACCGGCAACCCTGGGCAGGATCCCTCGGCCGGAAGTAGCGCGGACTCTTGGCAACATACTTAGAACCTCGGAAAACGAGAGGGGACTAACGGGCGCGCGCGGCCCCGAGCTCCGGGGCGGGGAGGCACGGCGTGCCAAGCGCGCTGAGCTGCGGCCGCATGTCATATGCGCGCCCGCGTGCTTCGTACAGCGCTCCATCAGTGCTTTATGTAGTCTGTGCAGGGGCGCTTCGTGCAGCCCCGCTTTACGTGTGCGGCCCTGTCGGTGGGGGAAAGGGACGCAAAACGAGGCGGGGTTGCGCGAGGTCCAGCGCTTTTGTGACGGCAGGGACATACTAGGAAGAGGAATTCGGGGCTTTATGTAGAAGTAGACGTGGACATTGGCTTGCCGCGGGTGGACGCAAGCCTGTCTCATGGAGGTTCTGGTGACGGTGCGGGCTCGACCGCATCGGTCGAGTTCTATGTTGTGGTGTGTCGGCCCGTCCTGCCATGTAGCGTCGGCCTGTCGCCTCCGGGCATTGTGAGGAGGATAACCAGCGTGGTGAATGTGGGTGTGATCGGGTGTGGTAACTGGGGGAAGAACTATGTCAGGAACTTTTCCGAGATCTCCGAGGCGAAGCTGGTAGTCTGCTGTGACACCAATCAGGCCAGGCTTGCGGCAATCAGAGAGAGATACCCGCTTGTGAGGCTGACTAGGAATTTCCAGGCGGTGGCGTCTGATCCGAAGATAGATGCGGTGGTGGTGGCGACTCCCCCCGCAACTCATTACAGTATAGCTCGTGCGTGCCTTCTTCGGGGGAAGCATGTCCTCGTGGAGAAGCCGTTCACGCTTTCCTCGGAGGACGCGGATCACCTTGTGGATATCGCCGAGAAGGCGGGCAAGGTCCTGATGGTTGGGCACATCATGGACTATCACCCTGCGATGCGCGTGGTCAAGGAGTACGTCGACTCAGGCGAGCTGGGAAAGATCTACTACATGCATGCTGCCCGCACGAGCCTCGGGATCGTGCGCGAAGACGTAAGTGTGTTGTGGGACAAGGCTCCACACGACATAGCGACCCTTCTCTATTTGCTGGGCGATGAGCCAGTGAGCGTGGCGGCTACTGGTCAGGCCTACGTGAACGACGGCATTGAGGACGTGGCCTTCGTGACCATCCGCTTTGGCTCGGGAGTGATGGCGAACATCCATCTAAGCTGGCTTGACCCGTGTAAGACGAGCCGGACGACGATAATCGGCGAGAAGAAGATGATAGTGTTCGACGACGCGGAAACGCTGGAAAAGGTCAAGGTTTACAACAAAGGTGTGAACCGCCGGCGCGACTTCATGAAAAGGTCCGAAAACGGCTCCCACCCCAACGGGGTCGCGGAGGCCACCGAAACCACCGGCGATGCGCCGAACGGCGCGGACGCGCTGAACGGCTTTTCAGGTTTCCAGTACACGTTCACTTACGGCGATGTGTACATCCCCAAACTCAAAATGAGCGAACCCCTCCGAAACGAATGCCTCCATTTCTTGGAGTGTATCCGCGAGGGCAAACGCCCTCTCACCGACGGCGTGAACGGAGCGAAGGTGGTCAGGGTGCTTGAGCGAGCCGAGGAGTCGCTTCGGCGCGGCGGAGAGTATGTTCCTGTAGAGTCGGGTGTGGCCGCGGCCGCCACGAAGGAGGGGTTCATGGCTCGGGCGCGCTCTTTCTGGAAGGGCCTGGGGTTTTGAACTCTATGAGATCATGAAATAACCGGGCTGAGACATAGTTATTTGTCGCATCTTGGGAGGTGACGCGCTCGTGTATTCGTCTGGCAGTAAAGGGGAGGATACGGTCGAGCGGGTCATAAAGGCCCAGGAGGAGGAGCGGCGGCGTGTCGCAAGAGACATCCACGATGGTCCTGCCCAAATGATGGCCAATGCCATCCTGCAGTTGGAGATAGTCGAAAGGCTCATCTCCGAGGATCCTCCCCGCGCTCTCGAGGAGATCCGCGACCTCAGAAAAGCTATCACCGAATGCCTTCGCGAAATCAGACGCATCGTCTTCGACCTGCGGCCCATGATGTTGGATGACCTTGGGCTGGCACCTGCGTTGCGGCGGTACGTGAGCGACTTCAGTCAACGCCATGGCCTACCTGTGGAAATGAACGTGCTCGGCAAAGAAACGAGGCTTGACCCCGTGGTCGAGCTCGTTCTCTTTCGCATCGTACAGGAGGCGCTCAACAACGCGCGCAAGCACGCATTGGCTTCCAAAGTCGTGGTCACCCTTGGGTACGGTGTAAGTGCGGTCGGAGCGAGCATTGAGGACAACGGCAAGGGCTTCGATCTTGCCGCGGTCTCTCGGGGCGTCGGGAGGTCGGAGAAACTGGGGATCGCCGGGATGAAGGAGCGCGCAAAGCTCCTTGGCGGGTCCCTCGACATAGACACGGCCCCGGGCAGAGGCACCAGGGTGGCCGTTAGGATCCCTATCGCGGACCCTGACACGCGCGGGTCCGCGGGAAGGTGAGGGACGGGACGTGGCTGTGCCGTCCGGCACCGCCCGCGGGGCGCGAGTGATCAGGGTGTTCATCGTTGATCAAAGCTCTCTTTTCCGGGCGGGCATGTGTCGCGCCATCGAGTCCGAGCCCGATCTCAAGGTAGTCGGCGAGGCGACCGATTTGGAGCAGGCTGCTGAGGTCGTTCCCGCATGCCGCCCAGACGTGATCGTGGCGGGCAGTGTGCCGTCCTCGGGCGCTGGAACGTGGCGGGCCGCGCTCGCTGCTTGGGCCCTTGGCCTCGACACAAGCCTTTCCGCGTTTGCAGCAGCGGGAGGACAACAAGCCGGGCAGAGCGCGCACGCCGGCGTGCGACAGACGTACGCGACGGTGGCCGTGGTAGATGTTGGTGACGCTGGGCGGGAGGTTCTTGATGCCGTCATGGACGCGTTCACGTCGGGGGTGCTCGCATGCCTGGATCGCTCGGCGTCTCCGGAGGACCTCGTTTACGCGATTCGGGCGGCTGCCCGCGGGCACCAGTATGCGTCGCCGCGACTGGTAAGAGTGTTGGTGGAGGGTGTCGCCAGGCTGCGCGACGTGGCTTCGGGGTTCGAAGAGGCGGTTCTGCATGCGATGGCCGCGCCGTCGGATGCAGTCGCCGCCTCATCCTACGCAGGGACGGAGGGCGCGCGGCACCGATTGACTGCCAGGGAGCGCGAGGTCCTTTCCTTGGTCGCCCGGGGCAAGAGCAACCGGGAGATCGCGAGGATGCTTTCGATAAGCGAGAAAACAGTCAAGAACCACGTCAGCAACCTTCTTCACAAGCTCGGGGCGGACCGGCGCACCCAGGCCGCCATATGGGCCATCAGCCAGGGGTTCTCGGGGTCTGGGGGGTCCCAGGACGAAGGGCCCATGACCAAAGTCCCGTCCAAAAATGAGCCATCGGGCTGATAGGCAAGCCTTGCCATCGTATGATACTTTTCTAGGCGGGAATTGAGGATCCCTTATAACTGAAAAACCGAGAACGTTCTCCCGACAAAGGCAAACCCGTCGAAAGGCGGGGACGCAAAGCCACGGGTCTAAAGCCAGGAGGGGTTCTGGCCATGATAGCCGGGTTGCCGAAGAGAAGGGACTTTTGGAGCCTGCTCGTTTG